>NZ_CP047241.1:0-300153 GCF_009856625.1 Aquitalea denitrificans
GCTGGCCCGCGCCCTGCACCAGCTGGCGGTGCCGGTACAACTCAAGTGGCCGAATGATGTGCTGCTCAATGGCCGCAAGCTGGCAGGCATCCTGATCGAGCTATCCGGCGATGCACTCGGCCCGGCCGCTGTGGTCATCGGCATAGGCTTGAATCTGGACAGCCCGGGCGAAGTGGATCAGCCGGTGGCCTCGCTGGCCGAGGCGGGGATCCGGCTGGGGCGCAACCAGTTGCTGGCAGCCTTGCTCAGCGAACTGGCGGTGGTGCTGGAGACCTTCAACCGCGAAGGTTTTGCGGCATTCCGCGATGACTGGATGCGTTGCTCCAGCCATGAAAATGCACCGGTACGACTGAGTTTTTCCCACGGCGAGCCGGTAGATGGTATTGCGCGCGGTGTGGCGGAAAGCGGAGCCTTGCAGGTGGAAACCGCAGATGGCAGCCTGCGCATCTTCCATGCCGGTGAAGTCAGTCTGCGGAGCCGCTCATGAGGCTGCTGCTGGATGCCGGCAACAGCCGGCTCAAATGGGGCGTGCATGACGGGCAGGGCTGGGTGGCTCAGGGCGCTGTGACACATGAGCAGATTGCCACGCTGGCCAGTCAATGGGCCGGCTGGCCCATTTGCAGTGTTCACGCGGCTTCGGTAGCAGGACCGGCAGTGGTTGAAGCCATCAGTCAGGCCGCCCCCGGAGTGGTGCAGTGGGTACGTTCTGCCACCAGCTTTGCCGATGTGCGCAACCACTACCGTAACCCTGCCGAGCAGGGGGCAGACCGCTGGCTGGCCGTGCTGGCAGCACGCCAGCTCTGCGCTGATGACGTGGTAGTGGCGTGCGCCGGTACTGCGCTTACCGTGGAAGCACTGACCGCTGAGGGCGATTATCTGGGTGGGCTGATCCTGCCCGGTCAGGCGCTGATGCTGCGCAGCCTGGCGCAAGGTACCGCCCAGCTGGACCGCCTGGCCGGTACCGTACAAACCTTTCCGCAGGGGACCGAGGATGCACTGGCCAGCGGCGTGCTGGCCGCGCAGTGCGGTGCGATTGAGCGCATGTGCCGGCAATTGGCCTGCCATACCGGTCGCGCCCGGCCCCACGTGCTGCTGACCGGTGGCGATGCGGCCTCCATTGCCACGCAACTCGCCGTACCGGCGACGATCGTGGATAATCTCGTGCTGATGGGACTCTTGAGAGTGGCGTGCGAATCATGAAGTGGTTTCTGGTACTGATTGTGGTGCTCAATCTGGCGGTGGCCGGTTATGGCGCGTTCAAGCAACGCCCGCCTGCCGATGTGCACGCCCAGGAGATCAGCCCTGAGCAGGTCAAGCTGCTGCCGCCTGACTGGCAGCCCGCCTCCGCCCCGCAGGCCGATGCCAGTGCGCCGCTGAAGGTGGTGGCCTCCATGCCCCAAACCGAGGCGTTGAAGCCGGAAGACCTGGGCAAGACGGCATCTCAGCCGGCGGCAGTCAAACCTGCCAAGGTGGACGCTTCGGTACCTGTGGCCAAGTCCGAGATCAAAAAAACGGTAGAAACCAAACCTGCAGAGAAAGCCGCTGACAAGCCCAAACCGGAAGCCGCCAAAGCCGAGCCGGCCAAGGCGCTGGCCTGCTATGACTGGGGAACACTGGATGCCAAGCTGCTGGCCCGGGTGAAGGGTGGCTTACCCGGCCTGAAGCTGAAGGCCGAGCAGATGGTGGAAAGTAGCAAGGGCGAGGTGAAGGGCAATGGCAAGTTCTGGGTGTATCACCCGCCGCTGGCCACCCAGTCTGAAACCCAGACCCTGTCCGCCGAGCTGAAAGACAAGGGTTTTGACAACTACATCGTGCATAGCGCGGAGTTCAAGGGTAGTGTGTCGCTTGGCCTGTTCGGCCAGGAAGCTGCGGCCAAGGCCATGCTGGCACGGGTGAAGGCAGCGGGTTTTGACAAGGTGGCCATCGAGCAGAAGGGGCAGAAATCTGCCGCAACGGTGCTCAGCTTCAAGGCGCTGGACGCGCAGCAGGCCGAGCGTCTGCAAGCGCTGCAAAAGCGCCTGACCCCGGGCATTGCGCTGCAGGCCTGTCACTGAGGCCTTGCGCTGTCGCAAGAGCGGCGGAAATCAGGCTTGTCAGCAAGCCGGTGCTGGATGGATGATGAACGGCAATGGCGGGGTGTCCCGCCTTGCCGTTTTTTCATGGTTCGCTATGTCCCGACGCTCAAGCAATATCACCCGCCTGCTGGACCGCGGCTCTTTCAATGACCGCGTGTTGCGCCAGCTGGGCGGCTCCATGGCTTTCATCGCTGGCGCACTGAATGCTGGCGGTTTTCTGGCAGTACACCGTTATACCTCGCATGTATCCGGCATCGTGTCCGGTATGGCTGATGATCTGGCGTTGGGGGAAATCCGCCTGTCGCTGTCCATGCTGGTGATGTTGCTGTGTTTCATTGGTGGTGCCATGCACTCCACCTGGCTGATCCTGTGGGCCAGGCGACAGCGCCTGCGTGGTGGCTATGGCGTATCCATGATGGAGGAAGCTGTCCTGCTGCTGCTGTTCGGTCTGCTGGGTGCCGGGCTGGCCAGCCACAAGGGCCTGTTCACCCCGCCCACCGTGATGCTGCTGTGCTTCATCATGGGCATGCACAACACCATCGTCACCAAGCTGTCTGGTGGCCTGCTGCGCTCCACCCACATGACCGGGATTGCCACCGACATCGGCATCGAGCTGACCAAGATGAGTTACTACAACCATCTGCACAGCTCCAAGATCAAGGACATCAAATCCAATCGCAGCCGGCTATGGGTGTATTGCATGATCCTGTCTGCCTTCTTCCTGGGTGGTGTGGTGGGGGCATTGGGATTCAAGCATCTGGGCTATGCCTTCACCCTGCCGCTGGCCTTGTTGCTGTTTGGTCTGGGCTTGCGCCCGGTGTGGTACGACATGCGCCTGCGCTGGCGCTGGTGGCAGCACCGGCAGGAGCTGCACTAGCCGGCAGCAGCCTGCGGGCATTGCCTGGCGGCATCGGGGTCGCTAGGATGGGCGGAAAGCAGGCTGACCGCAGCGTGCTCCGGGCCATCCAGCCTGGCCAGCAAGGCGGCGGACAAACAGGGGGACAGGCCACGTGCGGCGAGAGTCCGGTGCATGTAGATGTCGGCTTCGTGTTCGAAGTCGGCACTGTATTTCATGTCGGCCAGCATGATGGGAGCCACGGCCTGCAGGGTGCTGGTGTCACCGGTAAACAGGCTGACGGCCAGCGATAGCCCACCGGTCCGGATCAGTCCGCGCAGACCGTGTCTTGCTTCAACATGACCAACCGCATGGGCCAGCATGGCAAACAGTTCATCATCGCTTTTGGCCTGCCGCACCAGTTGGTCGGTCATCACCACCAAGCCAGCCGGTAACGGAATGAGATCCGGGCCGAGTTCGCGCGCATCCAGCAGCCGCAGCTGGTAATGGTAGCGGCTGGTGCCGGGGGCGGCCTGCAGCAGCAGTTGCTGCAAGGCTTCCTGGCGGGCCGGGGACAGCTGAGACGGGCGCAACGTGCTGGTTTTCTCCAGCAAGGTCAGGGTTGCCGTGGCCATGGTTTGCTCGACAGCTGCCGGTGTACGGCGGGCGGCTTCGCCAGCCAGCCAGGGCAGACCATCACGGTAGCCCATCCACAGCATGCTTGCGACCAACACAATCAACAGCAGCCGCAGCCAGGGCCAGCCTTGTTGCAGCCACTCCAGCAGCCTGGCCGCTAGTGGCAGGCGCTGGGTGAGTTGCTGGCAGCCATAGGCACTGGCCACTTCGATCACGCCGCCATCCGGAAGCTGCAACTGGTCTGGCAGGCCGGATGCACCAGCCTGAAAGGTTACTGCGTGTGCCAGGTAGCGGCGGGTATGTACGCCATCGGTAAATACCAAATGATGGGCATCGCGCTGCAGCATCACGGCCTTGCCGGCATGGCTGCGGCCATCCAGATAATTACCCGGCAGACTCATGTCCTGATTCCCTTGTGTGCCATCCCCTATTCGGGGGGCGTGGTCGCAGTGTGGCTTGCTTTAATCTGTAGCGTAAGCAGGCTGGTTTGGCAACGCTGTCGTCCCGCCTGCGGCACTGCTATTGCTAGGCTGTGGTGATTGTGGATGTTTTGCGGCCTCGGTAGGGGGGCTTGAACGGTAAGTCAGCCGCCAGAGTCCGCAGGATTTTTCCCATATACATGGCGGCGGCGGGCAGGTGGCAAGCAATATGCTGTTTTTTGTGCTCTACTTGCTGCGCCGTACCATTGTGGTGTGGTGCTGTTTTGTTGGAAGGGAGGAGATGACATGATGCACCGCTTTAGTGGCTGGCTATTGCTGGCCCTTGCGCAGGGTGTGCTGGCGGCACCACAGCTATTCCAGGGGCGAGTGGGGGCTGCGGCGGTGGTGATGGAGCTGGATATTGCGCAGGATGGCCAGGTGGAAGGGCGTTATTTCTATCGCAAGCATCACCGTGATCTTGCCCTTTCCGGCAAGCAACAGGCCGATGGCAGCCTGCAACTGGGCGAAAACCTGCAGTATGACGAGCAGCGCAATGACATCACCCTGCGGTCACAAGGCAGTGGCTGGGCTGGCGAGTGGCATGGTCCCAAGGCCAGCAAGCCGGTGCCGGTCAGTCTGACACCCTATGTGCAGGCGCAGTGGCCAGCCAGCAGTGATACGGCGCTCAATCCGGTGCGCCAGCGCTCTGCTTACGACTACGTGCGGCTGATGGATCTGCAGCTCAAGCCCGGCAAGCGCGAGCGGGTGCAGGGCCACACCCTGCAGTGGTGGGATGAGCCAGTCAGCAAGATCCGCCTGTTCCGCGTGCAAGATGGCTATCCGGCCGCCAGCCTGCAGCGGCTCAATCAGGTGCTGGCGGAGCGCCAGTGGCAGGAAGTGGCCAGTTATTTTGACTGTCAGCTGGGCGGTACGCGCACTGCCGGGGCCGACTTCGAGCAGACGGTCACGCCGCATCTGCTGGGCAACAAGCTGTTTAGCGTGAGCATTTTCACCAGCTATTACTGCGGTGGGGCCCACCCGGATTTTGGCGACAATCCGCTGACGCTGGACGTGGCCAGCGGCAAGCAACTGCAACTGGAAGACTTGCTGTGGGTCGGCAAGGGCAAGCCGCAGCTGGCGCGCAAGGCCGGTGGCGAGCGGGCAGACTACCAATACGAGGAGCAGATACTGGCACCGTGGCTGGTGCATACCATGACCCGCCTGTACCCGACACAGACCAAGCCGGGCACGGAAGATGAGTGTGATTACCGCGATCCGCAGGTATGGCAGTTTGTCAGCTGGTATGCCACGCCGCAGGGGCTGACGCTGGGGCCGTCCTTTGCCCGTGTGGCGCGGGCCTGCGAATACCCGGAGTGGAGCGTGCTGCCCTGGAGCGTGCTCAAGCAGCATCCCGGTGCGCGGGCCGACCTGCTGCCCTGATCAGGCAACCGTCTGTGCGGTGGCGGGACGGCTACGACGGCTAAATGGCCAGTGCCACCCAGCAGAAGCGGCAGCATCGCGCTGCAGTTCCATATAGCGCTCACCGTGCTGTAAGGGAGTGAAGCCCAACTGGCGGTAAAAGCCGCGGGCATCGCGTGAAACCAGCAAAAAACGGCGCAGCTGCTGTAACTGGGGATGGGCGATGGCGGCGCGTATCATCGCCTGTCCCACGCCGTGGCCACGCCAGTCGGGCAGCACGAACACATCGGACAGATAGGCAAAGCTGGCGTAGTCGGTAATCACCCGGGCAAAACCGATCTGCCGGTGCTGGTGATAGGCGGCGATGATCAGCGAATGCCGGATTGCCCGTTCCAGCAGGGCTGCATCCATACCGGCGGCCCAATGCGCCCGGGTGGTGAGGAAATCCAGAATCATGGCGCGGTCCAGCCGTGCCAGGTCGTGCGAGATATCCAGCTGCATGCGCGAATCTCCCTGTACCGATGTCGGCAGTATCCGGCAACGACATCACCAGGCTGTGACAGCAGGATGACAGGTCTTTTACCGCGCGCTCAGCGGTGAATGGGGAGCAAGAGCAGGCCCAGCAGCAGGAGTTCGCAGATTTCGATACCCGCACCCAGGCAGTCGCCGGTCATGCCGCCCAGCTTGTGTTTGAGCCAGGCGCGCCACAGCAGACCAGTCAGCGGGGCCAGCAATAGCGCAGGGGCCAGCCACCAGGATAGGCCAAGCAAAACCAGCAGGCTGATGCCCTGTACCAGCCATTGTGCTTGTCCGGCAAAGCGCTCGCCGCTGCCGGGGGCCAGCGCGGGCAGCGTGGCCGACCAGAACAGCGCAAACAGCCGCGCCCAGGCCGGTAGCAACAGCAGGCCGGCCAGCAGTGCCGGCTGCCTGGCCAGCAGCATCAGCAATACCAGTTTGCTGCAGATGGCGCAGACCAGCGCAATCACACCAAAGCTACCTACATGCGGGTCTTTCAGTACCTCAAGAAAGCGATCGCGCGAGCGATGCGCGGCACCCATGGCATCACTCAGGTCGGCCAGACCGTCAAGATGCAGGCCGCCTGTTATGGCAATCCACAGCAGCAGCCCGCCCAGTGCGCCCAGCCAGGGGTCGTGTTGGCTACCCAGCCACACCACCAGCCAGAGCAGGCTGCCCAGCAACAAACCAACCGGGGCAAACCAGCGCGCACTGGCGGCCAGCCACTCCGGGTGGAAGGTACGCAGCTGCGGCGTAGGCAGGCGGGTAAGAAACTGGATGGCCAGAATCAGACCCTGCCACCAGCGGGCCGGGGGGATGGCGCTGGTCGGTTTCATGCTTCGCCGGGGCTTTCCAGATGCATCAGATAGGCCGGGTGACCCTCCAGGATGGACAGCTGGGCAAAGCCGCCGCGCTGCACCGTCATCAGCTTGGCCACGGCAAATTCGGTACCCAGCAGCTCGGCCAGCAAGGCAGTAATCACCCCGCCATGGCACACCAGTACCCGGTGGCTGCCGCGCGCCATCTGAATCCACTCGCTGAACCCCGTCAACACGCGGGTGCGGAACACGGCATAGCTTTCACCGCCTGGCGGAATCAGTTCGCCAGCGGCTACGCGGCTGCCCCAGTCCGGATGCTGACCGGATAGCACCTCGCGCGACATGCCGTCCCAGTCGCCAAAATCGAACTCGGCAAAACGCTCATCCACTTTCAGCGGCAAGGAACCATGCAGGGCCTGATGCACAGCAAACTCGCGGCAGCGCTGCAGCGGCGAGGTGGCCATGCTGGTGACGGGTGCCAACTGGTTCAGCTTGTGCCAACTGCGGCTCATCTGTTCGCAGCCCAGATCATTCAGCGGCAGGTCGGTGTGGCCGATCAGCCTGCCATCATGGTCGATCTCGCCGTGGCGCAGCAGGGTGAGCGTATAGGGGTTCATGCGTCCTCAGTCCTTTTCGGTGACGCCAGCTTGGGCAAAGGTAGCCATTTCGGCGTGCAGCTTGATGGCCAGTTGCAGCAGCGGTACGCAGGCGGCGGCACCGGAGCCTTCGCCCAGGCGCATGCCCAGCGCTACCAGCGGGCTCAGTTGCAGGGCTTCCAGCGCCAGTTTGTGCCCGGTTTCTTCCGAGCAGTGGCTGGCCAGCAGCCAGGCCGCAACCGCCGGGTCGATGGCGCGGGCGGACAGCGCGGCGGCGCTGGCAATGAAGCCATCCACCAGCGATGGTACACCCAGTGCTGCGCCTTCCAGATAGAAACCGGCCATGGCAGCAATTTCCAGTCCGCCCAGTTCGGCCAGTACCTCGGTGCCATCCAGTTGCTTGTCCTGCAGACGGTCCAGCCCCTGTTGCACGGCACGGCGCTTGTTGATAAGGCCGGCATCATCAATGCCGGTGCCGCGACCGACAATGCTGTCCACGCTGTAGCCCGCCAGGCGACAGATCAGTGCCGCAGACGGGGTGGTGTTGCCAATGCCCATGTCGCCGGCAATCAGCAGGTTGGCACCCTGTTGCACGGCACGGCGGGCAGCGGCGCGGCCCACTTCCAGGGCCGCTTCACACTGTTGACGTGTCATGGCGGCCTCTACCGCCAGATTGGCGGTGCCGGCAGCAACCTTGGCCTGCACGATGGGCAGTTCCGGCAGCGGGTTGAGCACGCCTGCATCCACCACTTCCAGTCGGGCAGAAATGGCGCGCGCCAGTACGCAGATGGCGGCACCGCCGGCAGCAAAGTTCTTTACCATTTCGCCGGTGACGATGGATGGATAGGCGGAGACACCTTCAGCCGTTACGCCGTGGTCGCCGGCAAATACGGTGATGGCCGGTTGCAGGGAGGAGGGAATGGTCTGAGCTTGCCAGGCGGCAAAGCGGCAGGCCACCGTTTCCAGTACGCCCAGGCTGCCGGCCGGTTTGGTCAGCGAATTCTGGCGTTGCAGGGCGGCTTCATGGAAAGCGTGGTCAGGAAGGGCGATGGCCTTGGTCATGATGCAATTTCTCTGGTTGGCATGGACTAGAGCGGGACTCTAAGACATGGGACGCGGCGCGGCAAGCTGAATGCCTGGCTGGTGTCGGCATTGCTTGTTGCATATCAAGACAGTTCTCGGCAAATGCCCGGGGTTTCGCAGCCATGTGCCGTATAATCGCCGCCTTGGCTTGTCGCTGAAGTAACAAGCCAGCATCTACATCATGTTTTGCCGGGACCGGCCACGTTCCGGCGTTCAGGAGCGCACCTTTCATGACCCACCTGATTACCGGCGCAGCCCGCTCTGGCAAAAGCCGCTATGCCGAGCAACTGGCCATCAAGCATGCTGGCCCGGTCCGCTATGTCGCTACCGCTGAAATCCGGGATGCTGAATTTGCCGAGCGTGTACGTCAGCACCGCCTGCAAAGGCCCGCGCACTGGCAGGTGCTGGAGGCCGAGCGTAGCCTGGCCGAACTGATCCTGGGGCAGGATCAGGAAGACGGCTTGCTGCTGGTGGACTGCCTGGGCATGTGGCTGATGCGTTTTTTCCGCAGCGACGACCAGTTCGATGAAATGGATTTCGTGCAGGAGCGGCAATGGCTGCTGGAGGCTATTGATGCAGTACAGGGCCAGTTGTTGCTGGTGAGCAATGAAATCGGCTGGGGCGTGATGCCGATGAGCCGTGTAGCGCGCCAGTATGGTGACTTGCTGGGCCGGTTAAACCAGGATATTGCCGCCCATTGCCAGCGTGTGACGCTGATCGCCTGCGGCTTGCCGCTGGTACTCAAGAGCACGTGATAGCGGCGGTTTTCCCGCTGTCGGCGTGGATGGTGTGCCATGCCGGACACAGCAAGACATAGTCTGGTTTGACGCTGGACTGGCTGGCCGTTATCCTCGCCGCCATGGACAAGGAACTGGAATACCTCGAATCCCGCGTGCAGGCCCTGATCGCCCGCATCAAGGAGCTGGAAACCCAGAACGGCCGTTTTGCCCAGGCGCTCGCCGAAGCGCTCAAGGAAAACGCCGAGCTGAATTTCCGCGTGAACGAAACACGCAGCCGAGTGGCCGCGCTGGTGGAGCGTCTGCCCAAGGCAGACGAGCCGGAGCGGGCCGAAGGAGAGGCAGAATGAGCGATATCGTACAGGTCGACATTGAACTTCTCGGTCGCCATTTCACTATCGGTACGCCCACGGACGAGCGTGAAACATTGCTCGAAGCTGTCCGGCTGCTGCAAGGCAAGGTCGATCTGATCCAGCAGCATGGCAAGGTGATGGATGCCGACAAGATCGCCATCATGGCCGCGCTGAACATTGCCCATGATTTATTACGCACCAAAGTGGGAGAGGGCTTGGAAATGGCCTCGTTCCAGCGTAAAATACGCAACATGAGCGAAGCAGCCGATACGGCACTACGCGAAAGCCAGCAAGCCCTGTTCTGATTTCTGATCACCAAACAGGAACTGGCCAACACCCAGATCAGTTTATCCCCTGCGGTGTTCGTGAAGGCAAACAATTCCTTTGTACCAATGCGTTCGCTTTTGGTCGCCAGCGTGAGTCACGGGTGTGTCGCGTTCCTTGTGGATGCGCCCGAAGTGGCTGGCAGGTGGCCCTCCCTGGAAACAGGGTACAAGCGAATTATGCCCAAACGACACTCGCGGGGGTCTCCCTTCCACGACCCGGCGCACTCTGCTCCGGGTCGTTTTCATTTGTGTTTATCTTGTCAGGCTTCTGCCATGCCAACTCCAGACACTGCCTTCACCGACAAGATCGCCCTACGCAAAGCCATTCGGCGTCAGCGCATGGCACTGACGCCGACCTACCGCGCCCAGGCCATGCGCGCCGTTGCCCGCCATGCCAGCCGCTTGTTGCAACGCGGGCGGCGTATTGGCGGCTATCTGGCAGCCGGTTCGGAGCTGGATGTGGAAATCCTGCTCAGCACGGCCCTGCTGCGTGGTGCCAGCGTGTGGCTGCCGCAGATTCCGGCACGTGGCCGGCGCATGTGGTTTTCCCGCCTGAGTGGCAGTGGGTGCTGGTACCGGCATGCGCGTTACGGCATCGTGGAATTTGATGGCCCCTGCTTGCGGGCGGAAAAGCTGGATGTATTGCTAGTGCCATTGCTGGCGGTGGATGAGCAGGGCTATCGCATGGGGCAGGGCGGTGGTTTTTACGACAGCAGCCTGGGTTTTCGCCAGCGCCCGCGCCGTTATGGCAAGCCCTTGCTGGTAGGGGTGGCCTATGATTGCCAGCGGGTGGCCACCGTGCCGCGCGAGGCCTGGGATGTGCAGCTGGACTATCTGTTGACCGAAAGCGGCCTGCATCGCTTTACCCGTAGCCCAGGCGACAAAGCCTCCTGACGGAGGCTTTGCGCGGAACGGTGTCTGGTGCCGAAGCTTGTTTAGTGATCCCAGTGGTGGCCGTGGCCTTCTCCGGGAACGACCACCATGGGTACGAAAACCTCTGGCCCACGGTAGCCGCCACGTGGTGGCACAATCACACAGGCGCTCAGGGCGCTGGCCAGCAATACGCCAATCAACAGGCTTTTCATGTTTGTTCTCCTGACTGCAAGGGCTGTCTGGCCCGGATGTTTATCTTGCCTTCAGGATAATCCAGCCATGCCGTTGTAAGATGCCGTAAATTGTTAAGCCAACCATCCATTCATTAACAGACATTTCCTATGCGCTATTGGCTGATGAAGTCCGAACCGGACGAAACGTCGATTGACGACCTGATGGCGGCCCCCGAATGTGCCTTCGAGTGGACCGGGGTGCGTAATTACCAGGCGCGCAATTTCATGCGGGACGAGATGCAGCCGGGTGATGGCGTACTGTTCTGGCATTCCGGCTGTGCCGAGCCAGGCATTGCCGGGCTGGCCGTGGTGGCGGGGACGGCCCATGCCGACTCCAGCCAGTTTGATCCGCACAGCCCCTATTTCGACGCGAAAGCCACCGGGGATGCACCGCGCTGGCAGTGTGTGGATGTCCGTTTCGTGCGCAAGACCCCCTTGCTGACTCCGGCCCTGTTGCGCCAGCATCCGGTGCTGGAACATATGCTGGTGTTACGGCGCGGGAACCGCCTGTCCATCACCCCGGTCACTCAGGCTGAATGGGATTACATCACCAGCCAGCTGTGTTGAACGGCTGGCTTCATTTGGCCGCATCGACCCGTCATCGCCGCAAGGAACAGGATGCTCTATCCGCCGTTAATGCCGTTTGCCAGTGGCATGTTGCCGCTGGATGGCCTGCATCAGATGTATTGGGAGCAATGTGGCCTGCCCGAAGGCCAGCCCGTGCTCTACCTGCATGGAGGTCCCGGCGATGGCTGCGCGCCGGCCAGCCGGCAGCTGTTTGATCCCGGCTTCTACCGGGCGGTGCTGTTTGACCAGCGCGGTAGTGGCCGTTCGGTGCCGCGTGGCGAGCTGCGCGACAACACCACCTTGCATCTGATCGATGATATCGAACGCCTGCGTCTGCATCTGGGCATAGAACGCTGGCTGGTGTTTGGTGGCTCCTGGGGCAGTACGCTGGCGCTGGCCTACGCCCAGGCTCATCCGCACCGCGTGCAGGGGCTGATTTTGCGCGGGATATTTCTGGGGCGGCAGAGTGAAATCGACTGGTTTCTGCATGGCATGGGGCAGTTTTATCCGGAAGAGTGGCAGCGCTTTGTGTCTCCCATTCCACAGGCCGAGCGGCTGGACCTGCTGCAGGCGTATTACCGACGGCTGTGTGACCCGGACCCGGCGGTGCATCTGCCGGTGTGTCGCAGTTGGGGCCGCTACGAGGCGGCATGCGTGGCCATCAGGCAGAATCCCGAGGCCATCACCCGGGCCAGCAGCGAGTATGTTTCCCTGTCGCTGGCACGGCTGGAGGCGCATTATTTCGTGCACCGCATTTTTCTGCCGGAGGGGCAGTTATTGCAGCAGATAGACCGCATTCGCCACCTGCCTGCCGTCATCGTGCAAGGACGGTACGATCTGGTCTGCCCACCGGTCACCGCGTGCGAACTGGCCCGGCACTGGCCGGAGGCAGATTTCCAGCTGGTGGAAATGGCCGGCCACTCCTTGTGGGAAGGTGGCATCCTGCAGTTGCTGATGCAGCAGCTGGAGTCCTTCAAGTACCGCCTGGCGTGAGCTCATGCATGTGCTGCCGCGGTAAATTGATGAAAACATTGTCTGCGACTGTGTTCTAAACCAGCCCTGCCGCTACCATCTACCTGCCAGGGTAGTCGCTCTTCATTGTGTGGAAAGCTGTTTCTGCCTTCTGAGGGCAAGCGTTTGTTTTTGCGCGGCTCTTATCGGCGGGCCCCTCAGGCCGCTATAATGGCCCGATTGAATTTGCGACGGACTGCCCAAGCTGCCCTGCCAGGCGGGGACTTGGGCAGTCCGCCCTTTTGTTTTCAGCCTTTCCAGACAAAGATCACCATGCAAGAAACTTACAGCCCGCGCGAAGTCGAAGCCGCAGCGCAACAGAAATGGCAGCGCACCGCTGCCTTCAAGGCCGTCGAAGACGCCAGCCGCCCCAAGTACTACGCCTTGTCGATGTTCCCTTATCCGTCCGGCAAGCTGCACATGGGCCATGTGCGCAACTACACCATTACCGACGTGCTGGCCCGCTTCAAGCGTCTGCAAGGCTTCAACGTACTGCAACCGATGGGCTGGGACGCCTTCGGTCTGCCGGCCGAAAACGCTGCGATGAAAAACGGCGGCGCTCCGGCGGCCTGGACCTACGCCAACATCGAATACATGAAGACGCAGCTGGACAGCCTGGGCTTTGCTCTGGACTGGGAGCGCGAGCTGGCCACCTGCAAGCCCGACTACTACCGCTGGGAGCAGTGGCTGTTTACCCGCCTGTTTGAAAAAGGCGTGATCTACAAGAAAAACGGCGTGGTCAACTGGGACCCGGTGGACCAGACCGTACTGGCCAACGAGCAAGTGGTGGACGGCCGTGGCTGGCGCTCCGGTGCCGTGGTGGAAAAGCGCGAAATCCCGATGTACTACTTCGCCATCACCAAGTACGCCGACGAACTGCTCACCAGCCTGGACACGCTGGATGGCTGGCCGGAACAGGTCAAGACCATGCAGAAAAACTGGATCGGCAAGAGCCACGGCTCCGACGTGGTGTTTGCCTACGACCAGGACAGCATCGGCCATGGCGGCGAACTGAAGGTGTACACCACCCGTCCGGATACCCTGATGGGCGCAACTTACGTTGCCGTGGCGGCGGAACACCCGCTGGCCACCCAGGCCGCGGCCAATAATCCGGCGTTGCAGGCTTTCATCGCCGAATGCAAGGCAGGCTCCGTGGCCGAGGCCGATGTGGCCAAGATGGAAAAGAAGGGCATGGACACCGGCCTGTTCGTCATCCATCCGCTGACCGGTGCCAAGCTGCCGGTGTGGGTAGCCAACTATGTGCTGTGGGGTTATGGCGAAGGCGCGGTGATGGCCGTGCCGGCACATGACGAGCGGGATTTCGAATTTGCGCATAAATATGGATTGCAAATTGTACAGGTTGTCCAATGGACGGACGGCCATGTTCCTGCAACCCAAAACGCAACTGGCGGTGGGGCATTCAGACCATTTGATCCCGATAGGTGGAATGAGTACTACGCTCAGCCAGGTGAGCATGTTCCTGAAGCGATAAACGGCTATCAACATCGCTATGGATTCATGAATACTAATCAAGCTTTTGATACCATCGTCGGCGATCTGGAAGCCAAGGCTGCCGGCCAGAAGAAAACCCAGTACCGCCTGCGCGACTGGGGTATCTCCCGCCAGCGCTACTGGGGCTGCCCGATCCCCATTATTCACTGCCCGAGCTGTGGCGACGTGCCGGTGCCGGAAAAAGACCTGCCGGTCGTGCTGCCGGAAAACGTGATTCCGGATGGCGCCGGTTCGCCGCTGGCCAGAATGCCGGAATTCTACGAAACCAGCTGCCCCAAGTGTGGCGGTGCCGCCAAGCGCGAAACCGACACCATGGATACCTTTGTGGAATCCAGCTGGTACTACGCCCGCTACGCCAGCCCCAAGTGCGACACCGCCATGCTGGACAAGGCGGCAGCCGACTACTGGCTGCAAGTGGACCAATACGTGGGTGGTATCGAACACGCCATCCTGCACCTGTTGTACGCACGCTTCTTCCACAAGCTGATGCGTGACGAAGGCCTGGTGTCCAGCGACGAGCCGTTCAAGAGCCTGCTGACCCAGGGCATGGTGATCTGCGAAACCTTCTACCGCGAGCTGCCTAACGGCAGCAAGGACTGGATCGCCCCGCAAGACGTGGTGCTGGAGCGTGACGGCAAGGGCAAGATCACCGGTGCAACCCACCGCGTGGATGGCCTGCCGGTGGTGGTGGGTGGCATCGAAAAGATGTCAAAGTCCAAGAACAACGGCGTGGATCCGCAGGAATTCATCGAGAAATACGGTGCCGATACCGCGCGGTTGTTCATGATGTTTGCCGCCCCGCCGGAACAAAGCCTGGAATGGTCTGATGCTGGTGTGGAAGGTGCCTTCCGCTTCCTCAAGCGCCTGTGGAAACTGGCCAAGGAACATGCCGACGCCGGTGTGGTGGCCGCCTATGCCGGTGGCGAGCTGAATGCCAGCCAGAAGGAACTGCGCTTCAAGCTGCACAGCACCATCCAGAAAGTGGCCGACGATTACGGCCGCCGCCAGCAGTTCAACACCGCCATCGCCGCGGTGATGGAACTGCTGAACACCTACGACAAGACCGACCGCAGCGATGCCGCCGGCCGTGCCGTGGCACAGGAGGTGCTGGAAAGCGTCACCCTGCTGCTGTCACCCATCGTGCCGCACATCACCGATGCCATCTGGGCAGTGCTGCGTCCTGGCAGCGAAGTATTGGCTCAAGCCTGGCCCAAGGTGGACGAGGCCGCGCTGGTGAAGAGCGAAATCGAAATGATGGTGCAGGTGGCCGGCAAGCTGCGTGGCAGCATCACCGTGGCTGCCGATGCGGCCAAGGATGTGATCGAAGCCACCGCGCTGGCACATGAGAACGTACAGAAGTTCATGGAAGGCAAACCGGCCAAGAAGATCATCGTGGTGCCGGGTCGTCTGGTGAACATCGTCGTGTAAATCCCTGCCCGCCCTGTTATGGGGCGGGCTAGCAATCCTGCCGGTCAGAATTGCCGCCACGCTTGCCGTGGGGAAGATCCGACCGGCTCCTGTTACGGAGAACAGGCATGAACCGAATCCTGCACGGGCTGGCACTTGTCAGCGTAGTGTTCCTGCTCAGCGCTTGCGGTTTTCATCTGAAGGGGATGGGTGGCAGCAGCCGGCCATTGCCTTTTGGCAGCGTGTATGTGGAAGACGGCAGCAGCCAACTGGGTCCTATCCTGCATGAAACACTGGCGCGCAATGAAAAGCTGGTGTTGCTGACCTCGCCGAAACAGGCAGAGGCAGTCGTCAGTGTGCTGGGTGAACACCAGTCCAAGGAAGTTTCCACCATCAACAGCGGTGGCAAGGTCAACGAGTACATGCTGACCTATGACGCAACAGTACGCACTGTGCTGGATGGTGTGCCGATGGAACCGGACATGGACATCAAGGTACGTCGCTACATGAATTATTCCGATAGCGATGTACTGGGCAAGGAGCAGGAAGAAGCCCTGTTGTGGAGAGATATCCGCCAGGATGCCGCCGAGCAGGTTGTGCGCCGCCTGGCCTACCTGCAGCGTCCGGCACAGTCGGGCAAATCCGGCCCGCAAAGCCTGAAGCCTGCCAATGCCCAGCCTAAACCCTGATGCGCTGGATGCGGTGCTGGCCAAGGGCCTGGCACCGCTTTACCTGATTCATGGCGAGGAAACCCTGCTGGCGCTGGAAGCCGCTGACAAGCTGCGCAAGCAGGCGGCTGCACAGGGCTATCAGGAGCGGGAAGTCCTGACGGTCGAGGCAGGGTTTGACTGGTCCCAGCTGCGCGATGCCATGAGCAGCGTGTCACTGTTTGCCAGCCTCAAGCTGCTGGAAATCCGCATTCCAGGAGGCAAGCCCGGTACCGAGGGTGGCGAAGCACTGCAACAGCTGGCAGCTTCTCCTCCGGACGACACCATCACCCTGATCACCCTGCCGCGGCTGGAGAAAGCCCAGCTACAATCCAAGTGGTTTGCTGCACTGGAAAAGGCAGCCGTGGTGGTGGAGGCAAAGCCGGTTGGCCGTCACGAACTGGCCGGCTGGATTGCCCGGCGCATGAAGCAGCAACAGCAGCAGTTGTCGCCGGAGGCACTGAGCTTTTTTGCCGACCGGGTGGAAGGCAATTTGCTGGCGGCCCGGCAGGAAGTGGACAAGCTGGCCTTGTTGTATCCGGCAGGAGAGTTGACGCTGGAGCAACTGCGCGAGGCCGTGGCCAATGTCGCCCGCTTCGATGTATTCCATCTGTCCGAATCCTGGCTGTCCGGCGATAGCGCACGGGTGCAGCGCATGCTGGATGGACTGCTGGCAGAAGGTGAGTCACCGGTGCTGGTGCTGTGGTCGTTTACTGAAGATGTCCGCATGTTGTTGCGTTTACGCCAGGGACTGAAAGACGGACGTCAGTTGCGTGATCTGGCGCGTGAACTACGGCTATGGGGTGACAAGCAGCGGCTGGCTGAACCGGCTCTGCGCCGGATCGGGCCGCGTAAACTAATGACGGCGCTGTCCGAGTGTGCGCGGATTGATCAGCAGATCAAGGGAGTGGCCTTGGGTGATCCCTGGCATGCCTTGCGTGGCCTGGCCTTGTTGCTAGCCGCGTGATGTAGAAAAAATACAGGTATTTGAAACGGTCAGCTTGAGCTGGCCGTTTTTTTTTAAACATGTGTCGGATTCTTCTGTTTTTGTTTAAATTTCTTTTAATAAAGTATTGAGATTGATGGGGTGCTGCCATATGATAAGAACAAGTTAATACATTTTAAACAATAAAGAAAAGAACAATATATGGTGCAAAACGAGGGTATCAGCACAGTAGCGGGGGTGGTAGAGCACCGAACGCGCAGCAAGGTTGTCCTGGTTGAAATCATTCATCAAACGCTGGATGTGCTGCTGACGGCAGAAGATGCCCGCCTGGTGCACTGGGATGGGCGTATCCTGCGTGTTCACAAGCTTTCATCCCGCAAGGCCAATCAGATTCTGCATGCACCTGATGCCTATCCAGGATTCCTGGGCGTGTTTGATCACCGTGCCCGCTACCGGGATCTGGCCGAACCGTTGGGAGATATTCTGGGCCTGCAGCTGTAAGACCTGGGGTGACTGGCGACAAGAAGGTCTTTGAGAAAAGGCCTGGTACGGGGCATGGGCGAACAAGGGGCTAAACAGTATGTGGCGGAATGAAACGCCCAGCCGGTGCGGGCCGGTTTTGCCGGCAGCGGCCCAAGCACAGCAAGTCACCTTGCCATAAAACAAAGGCCTGCAAGAAAAGGCCTTTAGTTTGCGACTGGTGGAATACTACAGGGCAGCAGCTTGTGACACATTGCTGCCCGCAGGCAGGATCAGGGCCCTGACGCGCCGCGTGCTGCGCTGGCCGCCGGAGTAGGCAAGCCCGGTGCGCTTTTCATACGAGGCCAACACCTTGGCTACGTAGTCACGTGTTTCGTCATAGGGGGGGATGGTGTTGCGGTATTTCTGCACCGCACCCTCGCCGGCATTGTAGGCCGCAATCACCAGTGGCAGATCGTTGTTGAACTGGCTCAGCAGAAAACGCAGATAGCGGGCTCCCGCGCGCAGGTTCTGCCTGGGGTCGGCCAGGGCGGTAATGCCAAAGCGCTCTCCCGTTGCCGGAATCACCTGCATCAAGCCAATGGCACCCTTGGGGGAAATGGCCTGCGGATTGTAACCGGATTCTACCGTCACGATGGAATGCAACAGATCGGCATCCAGCTTGAATTCGCGTGCAGTCTGATCGATCAGCGGCTTGTACTGGGCGGCAAGGCGGCTGTTGACCACGGGAACACTCACTGGCTTTAGCTTGTCCACCCGCGGTGCGGTCTGGCGGCTGTCGCTGCTCAAGGTGGCTCCCAGTCCGGGGGTGATGGCATCGTCCAGTGCTGTATTATTGCCCGCGCTCGACAACATGCTCTTTTGATAGAGCTGATAGCGTTCATCCACCTGACGGTTGGCCAGATGGACCTGGCCTTGTTCGTCCACAAAACCATAAAGATCGGCGTGTACGCTATTGGCGACCAGGCTGGCCAGCAAGGCCAGGGTGGCAAGAAATAATCGCATTTGGCGGGGGTGTACCGGTAAGGATGAGTAAAGAACGCGCTATTGTACTGATTTTTCTATGCTATTTTGCAAGAAAGTTTCCTTGACGACATTTTAAACCGATTTGATGTGAAAGGACGAAACATGAGCCTGTTTGATCAGTTGGGTGGTTTGCTGGGTGGTGAAAGCGCAGGAGTGAGCGGTGCAGTTGGCTCGCTGCTGGAGCAGCATGGCGGGCTGTCCGGCCTGCTGGAAAAGTTTAACAGTGGCGGCATGAGCGAGCTGGTGTCGTCCTGGGTGGGAACCGGTAGCAATCTGCCGGTATCTGCCGAGCAGATCCAGCAGTTGCTTGGCGGAGAGCAGCTTGGCGCATTGGCAGGGAAGTTTGGTCTGGACCCGCAGCAACTGAGCCAGGGTCTGGCAGATTACCTGCCGCAAGCAGTAGACAAACTAACCCCGGATGGCCAGTTGCCACAGGGTAATGCGCTGCTGTTGCAGGGGCTGGACATGTTGCAGGGCTTCTTCAACAAAAGCTGATAAATTTCCGCTCCATCCCCCAAAAGCCGCCGGTCTAGGCGGCTTTTTGCTGTGTGGGCCGTGGTATGACGACAACAATTAAGATGATTCAGTATGGAAATTACTTGTTTCTTGCTAATAGTAAGATTTTGCCTAGGCTATATCGATAGGAAAATTCTATTTTTAGCATTTAAACAATCAAGTAGATCAATTGATTCGCCCCGCATAAGATAGCTCCCATCAGATCGCTAACGCAGCAAGCCGTAGCAAATCCACACTCACCTGCAAGGAGCAACACATGTCCGTATCGCTGATCAATACCGAAGTAAAACCGTTCAAGGCTACCGCTTTTCACAATGGCAAATTCGTTGATGTCAGCGATGCCGACCTGAAGGGCAAGTGGTCCGTCGTGTTCTTCTACCCGGCTGACTTCACCTTCGTCTGCCCGACCGAACTGGGCGACCTGGCTGACAACTACGCCGAATTCTCCAAGCTGGGCGTGGAAATCTACTCGGTATCCACCGACACCCACTTCACCCACAAAGCCTGGCACGACAGCTCGGAAACCATCGGCAAGATCAACTACCCGATGATCGGCGACCCGACCGGCATCATCAGCCGCAACTTCGGCGTGATGATTGAAGAAGCAGGCCTGGCCGAACGCGGTACTTTCGTGATCGACCCGCAAGGCAAGATCCAGATCATCGAAATCAACGCCGGTGGCATTGGCCGTGACGCCAGCGAACTGCTGCGCAAGGTCAAGGCTGCCCAGTACGTAGCCAGCCACCCGGGTGAAGTATGCCCGGCCAAGTGGAAAGAAGGCGAAGCTACGCTGGCTCCGTCGCTGGATCTGGTTGGCAAGATCTAAGAACCAATTCATGGTCTGCTGCGCTTCGGCGATACTGCGTTAAAAACGCCTTCGAAATGCTCATTTACTGCATGTAAATTCCGCTTTCTCAGTCGTTTTCGCCTTGTCTCGCTCTAGCTCGCGAGACCCTGAACAGGTTCTACGCCAATCTTGACTGCCGCATCGTCATCCCGGTGCGGCACTCCCGGGCAGCCACCTCCTGGCTGCCCACCCCTACCACCCGATTGCAGCGGCAAGCTGTTGGCAGCGCATGAGCTTGCCAGTGCAATTGCCTGAGGATATTCCCATGCTCGACACCACTATCAAGACCCAACTGACCGCCTACCTGGAAAAACTGCAGCAGCCGATCGAACTGATTGCCAGCCTGGATGACAGCGTCAAGGCGCAGGAGATGTTTGGCCTGCTGCAAGATATCGCCAGCCTGTCGCCCAAGGTAACGCTGAACAGCAATGGCCAGGCTGCGCGTCGCCCGTCCTTTGCCATCGCCCGCCCCGGTGAAGCTGGCCGTATCGAGTTTGCCGGTATCCCGATGGGGCATGAATTCACCTCGCTGGTGCTGGCCCTGCTGCAAACCGGTGGCCATCCGCCCAAGGTGGACGACGACACCATTGCCCAGATTCGCGGCCTGCAAGGCAGCTACCAGTTTGAAGTGTTTGTCTCGCTCAGTTGCCACAACTGCCCGGACGTGGTGCAGGCCGTCAACCTGATGGCGGTGCTCAACCCCAATGTGCGTAGCGTGATGATTGATGGCGGTGTGTTCCAGCAGGAAGTCACCGAGCGTCAGATCATGGGCGTACCGGCCATTTATCTGAACGGCGAACAGTTTGGCAGTGGCCGCATGGGCCTGGAAGAAATCATCGCCAAGCTGGATACCGGTGCCGTGGCGCGTGAAGCCGAAAAGATTGCCGCCAAGGAAGCATTCGACGTGCTGATCGTCGGCGGTGGCCCGGCCGGCGCTGCTGCCGCCATCTATGCGGCGCGCAAAGGCATCCGTACCGGTGTGGTGGCCGAGCGTTTCGGCGGCCAGGTGCTGGATACGCTGGCGATTGAAAACTTCATCTCGGTGCAGGAAACCGAAGGGCCCAAGCTGGCGATGGCGCTGGAACAACACGTCAAATCCTACGAGGTGGACGTGATGAACCTGCAACGCGCTGCTGCGCTCAAGCCGGCGCAAAACGGCCAGCTGGCCGAGCTGACGCTGGAAAGCGGTGCCGTGCTCAAGAGCAAGGCGGTGATTGTGGCCACCGGTGCGCGCTGGCGCGAAATGAATGTGCCGGGCGAAGCCGAATACCGTGCCAAGGGCGTGGCTTACTGCCCGCACTGCGATGGCCCGCTGTTCAAGGGCAAGCGCGTGGCGGTGATTGGTGGTGGCAACTCCGGCGTGGAAGCCGCCATCGACCTGGCCGGCATCGTCACCCATGTCACCCTGCTGGAGTTCGGCGACAGCCTGCGCGCCGATGCGGTGTTGCAGAAGAAACTGCACAGCCTGCCCAATGTGCGCGTCATCACCAATGCCCAGACCACCGAAGTGACCGGCGACGGTCAGAAAGTAAACGGCCTGCGTTATCAGGAGCGCATTACCGGTGAGACCCACCATGTGGCGCTGGAAGGCATCTTTGTGCAGATTGGCCTGCTGCCCAATACCGATTGGCTGAAAGGCAGCGTTGCCCTGTCGCCGCGCGGCGAGATCGAAGTGGATGCCAAGGGCCAGACTTCTGCCGAGGGCGTGTTTGCTGCCGGCGATGCCACCACGGCACCATACAAGCAGATCATCATCGCCATGGGCGAAGGGGCCAAGGCCAGCCTGTCGGCCTTTGACTACCTGATCCGCAGCTAAGCCTGTCGGCTATCAAGTTAAAACCCCCTTGTATCCGCGCTGGTACAAGGGGGTTGTGTCATCTGCCCGGGGGGGGCGTAGTCTCAATGCTGGTGGGCTTCACCCGGCGGGGTAACCTGCAACACGGCGGCGGGTGACTTCAGGCTGTGGCCATCCTGGCCTGCGGCCGGAATCTCCACCCAGTTGGTGCTGCCCTGGGCGCATTGCTGCTTTACCTTGAAGAACAGCTTGCCGGGCTGGGCGGCAATGCGCACCTGGAAAGTGAATTCGTCGTAAAAATCAGCCGGCAGATTACCGCCACTCCAGCTGATGCGGCTAACGTCTTCCTTCATCAGCGTACCGTAGTAGTCGAACGGTTTTACCGCGCTCTTTTCCAACTTTACTTGCCAGCCGGCCTTGGGCATGGGGCGGGCCAGCTGTGCGCCTTCCGGCAGTTCCACGCTGATGCCGGTGGTGGGGCTGCCATCGCAGCCATGGCCTACCTTGAGCACGGCCTTGTAATAGCTGCCGCTGGCGGCGGTCGGGGTTTCCAGCGTGACGTGGGCCTGTGCGCTGGCGGCCAGCAGCAGGGCGAGAAGGGCGAGCTTGGGCATGATGTCTTCCTGAATGGGAACGGTTATCAGCGCTGGATTGTATGTGAAGTTTTCGTCACCACCCTGCGACATCTTGCCGCAGTCATTGCTGCTGGAGCGGGCCGGCTGTGGCATGCTGGAGCCTGATTGCAGCAAAGGAGTTGTCGTGCAGCATTACCAGGACATCGAGGATTATCTGTATCAGGCCATCCCGCTGGCACAGGCCATGGGGGTGAAAGTACGTCATGCGGCAGAAGATGCCGTCACGCTGTGGGCACCGCTGGAGCCCAATATCAACCATTGCGCCACCATCTTTGGTGGCAGTGCGGCCGCAGTGGCCACGCTGGCGGGCTGGTTGCTGGTGTATCGCAAGTTACAGGCCTTGGGGGTGCGTGGGCAGGTGATGGTGCGGCGCAGCCAGATGGATTACCAGAAAGCCATGCACGCTGCTTTTACGGCCAGTACTTTGCCGGTGCCTGAAGCTGCCTGGCAGCGCATGGCTGCCGCGCTGGCCAAGGGGCGCATGGCGCGGCTGCAACTGGCGGTGGAGCTGGAGTGCGGCGGGGTGGCCGCCGGTCGGCTGGATGGTGAGTTCGTGGTGCTGCCGCCTAATTGAGCGCAGCGGATAACAGACTTATTCGCGGTGGTAGGGGTGATTATTGAGGATGGAATAGGCGCGGTAAATCTGCTCGCCCAGCATCACCCGCACCATGCCGTGCGGCAGGGTCATGGCCGATAATTGCAGCAGCACGTCGGCGCGCTGTTTCAGTTCGGCCGACAGACCATCGGCACCGCCAATGATGAAGCACACGTCATCGCCACCGGCCATCCAGCTTTTCAGCTCCTCGGCCAGGCGCACTGAAGTCCAGTTCTTGCCACGTTCATCCATCACCACCAGCTTGCAACGGGCGGGAATGGCGGCCATCAGCCTGTCGTGCTCGGCGGCAATGCCTTTTTCTGCCGTCACACCACCGCCGCGTTTTTCCGGCTTGATCTCTTTGAGCTCCAGGCTGATGTCGCGGCCAAAACGCTTGGCGTAATCGTTATAGGCGTCGTCAACCCAGCGCGGCATTTTGGTACCGACGGCGAGAATGGTGATTTTCATGGCAGGGGTCTGGCAGGGCGGGGCAAAGGGCTGCAGTGGCAGGAAAGCGCCGTGACGGCAAGCGTGCCGTCACGAGCGGAGCAGGCCTGTGATCAGGAATTGGCTTGCCACGGACGACCACCGGCCGGAGTGAAGCTGGGCTTCTGGCCGCCCCACAGCTGTTCCAGGTCGTAGTAGTCGCGCACGGCCGGCAGCATGACGTGAATCACCACGTCACCGGCATCCACCAGCACCCATTCGCCGCTTTCCTGGCCTTCGGTACCCACCAGGTCCACACCGGCTTCTTTCAGGGTGACGGCCACATTGTTGGCCAGAGCTTTTACCTGACGGTTGGAGTCGCCGGTAGCCACGATCATGCGCTGGAACAGCGAAGTCAGCGTGGAGGTATCCATTTCGATGATGTCTTTGCCCTTGATGTCTTCCAGGGCGGTGACGGCCAGTTTGGCAATGTCTTGAACTTCCATGATGTCCTTTTGATGTCAGTAGTGATACATGGCGGCATCCGGGCGGCCAGAGGTATCCGATAAAGAGCGTTTGCCGCAACCTGCGGCAAAAACGGGCAAGGGCTTGCTAGTCGTAGCAGGCAAACCCTTCCGGTAGTACGGTTTGCAGCATGCAGACAACAGTCATCCACGATGGCGGCATCAACAGTGTGGCTGGCTTGCAGCTTTAGAGATATAGCTGATGCTGGCGGATATAGCCCAGTACCGGTGCGCTGAGCAGTTGCCCGACGTCAGCGCCGCTGTGCAGGCGCTGGCGTATCCCGGTGGCCGAGACATCCAGTGGAGGCAGGGCCAGGGGGCGCATTGTACCGGAAGGCGAGCCATTTGAAAAATCAGTGACTTGGCGCGTCTGCCACTGGGTGCGAACGGCTGCTGGGAGACGGCTTTGGTCAAAGCCCGGACGCAGGGCAACGGCGATATTGGCCAGTGCGAACAGCTCGGTCCAGCGCTGCCAGGTGTGCAGGCTGGCCAGCGAGTCGCCACCGATCAGCCACCACAGGGGAGTCTCAGGCCCGACTTCAGCGCGGATTTCTTCCAGGGTGTCGATGGTGTAGGCCGGTTTGTTCCGTTGTACTTCGCGCGCGTCCACGGCAAGGCCGGGCAGGCCGGCAATGGCCAGCCGCACCATGTCCAGCCGCTGTGCCGGGCTGGCATGTGGGCCGTGCTCGCGGTGATAAGGTTGACCGGCGGGAATCAGTCTTACCTCGTCCAGCTGCAATTCGGTACGAAAGGCCTGTGCCATGCGCAGGTGGGCGGTGTGGATGGGGTCGAAAGTACCGCCAAACAGGCCCAGCGCTGGCAGGGGGCTCATGCGTGTACGGGGGCCTTGCCGGTGTAGCCGTCGATGATCAGTTCCAGGCGACCGGTAGACGGGTGAATCACCATACCGTGCACCGGAATGTCCTTGGGCATCAGCGGATGGTTGCGGATGGTCTGCACGCTGTGGCGCACGCTGTCCGATACGTTGTCAAAACCCTTCAGCCAGTTGTCCAGGTCAATGCCGGCATTGCGCAGGGTATCGATGGTTTCTTCGCTGATGCCGCGTTCGGTGGCATGCGCCAGGATCTTGTTGGGATCGATGGCGCGCATGCCGCAGTCGCGGTGGGCCACCACGCAGATTTCCTCGGCACGCAATTCATACACCGCCACGATGAGGGAACGCATTACCGAACCCCAGGGGTGGGTAATCAGGGCACCGGCGTTCTTGATCAGCTTGGCGTCGCCGTTTTTCAGGCCCATGGCCTTGGGCAGCAGCTCAACCAGACGGGCATCCATGCAGGCGAGCACGGCCAGGCCCTTGTCGGGAAACTTGTCGGTCTTGAATTGTTCGTATTCGTGATTTTCGACGAAGCTCCGATTGTGCTCGAGAATGGTATTCAGCACACCCATGCGCGTAATCTCCTGGCTGAGGTTAGATTGAATGCTCTAATCGGGGCGCCATGCTAACACGTAGTCAGTCGCGAACAGGGGTATTTCGCCATGGCAGCCGGCTCGGCAGCGCGGCTATGGTAGACCAGTTTCTGGCAGGCAGGCCAGCTTTGTTGTTCGGGAGGAAGGCGGGACATTGTACCGGGACGGCTGGATCAGGGCGTATCACCCAGTTGTTTGCGGAAGGTTTTCTGGCTCTGACTCAGGCTGTAGCCCTGACGCTGGTAGAAGTCCGGTGCTTCCTCGCGGTGAATGGCCGCGCGCAGGGTAACGGTGGTGGCTCCTTTGGTACGGGCCCAGCGTTCGGCCACGTGTATCAGCGCGCGGCCGGCACCGCGCCGTCGCCAGCGCAGGCCTACGGCCAGACCGCCTATTTCAACCGCTGCCGGTGATTCCAGCAGCGGTCGCCAGAAGGCATGCAGCCAGCCTGCCACCTCACCCTGGATTTCGGCCACCCATAGCTGATGCAGATCGGGGCTGCCCAGTAGCATGGTCAGCCGATCACCCAGTGCCTGGATATCCGATGGGTAGCCCATTTCCTCGGTCAGTGCGGTCAGGGCCGGCACATCCTGATAATTGGCGGGGCGGATAATGATGGTCATGGCATTACCAACGTGCGAAATGGTCTTCGGTTACGCCTGCCAGGTTTTGCACTACATGTACGGCCTGGCTGGTCGGGTGGTTGATATGGCCATCGAAGCGGCCGATCACTTGAATATAACGGCTACTGGCGATCAGAAGGTTCTGATTTTTCGACCGCAGGCCTTCCGGGGTGAATTGCAACGCGAGCAGACCGTCATCGCTGCGCAACTGCCATGGCCGCAAGGGGTGTTGCGGGTCGTAGTCAAATCCTACTCCTTCCAGCGGGAGTAGTTGGTCGTTTATCCAGATGGCGTTCTCGGCCTTGCCCATATAGCCCTGCTGCAGATTGAAGCCCAGCCCGGCACGGTGCGCGCTGGCCCAGCGCCAGCCGGTTTCCCGGGCCAGCAGTCCATTGGAGTAGTCCAGGCTGGCAATGGCACCATCCAGCGAAAAACGCTGGCCCTGGCAGTCGGCAAAGCCGCTGGCCTCCAGCGCGCCGGACTTGTGTGTGGAATGAGCCAGCCAGTCGCCGGGCGCGATGGCGGCCAGTACTGGTGGCATGGCGCTGATGGCAATATGTGCGGCCAGTTGCAGCGTGGGAGATTTTACGTCTACAGCCAGATAAGCATCCCGGCGGCTGAAGCTGATGGTCAGGGCGCGGCTGGCAAAGTCGGCATCGGCAAAAGCCTGGTCGGCCACGTGGGCGCGATGGCGCGGAAAGCTGTCGGTACCGACATCAGCCAGCAGGCGACCGGCGCGGCGATCAAACAGATAGGCAAAGGCGGCACCGGTCCAGCCTACGTCTACCACGGCCAGGCCGATGACATAGTTAGGGTGGGTCAGGGCCAGGTATTGCCAGCGTTTGTGGCGCAGGGGGCGCAGCAAACGCTGCCAGCGCGAAAGCGGCAGCTCATGCCAGTCCAGCTGGGCAATCCGGCCCTGATAGCGCCCGAACCTGGGCTGGCCGTTGGCATCGAGCAGACAGTCAGGAGCGGCGGGGAGGGCGGATGATGGCATGACTGTAAAGCCCGGTTTGAAACACACGTTTGAGTCTACAACATATCCAGCGGTATTTTCAGGTAACGTACTCCGTTGCTTTCTGCCTCGGGGAAGCGACCGGCGCGGATGTTTACCTGAATGGCCGGCAGAATCAGCAGGGGCATTTCCAGCGTGGCATCCCGCGCCTGGCGCAGGGCGACGAAATCGGCTTCCCGGATGCCCGCATGCAGATGGATATTGTGCTGCTTTTGTTCCGCCACGCTGCTTTCCCAGGCAATTGGCCGTTCCTTGGCGGGATAATCATGGCACATGAACAGGCGTGTGCTGTCTGGCAGCGACAGCAGCTTGCGTACGGAATGGTAGAGCATGGCGGCATCTCCACCGGGGAAGTCGCAACGGGCGCTGCCGACATCTGGCATGAACAGGGTGTCGCCTACGAATACAGCATCACCGATCTGATAAGCCATGTCAGCTGGGGTATGGCCCGGCACAAACAGCGCTTTTGCCTGCAGTTTACCGATGTAAAAAACCTCGTTATCGGCAAACAGATGGTCGAACTGGCTGCCATCGGTGGCAAAATCGTCGCCCAGATTGAAGACGGACTGGAAAATTTTCTGTACCTGGGCAATGCCGCTGCCAATGCCGATCTGTCCGCCGGCCTGCTGTTGCAGCCAGGCGGCAGCAGAGAGATGGTCGGCATGGGCATGGGTTTCCAGAATCCACTGCAGCGTCAATTGTTGCCCATGCAGAAAGTCCAGCAATTGCCTGGCGCTGCGGCTGGATGTGCGGCCTGATTTGGCATCGTAATCCAGCACCGGGTCGATGATGGCGGCATGGCCGCCCGGCTGGTCGTACACCACATGTGTGACCGTGGCGGTGGCCGGATCGAAGAAAGTGGCAAGCTTGGGCTGTTGCATGACGGGCTCCACGGTAATGACGGGCGTGACGTTTTGTATTGCAGGCATCGCCTGTCAGTTATCATTATACTATAATGTATATTATAATTTGAGCCGAATCCGGTATTTGCCGTAAGCAGTTACCGCGGTTGATGGCCACTGGGATGGAAACCATGGATTTGATGTTACTGCGTGCCAATGCCAGCCGGGCGGCAAGTTTGTTGAAAAGCCTGGCCAATGAAGATCGCCTGCTGCTGCTTTGTCAGCTGGTCGATGGTGAGAAAACCGTGTCTGAGCTGGAAGGACTTACCGGTATCCGCCAGCCCACGCTGTCGCAACAGCTGGGTGTGTTACGTAATGAAGGGCTGGTCAGTACCCGGCGTGAAGGCAAGTGGATTTACTACACCATCGCCAGCGCCGAAGCCATGACCATGCTGATGGCCCTGCACGGCGTGTTTTGTGCCGATGGTGCAGCGCCGGCGCAAGAATAAAGGAATGGAAATGCAGATTGACTGGGCAAGCTTTACCCCGGCGGCTTCGCTGGCTGGTGGCATGCTGATTGGCCTGGCGGCAAGCTGGCTGGTGCTGATGAATGGCCGCATTGCCGGTATCAGCGGCATGCTGGGCGGTTTGCTGGACAGGGCGGGCGACTGGCCGCTGCGGCTGGCATTTGTTCTGGGGCTGCTGCTGGCACCTCTCGTTTGGCTGGTTTTCATCGGCGGCCTGCCTGCCTTGCAACTGGATGCCTCGCTGCCAAGACTGCTGCTGGCCGGCGTGCTGGTGGGGGTGGGAACACGACTGGCATCTGGCTGTACCAGCGGTCATGGGGTGTGCGGTTTGTCCCGGCTGTCGCCGCGTTCCTTGCTGGCCACCCTCAGCTTCATGCTGAGTGCTGGCGTTACGGTGTATATCGTGCGTCATTGCCTGGGATGGGCCTGAACCATGAGCAAGATTCTATCCGCGCTGATTGCTGGTCTGTTGTTCGGACTGGGTCTGCTGCTGTCCGGCATGAGCAATCCGGCCAAGGTGCTGGGTTTTCTGGATGTTGCTGGCCGCTGGGATCCAAGCCTCGCACTGGTCATGGCTGGTGCCATCTGCATTGCCTTTTTTGCCTTCCGCCGTGCTGAGCGGCAAAGTCACAGCCTGCTGGGCGAGCCGATGCAGTTGCCGGACAAAAGCCGGCTGACCGGGCGGCTGGTGCTGGGAAGTGTGCTGTTTGGCATCGGCTGGGGGCTGGCCGGCATTTGTCCTGGTCCGGCCCTGGTGCTGACTGGCATGGCTCTGCCGGCGGGGGCATGGTTTGTCCTCGCCATGCTGACCGGCATGTGGTTGGCGCGTCTGCTGTCGCGATGGCTGCCCTGATCAGCCTGTTTCCCGGCTGGGTTGGCGCATATCGCCGCCACTGGCTGGCCGGCGACCTGACCGCTGGTGTTGTGGTCACTCTGCTGCTGATACCACAAAGCCTGGCGTACGCCCTGTTGGCCGGCCTCCCGGTACAGGCGGGCTTGTATGCCAGCGTTGCACCCTTGCTGGTGTATGCCTTCAGTGGGCGCGGCTATGCCCAGTCTGTGGGGCCGATGGCGCTGACTTCCTTATTGACGGCAGCCACCCTGTCGCGTTTTGCCGAGTCCGGTAGTAGTGATTATCTGGCGCTGGCTTTGTGGCTGGCCATTTTATCAGGCCTGATGCTGCTGGCCATGGGCATGGCCAGGCTGGGCTTTATTGCCGATCTGCTGTCCGAGCCGGTTCTGGCAGCTTTTACCACCGCCAGTGCGCTGCTGATCGTATTGTCCCAACTGGGGCCGTTGGCGGGTCTGCATTTGCCGGGCAACTCCTTGCCACAGTGGCTGCTGGCCGCGTGGCAACAGGCTGCGGCATGGCAGGCATCTTCTTTATGGGTAGGGGCTAGCGCACTGGCTTTGCTGTTGGGGCTGCGGCGCTGGGGGCCGGCTGTATTGCAATCACTTGGCATGTCCACAGCCGTGGCCAGTGTGTTGCTGCGTATCGCACCGGTATTGGCCATGCTCGCTGGCATGCTGCTGCCACCAGGTTGGCAGGTACCGGTGGTCGGGCCGGTTCCGGCAGGGCTTCCCGTGGCGGCATTGCCGCTCATTCCGCTGTCCCGGCTGGCAGATCTGGCCATGCCTGCCTTCTTCATTGCCCTCATCAACTATGTGCAGAGCCTCTCCGTGGCGCAGCTGCTGGCGGCGAGGCGGCAGGAGAGCGTTGATCCGGACCGGGAGCTGGTGGCACTCGGTCTGTGCAATATTGCCGCCGGCCTGGCCGGTGGCTTTCCGGTGACCGGGGGCTTGAGCCGCTCGGTGGTGAATGCCGATGCCGGTGCCAACTCCCAGCTGGCATCACTGGTGACAGCCGCAGGCATGCTGCTGTTGATGTTTCTGGCGACTGGCGCATTGGCACGGCTGCCGCTGCCTGTGTTGGCGGCTACCATCATTGCCTCTCTCTTGTCCATGTTGAAGGTGGCCAGTCTGCGTCGGGCCTGGCTGGCTGAACGTGCCGATGCAGTGGCCTGGCTGCTGACCTTTGGCCTGGTACTGCTGCTGGGGGTGGACAGTGGCATCATGGCCGGTGTGCTGGTTTCGCTGGCCACCTTGCTGTGGCGCAGCAGTCGGCCGCACATCGCAGTGCTGGGACGAGTACCGGGCACCCACCATTTCCGCAACTGTCTGCGCCACACGGTGGAGTGCCTGCCTGGCGTGCTGTTGCTGCGTGTGGATGAAAGCCTGTACTTCGGCAATGCCCGGCAGGTGCGTCAGGCTTTGTTATCCAGGGTGGGGCAGCAGGGCGGGGTGCGACAGGTGGTGCTGGTGATGAGTGCGGTCAACCGGGTGGATACCACGGCATTGACCATGCTGGAAGGGCTGGATCTGGCCTTGCAGCAAGCGGGGGTTGAGTTGCATCTGGCTGAAATCAAAGGACCCGTGACGGATATCCTGCAGCGGGCCGGCTTGGCGGCGCGCTTTGCTGGCAGAGTACATCTGTCCACCCAGGCGGCATGGCAAAGCTTGGCCGGGCCGGCTGATTATCAAATCTGAACAATTCTCATGGCATGAAAGTGCTGTCGGGTGCTGGCCCGCCTGCCCCGGCAGGACTATGCTGTGGCACACCGGGGGCTGACCGGTTTGCCGGGCCAGCTTGCAACCAAATCGTTGTTGCCTGTTCACATCCAAGATGAAAAAAACCTTGCTTGCCAGCCTGCTGGCCATGGCGCTGGCCCAGCCATTGCTGGCCTATGCCGACCTGCCTGCACTGCCCGATCTGGGCGATGTTTCCGACACTTCGCTTTCCATGGCTGACGAGGCCAGGTTGGGCCGGGATTTCATGCGCGCCATGCGCGATGCCGGAGATGTGCTGGATGATGCCGAAGTCAATGACTACATCAATACGCTGGGTCACCGCTTGTCGGCCAGTGTGCGCATTCCCGGCCTGCAGCTCACCTATTTTGTGGTCAACGACAAGCAAATCAATGCATTTGCCATGCCGGGTGGCTATGTGGGGGTAAATAGTGGCCTGGTGGTGGCCACGCAGAGCGAAGGCGAACTGGCCTCGGTAGTAGGGCATGAAACCGCCCATGTCACCCAGCGCCATATTGCGCGCATGCAGGCAGCAAGCTCGGCCACCAGCCCGCTATTGCTGTTGGGTACCGTTCTGGCCGCTGTTCTGGCATCGCGTGCCGGGGGCAGTCAAGCGTCGATTGGCACGCTATCGGCCGGGCTGGGCTTGCAAATCTCCAATCAGTTGTCGTTCTCGCGTGATTTCGAACGCGAAGCCGACCGTGTCGGCATGCAATATCTGGCGCAGGCCGGTTTCGATGTGCGCACCATGCCGGCATTCTTCCAGCGTCTGGAGTCGGCCAACCGCTATAGCGACAACAATGCCTATGCCTTCTTGCGAACGCATCCGGTCACCTCGCAACGCATCAGCGAAGCGCAGAATCGCGCGCTGGAATATCCGGTCAAGATGAAGGCAGACAGCACCGCCTATCTGTTAGTGCGGGAAAAATTGCGTGTCATGACACTGGCCCCGGACGACGCGGTGCGCTATTACCAGACCATGCTGGACAAAGGCCAGTATCTGAATGAAGGGGCAATGTGGTACGGCATGTCGCGCGCGCAGCTGGCCAACCATCAACTGGTAGCTGCGCGGGCCGCACTTGGCAAGGCGGAAGCCCGTTTGCCTGCTGATCCCATGCTGTTCGGCCAGCAGGCAGCCATTGCCCGCGAGGCTGGTGACTGGAACGCGGCATTGGCTAGCCTGCGTCGTGGCCAGCAAACCTTCAAGGACAGCCAGCCCTTGCAAATGGCCGAGCTGAATGTCCTTATAGACAGCGGAAACCGAACGGCGGCACTCGCGTTGCTACGGCAGCTACAAGGCCGCTATCCGCGCGATGCGACCCTGTACCGCAGCGAAGCCCGGCTGTATGCGGACAAAGACCCGCAGCACTACCACGCGGCACTGGGGAATGCCTTTTACTTCGAGCGGCGTTATGAGGCGGCGCTGGAGCAGTATCAGTTTGCCTCCCAGGCCAAGGGAGACGACTTCTACCTGCGTTCTTCGATAGAGGCGCGCATGCGCGAAGTTGAAAAATTACTGAAAGAGGAAAAGAAGGATTCGGGGAAATAAACTGGAGTCGAGGTTGCAAGAGGTGATATCGCAAAAAAACAACATGATGCAGCGCAATATCCTGATAAATGGAGCAAATATTCAGTGATAACCCTAATTGCCTATTCCGCTGTTGCCTCCTGAAACTATACACTCCGCAACACCAGAGGGGCTTTTCATAAATGAACATTTTTATTGCGAAAGTGATCGTTTATAATCTGTCCCTAACGAGTCCGGTTCGTTTTTTCGTTTTCGATCCGGTAACACAATAAAGTGGGTCTGGACCTGATCCCGGCCCCGGTCACCCCGATGTGAGGATGAGATATGGCTGCAACCTTCCCTGACGATATCGATCCCCTGGAAACCCAGGAGTGGACTGAAGCGCTGGAGTCGGTTCTGGATACCGAAGGTTCCGAGCGCGCACACTTCCTGCTGGAAACCATGGTTGAGCGCACTCGCCGCCGTGGCGCTTACCTGCCTTTCGACGCGACTACCGCGTACCAGAACACCATCCCGGTGGGCAAAGAACAGAAATCCCCCGGCAATCACGAGATGGAGCATCGCATTCGCTCCATCAACCGCTGGAACGCCGCTGCGCTGGTACTGCGCGCCGGCAAGAAAAACCTGGAACTGGGCGGCCATATTGCATCCTTCCAGTCCTCCGCCACCCTGTACGACGTGGGTTTCAACCACTTCTGGCGTGCCCCGAACGACGAGCAGGACGGTGATCTGATCTACTTCCAGGGCCACATTGCCCCGGGCGTGTATTCCCGCGCTTTCCTGGAAGGTCGTCTGTCCGAAGAGCAACTGGACAGCTTCCGTCAGGAAGTGGACGGCAACGGCCTGTCCTCCTATCCACACCCGTGGCTGATGGACGACTTCTGGCAGTTCCCCACCGTATCAATGGGTCTTGGCCCGCTGATGGCCATCTATCAGGCCCGTTTCCTGAAATACCTGGAAAGCCGTGGCCTGGCCCGCACGCCGGGTCGCAAGGTATGGTGCTTCTGCGGTGACGGCGAGATGGACGAACCGGAATCCCTGGGTGCCATCGCCCTGGCCGCACGCGAAGGTCTGGACAACCTGATCTTCGTCATCAACTGCAACCTGCAGCGTCTGGACGGCCCGGTACGCGGCAACGGCAAGATCATCCAGGAACTGGAAGGCGACTTCCGCGGTTCCGGCTGGAACGTGCTGAAAGTCATCTGGGGTAGCCGCTGGGATCCGCTGCTGGCCATGGACACCAAGGGCCTGCTGAAGAAGCGCATGGACGAATGCGTGGACGGTGACTACCAGACCTTCAAGTCCAAGAACGGTGGCTACGTTCGCGAACACTTCTTCGGCAAGTACCCGGAGCTGCGCGAAATGGTGGCCAACATGTCCGACGACGAGATCTGGGCCCTGAACCGTGGCGGCCACGATCCGCACAAGGTATACGCCGCTTACTACGAAGCCACCCACAATGCCAACGGCCGTCCGACCGTTATCCTGGCCAAGACCATCAAGGGCTATGGCATGGGTTCGTCCGGCGAAGCGCAGAACATTGCCCACCAGGCCAAGAAGATGGATATCGAAAGCCTGCGCAAATTCCGCGACCGCTTCGGTATTCCGGTTTCCGACGCAGATCTGCCGAACGTACCGTACTACAAGCCGGCTGAAGACAGCCCGGAAATGAAGTACATGCGTGAACGCCGCGCCGCGCTGGGTGGTTATCTGCCGGCCCGCAAGCCGGTGAAGGCTCCGCTGGCCATCCCGGGCCTGCATGTATTCGACAGCCAGCTGGGTGATTCGGGCGAACGCGAGTTCTCCACCACCATGGCCTTCGTACGCATGCTCGGCACCCTGCTGAAAGACAAGAACATCACCAAGCAGATCGTGCCGATCGTGCCGGACGAATCCCGCACCTTCGGCATGGAAGGCATGTTCCGCCAGTACGGAATCTGGTCCACCCAGGGTCAGAACTACGTACCGCAGGATGCCGACCAACTGATGTTCTACAAGGAATCCAAAGACGGCCAGATGCTGCAGGAAGGCATCAACGAGCCGGGCGCGATGTCTTCGTGGATTGCCGCAGCCACCAGCTATGCCAACCACGGCATTCCGATGATTCCGTTCTACATCTACTACTCGATGTTCGGTTTCCAGCGTATCGGCGACCTGGCTTGGGCCGCTGGCGACATGCGCGCCCGTGGCTTCATGCTGGGCGGCACTGCCGGTCGTACCACCCTGAACGGTGAAGGCCTGCAGCACGAAGACGGCCACAGCCATATCCAGGCTGGCCTGATTCCGAACTGCGTGTCCTATGACCCGACCTTCGCTTACGAGCTGGCAGTCATCCTGCAAGATGGTCTGCGCCGCATGTATGGCGAGCAGGAAGACGTGTTCTATTACATCACCCTGATGAACGAGAACTACACCCACCCGGCCATGCCGCAAGGCGCCGAGCAGGGCATCATCAAGGGCATGTACCTGCTGAAGGACGGCGGCGACGCACAGGTGAAGGTGCAACTGATGGGCTCCGGCACCATCCTGCGTGAAGTGATGGCCGCGGCCGACCTGCTGCGCAATGACTTCGGCATCGCGTCGGACATCTGGAGCGTAACCTCCTTCAACGAACTGCGTCGTGACGGTATGGAAGCTTCCCGCTTCAACCTGCTGCACCCGACCGAAGCTGCCCGCAAGTCCTTTGTCGAGCAGCAGCTGGAAGGCCGCAGTGGTCCGGTGATTGCCGCTACCGACTACATCCGCAACTACGCCGACCAGATTCGCGAATACGTACCGGGTCGCTACGTGGTACTGGGTACCGACGGTTTCGGCCGCTCCGACAGCCGCGCCAAGCTGCGCGAGTTCTTCGAAGTGGATCGTCACTATGTCGCCGTGGCTGCCCTGTCCGCCCTGGCCCGCGAAGGCAAGATCGAAGCTGCCAAGGTGGCTGAAGCGATTGCCAAGTACGGCATCAAGGCTGACAAGCTGCCTTCCTGGAAGGCATGAGGCCGGGCCGGATACGGCCAAGCTTGAGGTAGCGAGCCCGCCCCGCAGGGGGCAGGCTTGCAACGTAGCCGAATATCGGTGGCGGCACCGTGCAGGTGCCGCCGCTCTACGGATGGAAAGCTCATGAGCAATCTGATCGAACTGAAAGTGCCCGACATCGGTGGGCACAGCAATGTAGACATTATCGAAGTGTTCATCACCCCCGGTCAGACCGTGGCAGTGGACGACTCCCTGATCACCCTGGAAACCGACAAGGCCACCATGGAAGTGCCGGCCGAAGCCGCCGGTGTGGTCAAGGAAGTCAAGGCTGTGCTTGGTGGCAAGATTTCCGAAGGCGATGTGATCGCCATCATCGAAGTGGCTGCCAGTGCAGCTGCGCCGGCACCGGCCGCTGCTGTGGCCGCACCTGTTGCTGCCGCTCCGGTTGTGGCGGTTGCTGCTGCGCCGGCCGCCCCGGCTGCCAGCGGTCGCATCGACATCGTGGTGCCGGATATCGGCGGCCATAACGGTGTGGACGTGATCGAAGTGTCGGTCAAGGTGGGCGACGTGATCAGCGTGGACGATTCCCTGATCACGCTGGAAACCGACAAGGCCACCATGGAAGTGCCGGCCACTGCCGCTGGCAAGGTAGTTGAAGTCAAGGTTGCCGTGGGCGGCAAGGTCAGCCAGGGTGATTTGATCGTGGTGGTGGAGGGCGCGGTTGCCGCTGCTGCTGCTCCGGTGGCCGCACCTGTCGCTGCACCCGCTCCGGCAGCAGCACCGGCCCCCGTTGCGACAGCCCCGGCTGCAGCAGCACCGGTTGCCGCCAGCGCCAGTCTGCCCGCCATCAACGAAGCCAGCTTCTCCAAAGCCCATGCCGGCCCGTCGGTACGCCGTCTGGCGCGTGAGCTGGGTGTGGACCTGGGCCGCGTCAAGGGTACTGGCCGCAAGGGTCGCATCATCGATGCCGACGTGAAGGCCTTTGTGAAGGGTGTGCTGCAGAACCCGGTGGCTGCTGCCCCGGCCGCTGCTGCCGGTTCCGGCGTGGGTCTGGACCTGCTGCCGTGGCCGAAGGTGGATTTCGCCAAGTTCGGTCCGATCGAAACCAAGCCGCTGTCGCGCATCCAGAAGATTTCCGGTGCCAACCTCAGCCGCAACTGGGTGATGATCCCGCACGTAACGTTCAACGACGAGTGCGACATCACCGAGCTGGAAGACTTCCGCAAGACCATCGGCAAGGAATGGGAAAAATCCGGTCTGAAGATTTCGCCGCTGGCCTTCATCATCAAGGCCGCTGCCGAAGCCCTCAAGGCTTTCCCCAATTTCAACAGCTCGCTGGATGGCGACAATCTGGTACTCAAGCAGTACTACCACATCGGCTTTGCCGCCGACACGCCGAATGGCCTGGTGGTACCGGTGATCAAGAACGTCGATCAGAAGGGCATCAAGCAGATCGCCAAGGAACTGACCGATCTGTCGCTGCAAGCCCGCGAAGGCAAGCTCAAGCCCACCGACATGCAAGGTGCCACCTTCACCATCTCCAGTCTGGGTGGTATTGGCGGCAGTAGCTTCACCCCGATCGTGAATGCGCCGGAAGTGGCCATCCTGGGTGTGTGCAAGAGCCAGATCAAGCCGGTATGGAACGGCAAGGAATTTGCACCGCGCCTGATGTGCCCGCTGTCGCTGTCCTTCGATCACCGCGTGATCGACGGCGCTGCTGCCGCGCGCTTCACCGTGCATCTGGGCAAGCTGCTGTCCGACGTGCGTCGCCTGATCCTGTGATGGTAGGGCGGAACCCCGCAGGGGCATTCCGCCTTCTCCTTGCCGCATGAAATACGGCGGAAAGTCCACGGCACAGCCGGGCGCTTCCGCCCAACGGATGGAAAACCATGAGCAATCTGATTGAACTGAAAGTCCCGGATATCGGCGGTCACAGCAATGTGGACGTGATCGAAGTCTTTGTGAAGCCGGGCGATGTGGTGAGCAAGGACGACAGCCTCATCACGCTGGAAACCGACAAGGCCACCATGGAAGTACCGGCGGAAACCGCTGGTGTGGTGAAGGAAGTCAAAGTGGCAGTGGGTAGCAAGGTGAGCGAAGGCGACGTGATCGTCATCGTCGAAGCCGCTGCCGCCGCCAGCGCCGCCCCGGCAGAAGCCAAGCCGCTGGAAACCACCGGTGTGGCCTCGGCCCATACTGACGCCGGCTTTGCCCCGCCGGCGGCACCGGTTGCCGCCAGTCATGGCGGTGGTGCCGACATCGAATGCGACGTGATGGTACTGGGCGGTGGCCCTGGTGGTTATTCCGCCGCCTTCCGCGCCGCCGACCTGGGCCAGAAAGTGGTCATCGTCGAGCGTTACTCCACCCTGGGTGGCGTGTGCCTGAACGTGGGCTGCATTCCGTCCAAGGCCCTGCTGCACAATGCCGCCGTGATTGACGAAGTAAGCCATCTGGCTGCCAACGGCATCAAGTTCGGCAAGCCGGAAGTGGATATCGACCTGTTGCGCGGTTACAAGGAAAAGGTCATCGGCAAGCTGACCGGCGGCCTGGCCGGCATGGCCAAGGCGCGCAAGGTGCAAATCGTACGTGGCAATGGCCGCTTTATCGACCCGCATCACATCGAAGTGTCGGTCACTACCGGCAACGGCCGTGAAGAGAGCGGTGAGAAAACCATCGTCAAGTTCAACAACGCCATCATCGCCGCCGGTTCGCGCGTGGTGAAACTGCCGTTTATCCCGGATGATCCGCGTGTGGTGGACTCCACCGGCGCGCTGGAACTGAAAGCCGTGCCGGAAAAAATGCTGATCATCGGTGGCGGCATCATCGGTCTGGAAATGGGTACCGTGTACTCCACGCTGGGCGCCCGCCTGGACGTGGTGGAAATGCTGGACGGCCTGATGCAAGGTGCCGACCGTGACCTGGTCAAGGTATGGCAGAAGTGGAATGCACACCGCTTCGACAACATCATGCTGAACACCAAGACCGTGGCTGTCGAGCCGAAGGAAGACGGCGTGTACGTCACCTTCGAGGGCGAGCAGGCACCGAAAGAACCGCAACGTTACGACCTGGTGCTGTACGCCACTGGCCGTGCGCCCAACGGCAAACTGCTGGGTGCGGAAAACGCCGGCGTGGCCGTGACCGACCGCGGCTTCATTCCGGTGGACAAGCAGCAGCGTACCAATGTGCCGCACATCTACGCCATCGGTGACATCGTTGGTCAGCCGATGCTGGCGCACAAGGGCGTGCATGAAGGCCACGTGGCCGCAGAAAACTGCGCCGAGCACAAGGCCTTCTTCGATGCCCGCGTGATTCCGGGCGTGGCTTATACCGATCCGGAAGTGGCCTGGGTGGGCATGACCGAAGACGAAGCCAAGAAGCAGGGCATCAAGGTGGAGAAATCCGTCTTCCCGTGGGCGGCGTCCGGTCGTGCCATTGCCAATGGTCGTGATGAAGGCTTCACCAAGCTGATTTTCGATCCGGCTACCCATCAGGTGATCGGTGGTGGCATTGTCGGCCCGCACGCCGGCGACATGATCGGTGAAATCTGCCTGGCCATCGAAATGGGCTGCGATGCCGAAGACATCGCCAAGACCATTCACCCGCACCCTACCATGGGCGAATCCATCGGCATGGCTGCCGAGGTGTTCGAGGGTAGCTGCACGGACCTGCCGCCGCAGCGCAAAAAGTAAGTGTGCAGCCCGGCCGCAATACCGGGCAGCACGCTGCAGTCCCGGCCCGCTTCTGGCGGGCCGCGTATTATCTCTCTCAGTCTTGTGGCGGATCATTCCGCCATTTTTTATGGCAGAACGCCTTGTCGCGCATGCCGACAGCCCTCGCCAGACTGAACCAGTTTCGCTACCATCAGTCGGATTCCAGATGAATGCCGACATGCTGCCACGAACCCATCCCCTTGCCTTGTCCTCCGCGCTGGCCCTGACACTGTGTGCTACACCAGTGTGGGCCAAGGTGGATTACACCGTCAGCGTGGATGCGCCATCGACACTGGCCAGCCTGCTGAGTGATCATCTCGAGCTGGTTTCCGCACGTAATGACCCGGATCTGGACGATTTCCAGTTGCAGGCCATCATCAAGGAAACGCCCGGGGCTGCCCAGGCATTGCTGGAAACCGAAGGCTATTTCACGTCAACCATCCGCGTGGAAGAGCAGGGCGAGCATCATTATGTAATCAGGGTTGATCCCGGCGAGCCGGTCATCATCGACGATGTTACCCTGCAACTTGCCGGTGACATCCGCCAGCAAGCCGACTACCAACAACGGCTGGCGGCGGTGCTGGAGGCCTGGTCGCTGCCCATTGGCGCACCGTATCGGCAGGACGACTGGAGCAGCAGCAAACGCGCCATCCTGCGCCTGCTGACCGTGGACCGCTTCCCGCTGGCCCGCATCGTCAAGAGCCAGGCGGATATCGATCCGCACACACATCGCAGTCAGTTGCTGGTACAGCTGGATAGCGGCCCGCTGATCCGTTTTGGCCCCACCCATATCACCGGTAACAAGCGCTACCCAGTCAGCGTAGCAACCGGGCTGGCTGATTTTCAGCAGGGCGATCCTTATCAGCAAAAAAAGCTGCTGGACTACCAGGCGGCGCTGGAGCAGGCCGCGCAGTACTCCGGCGTGGTGGTGAGTGCCGACATGGCCCGCATCGACAATAACCAGGTGCCGGTAGAAGTAAGCCTGACCGAGTTTCCCAAGCAGAAACTGGAGCTGGGTCTGACTTACGATTCGGAAGACGGCCCGGGTACCCGCATCGGCTACGACTACTACAATCTGTTTGGCAAGGGCTGGACCGGCTCTGCCTTGCTGGACTGGAAAAACAGCGACCGCAACCTGAGTTTCGGTCTGGGCTTTCCGCGTCAGGCAGACAATTACTCCCACTCCATCACGTCTTCATTCAAGGAGACCGATATCCAGGGGGTGAAAACCACCACCATCGATGCTGGGGCCTGGCGCATCCGCTCGCATGAAAAAATCAATGCCCGTTTCGGGGTGGAATTCATTCAGGAAAAGGAAACCATCGGCAATACCCCCAGCAACAACACCCGCGCCCTGCTCGGGGTGTTTGGCTGGACGCGGCGCGATGTGGACGATAGCCTGCGTCCCCGTTCCGGCACCCTGCTGGATGTTTCGCTTTCCAGCACGCTAGGCGGCGTGCTGTCCACCACCAGCTTTGTGCGCGGCTATGCGCGTGGAGTGAGCTACTGGAGCCCTTGGCCCAAATACGGCACGCTGCTGACCCGGCTGGAAATGGGGCAGGTGTGGGCCAAGGATAGCGATGAAGTGCCGTCCTCCCAACTGTTCCGCGCCGGTGGTTCCAATAGCGTGCGGGGTTACGCCTACCAGAGCCTGGGTTTGCCCGGAGCCGATGGTGCCGTGGTAGGAGGACGGGTAGTGGCAACCGCCACCCTGGAATACCAGATTCCGGTTGCCAAGGATTGGGCCATCGCCCTGTTCCACGACGCTGGTAATGCGGCCCAAAGCTGGCAAAGCTTCAAGCTGGAGCACTCCAATGGCATCGGTGTGCGCTGGATGAGCCCGGTGGCACCGCTATCCATGGATATTGCCAAGGCGGAAAAAGACGGCAAACTGCGCTGGAACATGAGCTTGGGGCTGGCTTTCTGATGCAGGGACAACCATTGCCAGATCCGGCGGTACCGCCGGAAGCGCCAACGCCGCCCCGACGACCCCGTCGCCGTTGGAAGCTTGGCCTGTGCTTGCTGCTGTTGTCCATGCTGCTGGCTGTGCTGACCTGGCTGACCGGCAATGCCCAGGGTTTTGCCTGGCTGTGTCAGCAGTTACCGGCATTGAGCAATCAACAGTTGAGCATTGCCCGCAGTGAGGGGAATTTGTGGTCCGGTTTTACCTTGCACGATATCCGCTGGCGTTCACGCTACCAAGATGTCGATATCGACCGCTTGCAGCTGCAATGGCAGCCCGGAGATATATGGCAGGGCCGTCTGCAGGTGCAACTTCTTAATATCGGCCATGTCCGGCTGAGCAGTCGTCCCGCCCCGGCCACGCCACCGGCAGGTGCGCCAGCCTCGCTCTCCCTGCCGCTGGAAATCCGGGTGGAACAGCTGCAACTGGCCAGCCTGACCCTGCTACCTGCGGATGTCCGGTTTTACGGTTTGCAGGCCAGTTATGCATATCAGCATCAACAGCATCAGTTGCAGCTGAAGCGTCTGCAAACCCCGTGGGGCAGTGCCAGCGCCGGGCTGAATATTGCCGATGTCACTCCGTTTGCCACGCGTGGCCAGCTTACGGCTCAGGGAGAACTGGAGCAGATTCCCGTGCAGGCCGATCTGCAGCTGGCTGGCAACCTGCTGGCGCTGCAGCTAGATGCGACGGGTAGCGGCAAAGGCATGCTGGCCGAAGCCCATGGAACGTTACGGCCCTTTGCCTTCAACCCCTACAACCGTTTCGGGCGACTGGATGTCAGGGTGGGTGGCATCAATCCCCAGTCGCTGTTTCCGGCCTGGCCCAAGGCGCGGCTGGGCTTTGCCGTGCATGCTGAACCAGATGGTGGTACCCGCATCAAGGGTGGATTATCCCTGCTCAACAGCCAGCCGGGGCCGGTATCTGCCAGCCAACTTCCCTTGTCGCTGCTGGTGGGTGAGTTCCGGGCAGATGACAAGATGCTGTATCTGGACAAGCTGATGGCCCAGTTGGGCGCGGGCCAGCTCAATCTGACCGGCAAGGTAGAGCCGCGCGCACTCGACATTGTGGCGCTCATCCACAATATCAGCCTTAAATCGCTGCATGCGGCCGCCCCTGACGACATCATCAGGGGCACTGCACGCATTGCAGGGCCCTTGATAGGGCCAGATATCCGGGCCAGCCTGTATGGCAAGGCCCTGCAGTTGGAAACCGCGCTGGGTTTCGAACAGGATGCTGCTGGCAGGACATTGCTGTTACGTCAGCTGGATCTGACCGCCGGCGCCGGCAAAATGAACGTGTTCGGCAAGCTGGGGCTGGAAGGAAAACAGCTATACCAGCTGGAAGGCAAGCTGCTGAAGGCTGATCCGTCCCGACTGCAAACTGGTCTGCCTGTGGGTGAGTTGAATGCGGCCATCAAGGCCAGCGGTCAGTTGACCCAGCCACTGGCGGGCAAGGTGGCTTTGCAGTTTGCACCCAGCCGCTTGTCCGGTGCACCGCTGAGCGGCCAACTGACGGCGGATTGGCAGGGCCAGCGTTTACGCCAGTTGCTGGCCGATCTCACCCTGGCCAATAACCGTCTGCAAGCCAGTGGTTCGTATGGTGCCGTTGGAGACAAGCTCAAGCTGCTGATTGATGCCCCCAATCTCTCCCTGCTGGGCCGTGGTTTTTCCGGCACAGTAAAGGGGCAGGCCGAACTGGCAGGCACGCCCAAAGCGCCATTGCTCAGCACCAGTCTGCGTGCTGACCGGCTGCATCTGCCTGGTGATTTGTCCGTGCAGAGTCTGAGCCTGGATGGCGACATCAAGGCTGATCCCGGCAGCCCCTTCCGTTTACAACTGGTCGCAGACAAGCTGCAGGCCGGTAGTTTCAGCGCCGAGCAGCTGCGGGCGCAGGGCAATGGCACGCGTACGCGCCACCATGTACAGCTGGATGGCCGCTTGCGCCTGGCCGGACAGGCCTATCAGCTGCAACTGGCCGCCAGTGGTGGTTTGCCCGTTAACAGCGGGCAATGGCAGGGCGTACTGGAGCGGCTGGAGCTATCCGGCAAGCCCGGGCTCAGCCTGCAGTCACCGCTGGCGCTGGAGGCGGGTGCCGCACGAATCCGGCTGGGTGCCGCGCGCCTGAATCTGCTGGGCGGGAGTGTGTCGCTGGCCGAACTGGAAAGCAGCAACGGGGTTCTGTCCACGCGTGGGCATGCCGAAGGCCTGCATCTGGCTGAACTGGCAGGGCTGCTGCAACTGCCGGTCGAACAGAATCTGGTACTGGATAGTGCCTGGAGCTTGAATCTCAATGGCAAGCAGCCACAAGGACAGCTTTGGCTTAAGCGGGTAGCTGGTGATATCCGTCTGCCTGCCGAGGCTGGGCGGCCTGCGCCGCTAGGCCTGAGGTCGGCGCAAGTCAATATGCGGCTTGATGGCGGCAGCCTGCGTTTCGACACCACCATTGACAGCCAGTATGCCCAACTGACCGGCAAGGGCAGCCTGCCGTGGAATGGTGGTCATATTGACGTCCGGACACCGCTGGCCGCCACTGCTACGGTGTCGTTGCCATCGCTGGCGGCACTGGCGCAGCTGTCTTCCCCGGCACTGGAGCTAGGTGGCCAACTGTCTGCCAACTTGGCTTTGACTGGCCCGTTAGGCCAGTTGCAAGGGCAAGGCAGTATCCAGGGTAGCCAGTTGCTATTGGCCGACCACAGAACCGGCATCCGCTTGGGGGATGGTGTGCTGCAGGCACATCTGAATGGTCGTAGCCTGGTGCTGGACCGCTTGCGCTTTGCCAGTGGACAGGGGGATGTGGTGGCCAGCGGCAGCCTGGATTTGAAGGACTCCGGGCCCGATGCCGTGGTCCGGGTGGTGCTAAACAAGTTTAGCGTATTCGACAAGCCCAGCCGCAAGCTGGTGGTGTCCGGCAATGCCGAACTGAGCATGGTGGAACACAAGATTGCCCTGACCGGGCGTATCCGTGCCGACCAGGGGCGGATCGACCTGCCCAAGGGTGGTGCGCCGACACTGAGCGACGATGTGATCGTCAAGGGACGCAAGCCGGCGGAACCATCGGCATTTGCCAGCCTGCCGCTGACCGTGGCACTGGATCTGGATCTGGGGGACCGTTTCCGCTTTGTCGGCCAGGGCCTGGATGTGGAGCTGACCGGGGTGGTCAAGGTAACGGCCAATCCAGGCCTGCCGCCAGGGGCGCGTGGTCAGGTACGGGTAGTGAAAGGCCGCTACAAGGCTTATGGCCAGGATCTGGATATCGAACAGGGCATCATCAGCTTTGTGGGGCCGCTGGATAATCCGGCACTCAATGTTGTGGCCAAGCGCCACCTGTCCCCTGTCGGGGCCGGGGTAGAAGTGTCCGGCAGCGTTTCTTCACCCCGCATCCGCCTGGTGGCTGATGAATCGATGTCGGAAAAGGACAAACTTGCCTGGCTGGTGCTAGGTCATGCGGCCAGTGGTGACCGGGATGACTCTGCGCTTGCTGCATCCGCCGGCATGATGCTGGCCGGCTCCATTAACGACCACGTCGGCCTGTTCGATGAACTGGGCATGGCCAGCCGCAAGGAAAGAACCCTGGCAAATGGTACGGTTAGCCCGGCTGAGCAGGTGGTCACGGTAGGGCGGCAGCTTACCCGCGAGCTGTATCTGGGTTACGAATACGGCGTGACCAGTGCCGATCAGGCCGTCAAGCTGGCGTACCAGTTGAGCAAGGGGTGGTCCATGGTCTTGCGGGCGGGTACCAATACATCAGTGGAGTCACGCTACACCCTGCGCTTTGATTGATATCGTGCTCCCTTATTGCTGCAGAATTCACGGCAGGCCAGGGCCACCCCCTGCTGGCTTGCCGATGAAACTGCTCTTTGTTCCGGTATCGCACTAGCTCGGTTTTCTTTCAGTCTCTGCACTCTTATATCAGCACTTGCGGAGACCCCATCATGTTTAGTCCCATCTTGCCAGGCATCCAGAACATTGCCGACGAAATGATCGCCTTGCGTCGCCAGCTGCATGCACATCCCGAACTGGGTTTCGAAGAATTCAATACCAGCCGGCTGATCCGGGAAAGACTGCAGGCCTGGGGCTATCAGGTTTGCACGGGCATCGGCGGCACCGGCGTGGTAGCCAGCCTGCAGTGTGGCAAGGGGCCAAGCATCGGTTTACGGGCCGATATGGATGCCCTGCCCATTCAGGAGACAAGCGGCCGGGCGTGGGCCAGCCAGATTGACGGCAAGATGCATGCCTGTGGCCATGACGGGCATACCGCCATCTTGCTGGCTGCTGCTTGTGAACTGGCACGTACGCGCCGCTTTGCTGGCACGCTGCACCTGTTCTTTCAGCCTGCGGAGGAGGGGCATGGCGGTTCCGGTGCCAAGCGCATGCTGGACGAGGGCTTGTTCCAGCGCTTTCCCTGCGATGCCATTTTTGCCCTGCACAACATGCCAGGCATTCCTCTGGGTCAGCTGGGTTTTCGTGCCGGAGCCTTCATGGCGTCCACCGATACCATCACCATTCGCCTGCATGGAACCGGCGGCCATGGTGCCATGCCGCAACAGGCCATCGACCCTGTCGTGGTGGCGGCCTCGCTGGTGATGGCCCTGCAGACCATCGTGTCGCGCAATGTGCCGCCGCAGGAAACTGCAGTGCTGACCGTGGGGGCCATTCAGGCCGGTGAAGCGGCCAACGTGATTCCCTCCATGGCGGAGTTACGGCTCACGGTCAGGGCGCTCCGCCCGGAAATCCGTGAGCTGCTGCACCTGCGTATCCGCCAACTGGCCGAACAACATGCTGCTGCCTATGGTGCCACGGCAGAGATCACTTTCGAACATGGCTATCCGGTGCTGATCAACGATGATGTCATCACCCGTCAGGCCAGCTTGCTGGCCCGTGAATTTCTGGGGCCCGGTAATGTGCAGGAAGACATGGATGCCCTTACCGGCAGCGAAGATTTTGCCTACTGGCTGGAGCAGGTGCCGGGTTGTTATTTCATTGTCGGCAATGGAGATGGCGCTGGTGGCTGCATGGTGCATAACCCCGGATACGACTTCAACGACGAGGCCCTGCCACTGGCAGCCAGCTTCTGGGTTCGGCTGGTGGAGTACTGGCTGGCAACGGGCAGTGCATCTGCCGATGCCACCGTCTGAACCTCTTTAATTGCACCGGAGCAATCGCTTCCAGCTTTTCCCTTCCTGAACGCAGGGATGTCCCATGGCCAAAAAAATAATTCTTGATTGCGATCCGGGTCACGATGATGCCATCGCCATGTTGCTGGCACATGGCAGCCCGGCCATCGAACTGTTGGCCATCACCACGGTGGCCGGTAACCAGACACTGGAAAAGGTTACCCGCAATGCACTGGCGGTGGCCGATATCGCCGGTATCAAGGTGCCGATTGCCGCCGGGTGTGACCGTCCGTTGGTGCGGCCACGCGAAATAGCGCCTTCCATTCATGGTGACAGCGGTATGGACGGCCCGGTGCTGCCGCCTCCCACGCGGCAGGCCGACTCCCGGCATGCGGTGGACCTGATCATTGAACTGATCATGGCGCACCCTCCAGGTGATATCACCCTGGTGCCAACCGGTGCGCTCACCAATATTGCGCTGGCGGTGCGCAAGGAGCCGCGCATTGTCAGCCGGGTGCGCGAGGTGGTGTTGATGGGTGGTGGCTATCACACGGGAAACTGGAGTGCCGTGGCCGAGTTCAATATCAAGATCGACCCGGAAGCCGCGCATATCGTGTTCAATACCCCCTGGCCGCTGACCATGGTGGGGCTGGACCTAACCCATCAGGCGCTTGCCACCCCCGAGGTGCAGGCGCGCCTTGCTGCAATGGGAAGCCGCCCGGCTCGCTTTGTCGAGGAATTGCTGCTGTATTTCGCAGACAGCTACCGCCGCGAACAGGGCTTTGCCGCCCCGCCGGTACATGACCCCTGCGCTGTGGCTTATGTGATAGACCCGCAGGTAATGATGGTACGCAAGGTGGCACTGGATGTGGAGCTGCACGGTGCCCTGACGCTGGGGATGACGGTTGCCGACTTCCGTCAACCACCCGCAGAGGACTGCCATACCCAGGTGGCGGTGCAACTGGATCACCGCTATTTCTGGCAGATGATTGAAGACGCTTTGCGCGTTATCGGGGAGGGGCAGGCATGAGTCGTGCCAGTCAACCCGGTCTTGCCAGCCTGATGACGGCACTGCTGGCAGCCTGCATAGCCTTTCAGCTCAATGCCAGCATGCTCAGTCCGGTACTGGTGACAATGGCTGGAGAGCTACAGGCCAGCGCTGCAGCGGTGGGCATGTCGCAGACGGCATTCTTTACGGCAGCAGCCCTGTTTTCGCTGTTTCTGCCCCGCCTGGGCGACATGGTGGGGCGCAAGCGGGTGTTGCTGGGCATGTTGCTGGTGATGCTGGCCGGCAGCGTGCTGGCTGCCATGGCACCGTCGGTGGCCGTGCTGCAGTTGGCGCGGCTGATACAGGGCGTGTCCGGGCCGGTGGTGCCGGTCTGTCTGTTGATGCTGTATCACGAGGTGGACGACCCACAGCGTTATGGCCTGCTGATGGGGGTAATTACCGCAGTCAACGGCGGCATTGCAGGTATCGACGCGATTGCCGGTGGCTGGCTGGCAACCGTCTTTGGTTTCCGGGCGGTGTTCTGGTGCATTGCACTGCTTGCTGTACTGGCGTGTGTGCTGGTTGCCTGGCTTGCTCCGGAGTCCAGACCGTCTCCGCAGGCACGCATGGATTGGTACGGTGTGGGCTGGCTGGTGTTATCGCTGGGCAGTCTGTTATGGGCACTGCACCTTGCCGCCGCAGGCCGTGATGCCGACTGGCTGCTCAGCGCAGGCATGGCCGCGGTGGGAATGCTGGGACTGGGCCTGTTTCTGTATACCGAACAGCGCAGCAGCCATCCGCTGCTTGCCTTGTCCCTGCTGCGGCAGCGCTGCATCTGGCCCTTGCTGCTGACTACGGTGCTGACGATGACTGGTGTGTTCGCCATCATTAACGGACTGGTGATGGCACATGCCCAACAGACTGTTGGCGGCTTTGGTCTGTCAGCAGAACGGGCAGCCTGGCTGTTGCTCACCCCTTATGCGTTGGTGGGATGGTTGGTGGGGCCGTTGGCCGGCCAACTGGCACCGCGCTGGGGATATGGTCGGGTGTTGCGGCTGGGGCTGGCAGGCAGCCTGCTGGCGATTGTCCTGATGCTGACACAGGGCTTGTCCAGTCTGGGGTGGATGATGGCTGCCACGGTGCTGGCCGGTGTGGCTTATGCCGGTACCGCCAACATCATGCTCAATGGTCTGGGTGTTGTGCTGTCACCCGCGGGTAGCCCGGGACTGTTGCCGGGCCTTAACGCAGGCGCTTTCAATCTGGGTGCCGGCCTCAGTTTTGCCTTGCTGCCGGCAGTACAGTCGCTGCGGGGTAGTCCATCTGATGGCATGTTGCTTGGCCTTGGCATCGTGGTACTGGCTGGTGGCTGTTCCTTGCTGATCCCGCGCCCCGGGCAAGCCGAAAGCGTGGCGTCGGCCGGGGTGTCACAGGATAGCTTCGTCTAGCTGGGACGCCAGGCTGTCCGCAGTCTGTGGTCTGCCCAGCAGATAACCCTGAATGCCACCGCAACCGAGCTCGCGCAAATAGTGATGCTGGGCCTCGGTTTCCACACCTTCGGCCAAGGTGCTCATCCCCAGCGCCCGGGCCAGATGGATGATGGCGGAAACAATGGCGGCATCCTCGCTGTCGCCGGGTAGCTCGCACACGAAGGAGCGGTCGATCTTGATGGTGTCCGGGGCGAAGCGTTTGAGATAGGCCAGGCTGGAATAGCCGGTACCAAAGTCGTCCACTGACAGCCTCACTCCCATCGCCTTGATGATAGCCAGTTGGCGAGCAGCCAGGTCGGCATCTTCCATCAGTGTGCTTTCAGTGACTTCGATTTCCAGGCAATGGCCGGGCAGGCCGCTTTCCTGCAATGCTGCACTGACATCATCGATGAAATCCATGCGCGCCAGCTGACGTGCCGAGACATTCACGGCAACCTTGGGTAGCCACAGACCTTGCTGACGCCAGCGGGCCATCTGCATGCAGGCTTCGCGCAGCACCCAGCGTCCCAGTGGAACAATCAGACCGCTGTCTTCGGCAATCGGAATAAAGCGGGACGGCATGATCAGGCCTTCCTGCGGGTCTTGCCAGCGCAACAGTACTTCACAACCGATCAGGGCATTGCTGTTGATGTCGTATTGTGGCTGGAACAATAGGAACAGCTCCTCTTGTTCCAGTGCATTGCGCAGCCGGTTTTCCAGTTGCAGCCGGTCGGCAACCTGGGTGTTCATTTCCCGCGTGTAAAAGCGGAAGGTGTTCCGGCCATGGGTTTTGGCATGGTACATGGCCAGATCGGCATTCATCAGCAGGGTCTGAATATCCTGGCCATCATCCGGCAACAGACTGATGCCGATGCTGCAGCTGACAACCAGCGAGGTGCCATTCATGTCAAATGGCAGTTGCATGGCGCGCAGGATACGTTCGGCAACTTGCGCGGCTTCATCAGGTTGGCCGATGGCCGGGAGGATCAGCACAAATTCGTCGCCACCGGTGCGGCCTACGGTGTCCAGCTCCCGTACGGCGCTGCATAGCCGGCCAGCCACCTGCTTGAGCAACGCATCACCGGTGTTGTGGCCCAGGGTGTCGTTGATGTTCTTGAAGTGATCCAGATCGACAAACAGCACGGCCAGCTGGCCGGATTGGCGTTCAGCCAGGCGGATGGCTTGCTGCAGGCGGTCATTGATCAGAATGCGGTTCGGCAGGTCGGTCAGGGCATCGTATTCGGCCAGATGCTGGATACGGGCTTCGTGTTCTTTACGCTCGGAAATATCGGTAAAGAAGGCAACATGGTGGGTGATCTGTCCGTGCTCGTCAGTCAGCACGCTGATATTGAGCCACTCGGGGAAGGCCTCACCATTTTTGCGGCGGTTCCAGATTTCGCCAGACCATTGCCCGCGTTCTTCCAGGCAAGCCCACATGCGCCGGTAGAAGTCGGCATCGTGCTGGCCGGAAGCCAGCATTGCGGGCGACTGTCCCAGCACATCCTGCTCGGTGAAGCCGGTAATCTGGGTAAAGGCCCGGTTTACCGCCAGAATGCGGTTATCGGCATTGGTAATCAGGATGGCTTCATTGCTGGATTCGAACACCTTGGCTGCCAGGCGTTGCTGGCGGGCGGCATGATGACGCTGGCTGATGTCCCGCGCGGTGGCGCACAGATAACGTACACCCTGGTAGTCCAGCCCGGTCAGGGTCACTTCCAGATGCATATGCCCCTGCCGACATTGCAGCCGGGTTTCAAAAGTATGTGGCAGCACCTGGCCTGCATGTGAAAACAGTTGTTGCGACAGTTGGCTGCGCAACGTCTCGTCCTGCCCCATGCAATCCTGGGCGGCGCGGTTGGCGTAAACCAGTACGCCGTCTGCAGTTTGCAGGGCGACCAGATCTGTCGCATGGTCAATCATGAAATGGCTGAGCTTCAATTCGCGTGTGCTGGATTCCAGCTCCGCATGGCTGCGGCGCAGGTCAAGCTGGTAGCGGGCCACCAGTGCGTTCATCCAGCGTACAAAGAACCAGGACAGCAGGCCGGCACTGGCCATGGCCAGCAGGGTCATCAGCAGTGTGGCCTTGATACGGCCCAGCAATTGTCCTTCCAGCGCGGTACTGGCTTGTATGCTGCTGTCGCGGATGGACTGGATGTGCATGGCGTTGACCAGGGTCCAGTCCCAGCCAGGTAGCCGGCGGGCATAGGCCAGGTGGCTGACCGGTGCACCGTTTTTGCCAGCAGGAATGCTGTATTCCATAAAGCCACCCTGCCGCCCCAATTGCATGGCCTCCAGCACCCGCTTGCGCAGTGCAGGGGTCAGCGCCAGGTAGTGGCGGCCCTGCAGGGCCGGATTGGCCGGAAACAGTTGCAGCACGCCCTGGCTGTCGATGACCATCAGGTCATCGTTATCCTTGTCCAGTTGCATACTGGCAAGCAGGGCAAGGGCGCGCTGTTGCAGCGAGGCTTCTACATTGGCAATGTATTCGCCACTGCCGATCAGCCAGCCATAAGGCGCAAATTGTCGCGAATAGGCAATCTTGTCGGCCATCATCCGGCTGGCGGGCAAGTACCAGCGGTAACTGGCATAACCTTGTTGTTCGGGTGTGCTGACCGCAGTGATCAGCGTCTTCATGATGTAGCGGCCTTGATCATCCCGGTTTTCCAGCAGCGAGCTGCCTTCCAGCTTGGGTGCGGTTGGTAGCAAGACGCAGCGGCCACTCATGGTGTCAATAAAGAAATAACCGCGGCCATCAAAAAAACGCAGGGGTCGCAGCGCCTCGATGATCAAAGCCTGTACCCGTGCCGGCGGCAGGCGTGCGTGCTCCTGCTGCCAGATGCCATCGGCCACATGATAGGCCTGATCCACCTGTTCCTTGAGTTGCTGCTTTAGGGTGTCGGTGGCATGGGCGCGCAAGGCCAGCAGGGTCTGTGCGGTATGGTCGCCGGAGGATTGGAGATATTCCTGCGCATGCCTATAGGCATCGCCTTCCACTTGCTGCTGGCGCGCGTGGAAGTCTTTCCAGCTGGTCAGCAGGAAATAGGCCGCCAGTGTGATAGCCAGCAGGAAAATGATGAGCAGGGTGCCAAGCAGCTGCAAGCGCGACAGCCTGGCCTGGTTTCTCTCCATTGATAAATATATTCCACATAAATAGCTGCTCAGTATAAATGAATACTATCTGGGCACTAGTAAAAAGTGCCACAACTTTGATCTGCTTCAGGTAAAATCGCTGGTTGGAAGTCAGACAGACAGTCGCCGCGCTGCTGCGCAAGCAGTGGCGGGGAGGAAAGTCCGGGCTCCGCAGAGCATGATGCCGGCTAACGGCCGGGCGCCGTGAGGCGACGGAAAGTGGAACAGAGAGCTGAACCGCCGATGGCTGACTTGTCAGCACAGGTAAGGGTGAAAAGGTGCGGTAAGAGCGCACCGCGGACGTGGCAACACGGACGGCAGGCTAAACCCCATCAGGAGCAAGACCAAATAGGGGGGCGTTAACGTGGCTCGCGTTGTCCCCGGGTAGGTTGCTTGAGACTGTCGGTAACGGCAGTACTAGAGGAATGACTGTCCAACGACAGAACCCGGCTTATCGGCTGACTTCCAATCCCCACCCCTTCTCGCAGTACCCGTCAGTACCATTTCTTCTGGCTATCGATTTTGCTCAAAAAATAAGCAAAAAGATTTTTACTGCTCAAAAAAAAAGCATTACAATGGCCGCCCTTTTGCTTGTTTGACCGCAGAAAACTCCGATGCGCATAGGCCCTTACACCCTGAAAAACCGGCTGATCGTCGCCCCCATGGCCGGCGTGACGGACAGGCCGTTTCGCATGCTGTGCAAGAAAATGGGCGCGGCCATGGCCGTATCGGAAATGATTACCTCCAACAAGTCGCTGTGGGCCACGGCCAAGACCTTGCGTCGGGCCGATCATGCCGGCGAAGTGGAGCCGATTTCGGTGCAGATTGCCGGTTCGGACCCGCAGCAGATGGCGGAGGCCGCACGCATCAATGTGGAGCAGGGTGCGCAGATCATCGACATCAACATGGGATGTCCGGCCAAGAAGGTATGTAATGTGGCGGCCGGTTCCGCCTTGCTGCGCGATGAAGCACTGGTGGGGCGCATTCTGGACGCGGTGGTCAAGGCGGTGGATGTGCCGGTGACGCTGAAAACCCGTACCGGCTGGAGTCCCGAGCATCGCAATGCCTTGCGCATCGCCCGGCTGGCCGAAGACTGCGGCATCGCGGCGCTGGCGCTGCATGGCCGCACCCGGGAAGACATGTATCGCGGTGATGCCGAATACGACACCATCCGTGCGGTCAAGGCCAGCATCGGCATTCCGCTGATTGCCAACGGTGACATCGACACCCCGCAAAAGGCGCAGCAGGTGTTGCAGTACACCGGTGCCGATGCGGTGATGATAGGCCGGGCGGCACAGGGGCGGCCGTGGATTTTCCGCGAAATGCAGCATTACCTGGAGACGGGTGAATGCTTGCCGCCACCCACGGTGACGGAAATCCGCCAGCTGTTGCTGGAGCATCTGGATGATTTGTACGGGTTTTACGGCGAGTATTCCGGCTGCCGCATCGCCCGCAAACACATTGCCTGGTACACCAGGGGGCTGAGGGGCTCCAATGAATTCCGCCAGACCATGTACCAGCTGGAAGAAACCGGCAGCCAGCGCCTGGCGGTGGCAGGCTATTTCGATCAGTTGGCTGGGCAGTCGGAACACCTGGAATACCTGGACGAGCTGGCAGAAGAGACGGTGTCGGCTTGACCGGCAGGCAGCAGCAGGACACCCGGGAGCGGGCTACAGTGCAGTACGCAGCGTTCACACCATATGTTGAAGACAGAACAATAAACATGCAAAACAACGAACATATTTCCCAGTCGGTGCGGCTGGCGATGGAACAATACTTCCGTGATCTGGACGGCGAAATACCTGCCTCCATCTACGATATGGTGCTGGCCTGTGTGGAAAAACCCCTGATCGAGGTGGTGCTCACCCACACGCAGGGTAACCAGACCCGGGCGGCAGAGCTGCTCGGGCTCAATCGCAACACCCTGCGTAAAAAAATGAAGTCGTATGATTTGATATGAAGATAAACCGGCCATACCCCACACAGGATGGCCGGTTTTTTTGTGCCTGCCGGCAAGGCAGGGCAAACCGGATACGGCCTGATGCGGGCATCAGGCCACAGTAAAAACAGCTTTTTCATTCATTAGCCAAGGTGGTAGAGAAACATGACCAAAATCGAACGCGCGCTGATCAGCGTATCCGACAAGACCGGTGTTCTGGAATTTGCACAGGAACTGGCCGCACTGGGCGTGCATATCCTGTCGACCGGCGGTACCGCCAAATTGCTGGCTGACAATGGTGTGCCGGTGACCGAAGTGTCCGACTACACCGGTTTCCCGGAAATGCTGGATGGCCGTGTGAAAACCCTGCATCCCAAGGTGCACGGTGGCATTCTGGGCCGTCGCGACCTGCCGGAGCACGTGGCCAAGATGGCCGAATACGATATCGGCAACATCGACCTGGTATGCGTGAACCTCTACCCGTTTGAAGCCACCATCGCCAACCCGGACTGTGTGCTGGAAGACGCCATCGAAAACATCGACATCGGCGGCCCCACCATGGTTCGCTCCGCCGCCAAGAACTGGGCCCACGTTGCCATCGTCACCGACGCTGCCGACTACGCTGCACTGACTGCCGAACTGAAGGCCAATGACGGCAAGCTGGCCAAGACCACCCGCTTCGAACTGGCCAAGAAGGCTTTCACCCACACCGCCGCTTACGACGGTGCCATCTCCAACTACCTGACCAGCCTGGCCGATGGCGTGGTGAGCGGCAAGCCGGAACGCGTGGCTTTCCCGAACCGCCTGAACGCCCAGTTCGTCAAGGTGCAGGACATGCGCTACGGCGAAAACCCGCATCAGTCCGCCGCCTTCTACCGCGACCTGGACCCGGCAGCCGGCACTATCTCCGCTTACCGCCAGCTGCAGGGCAAGGAACTGTCCTATAACAACATCGCTGACGCCGACGCTGCCTGGGAAGCGGTCAAGACTTTCGATGCGACCGCCTGCGTCATCGTCAAGCATGCCAACCCCTGCGGCGTGGCCGTGGCCGGTGACACCCTGAGCGCCTACAAGCTGGCCTTTGCCACCGACACCACCAGCGCCTTTGGCGGCATCATCGCCTTCAACCGTCCGGTGGATGCCGAAACCGTGGAAGCCGTGACCGGCCAGTTCCTGGAAGTGCTGATTGCCCCGTCCTTCACCGAAGAAGCCAAGGCCATCATCGCCGCCAAGAAAAACGTGCGCGTACTGGAAATTCCGCTGGAAACCGGTGCCAACCGCTTCGAACTGAAGCGCGTGGGCGGCGGTGTGCTGGTACAGACTCCGGACATCCGCAATGTGGCGCTGGACGAACTGCGCGTGGTGACCAAGCGTCAACCCACCCCACAGGAAATGTCCGATCTGCTGTTCGCCTGGCGCGTGGCCAAGTTCGTCAAGTCCAACGCCATCGTGTTCTGCAATAACGGCCAGACCGCTGGTATCGGTGCCGGCCAGATGAGCCGTGTGGATTCCACCCGCATCGCCGCCCGCAAGGCACAGGATGCTGGTCTGAGCCTGCAAGGCGCAGTGGCCTCCAGCGATGCCTTCTTCCCCTTCCGCGACGGTATCGACGTGATTGCCGAGCAGGGCATCAAGGCCATCATCCAGCCGGGTGGCTCCATGCGTGACGAAGAAGTATTCGCCGCTGCCGACGAGCACGGCATTGCCATGGTGCTGACCGGCGTTCGTCATTTCCGCCACTAAGCGCATACCGCCTCCCCGCGCAAGTTGCGCCGGGGAGGCCGCACCCCTGTTGCTTTGCCGCCCGCCGGAGAAGCCGTGAACAAGACCACCAGAATCATGCTGCTGATTGTGCTGATATTCGGCGTGGCTGCCACGGTGTACTGGCTGGAACAGCCGGCCCCGACACCGGCTCCGGCCCCGCTTGCCCAGGCGCCCGACCTTAACCGGCTGGCCGAGCAGGCGCTGGCGGTGTACCGCAGCACGCAGAACATGCAGACCGGCTCCAAACCGGGCCAGTGGAAGCTGGACGCCAAGGCCAGCAATAGTGCTGGCCCGTTTGTCGGTGCATTCGGGCCCTTGCAACTGGCCCGGGACGGCCAGGGCCGTCAGCTGTTGCTGACCAGCTTTGTGGCGGACACGGCAGATTCGGCCGGCGAGGGCATGGACAGCTTTGCCGCCTCCGGCATCAGCCGCCTGCTGCTGTTTGTGTTGCAGAACGGCCAGTATGTGCTGCAAACGGAAAAGCAGCTGGAAATGGGCACCAACGGCATGGCGGCCAGCGCGCGCGTGGTACAGCTGGGCCCGCATGAATGGGGCTGGACCTTGCACAGCAGCTATCTGCAGCAAGGCTATACCGCCAGCACGGTGGAGTTTTTCCACGCCACCGCTACGGATATCCGCAGCATGGGGCATCTGACCGAACAGGCCGACAACAAGGGCGTGTGTGGTGATGCCGGCGGCGATGGCTGCCCGGCGGTGACCGACGTGCAAGCGCGCTGGCAGTGGCGGCCCGTGGCAAGCCCTGACGCGCGTTTTTATCCGCTGGATGTGCAATGGCAGGGGTTGATCGACGGCAGGAAAATCAGCCAGCACGCGCAGTTGCTTCCCGATGCAGGCAGCGGAATCTATGCGTTTCCCGCCAGCCTGAATGTACAATTCTGAGCGCAGCCCGACAGGGCCTGCTGCTCCATGCCGGCAGCCATCTGCTGCCGCTAACGATGAAGGATCTCGCAAGATGAAAGTGTTGGTAATCGGTTCCGGTGGCCGCGAACACGCACTGGCGTGGCGTATTGCCAAGTCCAATCGCGTCTCCAAGGTATATGTGGCACCGGGCAATGCCGGCACCGCGCTGGACCCCAATCTCACCAATGTCGAGCTGAGCGGCAACGAGGCGCTGGTTGAATTTGCCCGTCGTGAAGACATCCAGCTGACCGTGGTCGGCCCGGAAGCCCCGCTGGCTGCCGGTGTGGTGGATGCCTTTCGTGCTGCCGGGCTGAAGATCTTCGGCCCCACCCAGTTCTGTGCCCAGCTGGAAAGCTCCAAGGATTTCGCCAAGGCCTTCATGCAGCGCCATGGCATTCCAACGGCGGGCTACCAGACCTTTACCGATGCGGCTGAAGCCCATGCCTATGTGGCTGGCAAGGGCGCGCCCATCGTGATCAAGGCCGATGGCCTGGCTGCGGGCAAGGGCGTGGTGGTGGCACTGACGCTGGACGAAGCCCATGCGGCCATCGACGACATGCTGGTGGGCAACAAGATGGGCAGCGCCGGTGCGCGCGTGGTGATCGAAGACTTCCTGCAAGGCGAAGAGGCCAGCTTCATCGTGATGGTGGATGGCGATCATGTGCTGCCGATGGCCACCAGTCAGGATCACAAGCGTCTGCTGGATGATGACCTGGGCCCCAATACCGGCGGCATGGGCGCGTACAGCCCGGCTCCGGTGGTTACTCCGCAGGTGCATAACCGCGTGATGCGCGAAATCATCCTGCCCACCGTGCAGGGCATGAAGAAGGATGGCCACAGCTATACCGGCTTCCTGTATGCCGGCCTGATGATCGACCACGACGGCAACCCGTTCACCATCGAATTCAACTGCCGCTTTGGCGACCCGGAAACCCAGCCCATCATGGCGCGTCTGAAGTCCGACTTCACCGTGCTGCTGGAAGCCGGTGTCAACGGCAAGCTGGATCAGGTAGAAGCCGAATGGGACCGCCGCGTGGCGCTGGGCGTGGTGCTGGCTGCTGCCGGCTACCCGGATGCCCCGCGCAAGGGTGACGTCATCACCGGCCTGCCGGCTGAAACCGAGGACAGCATGGTGTTCCATGCCGGCACGGCGTTCAACGACAACAAGCAGGTGGTCAGCAATGGCGGCCGCGTGCTGTGCGCGGTAGGCCTGGGCGACAGCGTGAAGATGGCGCAGCAAAAAGCCTATGCGGTGGCGGATGCCATCCATTTTGATGGCAGCCAGCTGCGCCGCGATATCGGCAGCAAGGCGATTAACCGGCATAAGTGATCGGGCAGCGTTGTGTTGCCGATAAAAAAACAGCACCCCAGGGTGCTGTTTTTTTATGCGGTTTTAATGCTGGAGCCATGTATTTCTGCAGGATCTTGTTGCACGGAGGGCTATCGTTGCATTGCTGATTTGAAGTTGCAGGAGAGCTATATGTCTGTGCTGACTAGACTATGCCTGACTCACTGTCAGTGCCGCTTGCGGCGACAGATGCGCTGTGGCTGGCTGCGCTTATGCTATTGGCTGCGGCAGATGCGGCAGCCTATGCCGGGCTGGCGCTGCACTGCCTGGCATCCGCGGTCCGCTCCCCTTGGTAAACAAGCTGACGTGGCAGGGTTGCAATGCCCTGACTAGACTTGGATCGTGAGCTGCTGAGGGGAGCACCTGCCATGACCTGCCGTTTCCGCCTGGCCAGCTTGCTGCTGGCCTCCAGTTTTGCCGTCCATGCTGCCCCGCCGCTGCGGATGCTGACCGAAGACTATCCGCCGTTCAATATGACCGGGCCGGGCGGTCACATCAGTGGTTTGTCCACCGAAATTGTGCAGGAGCTGCTCAAACGTGCGGGCAGCAGCTATGCCATCGAGCTGTTGCCGTGGATTCGTGCCTTCAACCTTACCGTGTTGGAGGCCAATACCTGTCTGTATTCCACTACCCGTACCGATGCCCGCGAGCACCAGTTCAAGTGGATAGGCCCGCTGGTGGAGAACCCTTGGGTGCTGTATGCGCGGGCGGACAACCGGCATGCGGTGCTGTCGCTGGAGGAAACCAGGCCGTTCAAGATAGGGGGCTACAGTGGCGATGCGGTATCGCAGTATCTGATCGACCGTGGTTTTGATGTCGATCTGGCCAATACCGATCAGCTTAATGTGAAAAAACTGCTGGCAGGGCGTATCGATTTCTGGGCCACCGGCAAGTATCTGGGAGCCTCGCTGCTGGCGCGGGAGAAAGTCAGCCAGCTCAAGCCGGTGCTTACCTTCAATACTACCTTGCTGTACTTGGCTTGCAATCCGGCCATGCCTGATGCCCAGGTGCAGCAGCTGAACGAATTGCTGCGTGGCATGCAGCGCGATGGCACGCTGGCGCGCATCAACGCCAAATATCTTAACCAGAAAGAGTGAAACCAGCGCAGATCACGGTTTCATCATGGTGGACGCTGCCGCTACAATGGCAGCTTCCGTTTTTTATGCCTGCCCATCTGCATGTCGTCTTCCTCTTTGCTCCACTTTCCTGGCCGCCTGCCCAAGGCCGGTTTGCTGATGCAGGCACGTGCCCACCTGCGCCGAGGGGGTGTGATCGCTTATTCTACTGAGTCCTGTTTCGGCCTGGGCTGTCTGCCAACGGATGTACGGGCCATTCGCCGGGTGCTGGCGGTCAAGGCAAGGCCAAATCACAAGGGCTTGATCGTGATTGCGGCCAATATTGCGCAGATCCGCCATCTGGTAAGGCCGCTTACTGCGGTACAGTGGGCGGAACTTGCCAGTTACTGGCCCGGTCCCTATACCTTTTTGCTGCCCGCTTCGCACAAGGTGCCACCGGCTCTGCGTGGCCGGCACGACAAAATTGCGGTGCGTATCACCGCCCACGGCGAAGCCGCTGCGCTGTGCCGCGCGCTGGGCAGTGCGCTGGTGTCCACTTCTGCCAACCGGGCGGGCCAGCGTGCGTTAAAGACGGCAGCCGCCTGTCGCAAGGCCTTTGGCCAGACCGTACTGACGCTGCCCGGCTGCATTGGCAAGCGCAGGAAGCCTTCCACCATCATCGATTTCACAACTGGCCGCGTATTGCGTTAGGCCGTATTAAGCAGACAAGGAAACATCGTGCAGCAGATTTCCATTTTCAGCCTGGTGATGAATGCCAGCCTGGTGGTGCAGCTGGTCATGGCAGGCCTGGCCTTGGTGTCGGTGCTGTCGTGGGCGCTGATTTTCAACAAGATTGCCGTTTTGCGTGCCGCGCGTCGCCACAGCGACGAGTTCGAACGCAATTTCTGGAGCGGTGCCGACCTGAACCGCCTGTATGAAGACGCCAACCGTCGTAATGACAGCGTGGGTATGGAGCGCATCTTCCAGTCCGGTTTTGCCGAATTTCTCAAGCTGCGTGGCCGTACCGGAGCTGAGTTGTCGGACATCATGGACGGTTCGCGCCGCGCCATGCGCGCTGCCGCCCAGCGCGAGCTGGATACGCTGGATAGCCATACTTCCTTCCTGGCAACCGTTGGCTCGGTCAGTCCCTACATTGGCTTGTTTGGCACGGTATGGGGCATCATGCATGCCTTCATCGGGCTGGGTAATGTGGGGCAGGCTACTTTGTCCACCGTTGCTCCGGGTATTGCCGAAGCGCTGGTGGCAACGGCAATAGGTTTGTTTGCCGCCATCCCCGCCGTGGTGGCGTATAACCGCTTTGCTACCGATGTGGACCGGCTGGCCACGCGTTTCGATACCTATATGGAAGAGTTCTCCAACATTCTGCAGCGGCTGGCTACCCGCTAGCGCTGGTCTGGCCGTGTCGGGATTGTTCTGGTGATAGAACAGAGCTTTCCCTGCACGTGCTTGAGTTTTTTATTGGCCGAAGGCAAGGTATGCGGCCAGTATCCCCGAGTCCGCCATGTCTGCCCGCCCCGCTTCGCTATCCTTGCTGACCCTGTCAGCCTTTTTTGCCCTGTATGTAATCTGGGGTTCCACCTATTTCTTTATCCGTATCGGCATCGAATCCTGGCCACCGTTCATGATGGCCGGCCTGCGCTTTCTGTTTGCCGGCAGTGTAATGCTGGCTTTCCTGCTGCTACGTGGCCATCGCCTGCCCTGTCGGCAGGAATTGTGCGGTGCCGCCATTCTGGGTGTGCTGATGCCGGCCATCGGCAATGGTTTTGTCACTCTGGCCGAAAAACAGGTGTCTTCCGGAGTGGCTGCGCTGGTGGTGGCCACGGTGCCCTTGTTCACCGTGCTGTTTGGCCGCTTCTGTTTTGGTCTGCGCGCGCGTGGCCGCGAATGGGCGGGTATTGCGCTGGGTATGCTGGGCATTGTGGTGCTGAACCTGGGTTCCAATCTGCGTACCAGCCCCATGGGCGCATTCTGGCTGCTGTTTGCCTCGGCTGGCTGGGCGCTGGGGTCGGCCTGGAGCCGGGTGATCGTTCAACCCAAGGGCCCGATGGGTAGTGCCTGGATGATGATTTTTGGCGGCCTGGCCTTGCTGCTGGGCAGTGTCGTAACCGGCGAGCATCTGGCAGCCATGCCGGCCTGGCAGGGTTGGGCGGCAATCGCCTATCTGTCGGTTTTTGGCTCCATGGTGGCCTACAGTGCCTATCTGCATCTGCTGAAAACGGTATCGCCAGCCGCGGCTACCAGCTATGCCTACGTTAATCCCATCATCGCAGTATTGCTGGGTGTTCTGTTGCTGGGCGAGCATGTCGGGCCGCAGGAAATCCTGGCCATGGTCATCATTCTCTCTGGTGTTGTGCTGATCAGCTGGCGCAGGTAAACCACCTTCGCTGCAGGTGTAATGCTGTTTCTCAGGGGCCGCTAATGGCCCCTGTTGCATTGTGGTACGAGCTGCTGTGGTTTTCTGGCCACACTGCCCGGTCTGGCCTGGAACAGACTGGCGGCAGGGTGGCAGCTTTCCTCCGGGAGTCATGCACTGCCTGAGTGTGATGACCTTTTTTCTAGGCTGTTCACGTTTTAGTCATGCAATATGACCACTTAAATACCAGTTTGTCAGGTATTTCCACTACAAATCCCATCCCGTCTGTCTTGAACCGCCCGCAAATCATGCTGCTACAGCATGAGCAAGCTCAGCGTGCGTGCTGTCACTTCTGCTTGATTTTCAATAATTGGTATTGACGTGGTATTTGAGTGGTATTAACTTTTCGCAGCATGACAGATGCTGGTCTTGCCGGGCCAGGAATGCGATATTCGGCCTGTTATCAATCAGACCAGTTGCAGACCGCTTATGGAAAACCGTTGGAGCGCACTCAAGCCGGAAGGGGAGTCCACCACACCGCTGTATTTGCAGCTTGCCCGCAAACTGGCGGAGGCCATCAATGCCGGCTGGTGGCAGGCTGATGAAGCCCTGCCGTCCGAGCGCACTTTTTCCGAAGAACTGGGCATTTCGCGGGTGACAGCGCGCAAGGCGATGGATGTATTGCTGGAGCAGGGGCTGATTCGCCGTCGCCATGGTTCCGGCACCTTCATCACACCGCGGCTGGAACAGCCCTTGTCCCGGCTGGTGGGATTTACCGAACAATTACGCCAGCGCGGCTTTGAGCCGTCGTCGGTATGGCTGGAGCGGGGTATTCATCCGCCCAGCAATGATGAGGTGATCAAGCTGGGGCTGTCGCCCACCTCTCAGGTGGCACGGCTGAAGCGGCAACGGCTGGCCGATGGCGTAGTGATGGCGATCGAGATGACCACTTTGCCAGTGGCCGTTTTGCCTGAGCCGCATAAAGTGGGTAACTCGCTGTACGCCTATCTGGATAGTGCCGGGCAGTCGGTGGTACGAGCGCTGCAGCATATCCGTGCCGTGAATGCTTCGGCGGAGATCGCAGCACTGGCCGGCATCCGTCAGGGCGAGGCCATGTTGCTGATCACCCGCATTGGCTTCAATGCCGACAATCAGGCAATAGAGCTGACCGACACTTATTGCCGTAACGATTATTACGATTTTGTAGCCGAACTGAGACGATGACGACACCACATGTACTGCAGGGCCGCATCCTGACTGCCGATGGCTGGCGGGACGGCATGCTGGAACTGGGCAAGGATGGCCGCATTGCTGCTATCAAGGACTGCTTGCCAACAGGCCGCGCGGCAGCGCGCTATATCCTGCCTGGCTTCATCGACCTGCATGTACATGGCGGTGGCGGGGTGGACATCATGCAAGGCGGCCTGGCTGCCGAAGCCGTGGCACAGTTGCATGCTCGCCACGGCACTACCTCCATGCTGGCCACTACCATGACCGCACCGATGGAGGAAATTGAAAGCGTGCTGGCTGCGCTGGGGCCGTCATGCCGCCAGCGTGCTCGTGGCAGTGCCCGTTTGCTGGGCGTGCATCTGGAAGGCCCGTACATCAACCCGGGCAAGCTGGGGGCGCAGCCGGACGATGCCTGCCAGGCGGTATTGTCGCAGATTGAAAAGCTGCGTCAGCTGGCCCCGATTGCCCTGCTGACACTGGCACCGGAAATCCCCGGTCACATGGACATTATCCGTGCCTTGAGCGATGCCGGCATCCGGGTGCAGATCGGCCATACCCTGGGCAGTTACGAAGACGGTGTGCAGGCGCTGCAACAGGGTGCGGCAGGTTTTACCCATCTGTTCAATGCCATGACCGGCCTGCATCACCGCGAGCCGGGCATGGTGGGGGCGGCGCTGGCGCATGCCGAATATGCCGAACTGATTCCCGATCTGCTGCATGTGCATCCCGGTGCCATTCGCACCGCGCTGCGTGCCATCCCCAGGCTGTATTGCGTTACCGACTCCACCGCAGCAGCCGGCATGCCGGATGGTGAGTACAAGCTGGGCTCGCACACCGTACACAAATGCCTGGGTGGGGTGCGTCTGGCTGACGGCACGCTGGCAGGCAGCACGCTGACCATGGATCAGGCATTGCGCAATCTGGTGTCCATCGGCTTGTCGCTGGCCGAGGCTTCGCACCGGCTGTCCTTGTATCCGGCCGATTATCTGGGCCATGCCGACCGTGGCCGGCTGCAGCCGGGAGCCTGGGCGGATGTGCTGGTGCTGGATGAGGCGCTGAATTTGCTGGATGTCTATCTGGAGGGAGAACACCTTGTCGTCTCTGATGTATGAAGAAGCCCTGTCCGCGGCCGATGCCGTGGCTGCCCAACACATGTATGCCGATGAGGGCCTGGCCGTACTGGGCCGCGAGCTGGCCACTGCGCCGCCTACGCTGGCACTGACCGTGGCGCGTGGCAGCTCGGACCATGCGGCCAATTACTTTGCTTACCTCGCCATGCAGAGGCTGGGCGTGCCGGTGGTGTCACTGCCGATGTCGCTGGTGACCCTGCATCACGCGCCGCTGGCGGTAAAGGGCCAGTTGGCGGTAGCCCTGTCCCAGTCCGGGCAGAGTCCGGACCTGATCGACACCATGAGCCGTCTGGCCGAGGCCGGGGCACGCACCGTGGCCCTGGTCAACAAGCACGAATCTCCGCTGGCGGCAGCGTGCGAGTGGTCGCTGCCGCTGTGTGCCGGTGAGGAAAAGAGCGTAGCCGCCACCAAGAGCTATATCGCCTCGCTGTCTGCTGTGGCGCGGTTGGTGGCGCACTGGCAGGGCGATGCATCCTTGTTGCAGGCACTGGATCAACTGCCAGGCCAGTTGCAGTTGGCTTGCCGACAGGACTGGTCGGCTGCCATCCCGGTTCTTGCTGCCGCAGAACGCATCATGGTAGTGGGGCGTGGTCTCGGTTTTGCCGTGGCGTTGGAAGCCGCACTCAAGTTCAAGGAAACTTGCGCCATCCAGGCCGAGGCGTTCTCAGGCGCTGAAATCAAACATGGCCCGATGGCCCTGATCGATGAAGGCTACCCGCTGCTGGTATTTGCGCCGCGTGGACCGGAGCAACAGGGCCTGATTGCCCTGGCCGAGGAAATGCGTGGCCGTGGTGCCCGGGTGTTGCTGGCGGCACCGGATGACGTTGCCAGCCGCGACCTGACGTTGAGCGTGGCTGCTGACGAAGCACTGGACCCGCTGCTGGCCATCCAGAGCTTTTATCTGATGGCAGCGCAGCTGTCGGAAGCACGTGGCCTCAACCCGGATACCCCGCGCCATCTGTCCAAGGTCACCCGTACGCATTGAAGTCTGAACTGCCCATGGCCACTGTCTGGCGGCCATCAGTCAACCCCATACGGCCTGCTGCCGTGCATGATGCTGCCTGTGCCACATCCTGGCACGGTGCATCCGGCATGGCCTGAGTCCCGGGAGCCTGGCCATCACATTGGCCACTCCTGGCCCGAACAGGAGAAGCCCGGATGTCTCACATCCATCAATACCTGTCTGTGTCTGCTGACATGTTCTTGGCGGCACATGCTGCCTTCCCTGCCATTGCTAGCGGCATGGTTCATCCTGCCGTGACCGTGGTGCCGCCCTGACCGGTCCGACCGGCCCACACTATCTGGCTGATTGATTGCGATATATCCCGTTTGTTGGCCGGAAAGGTCGACAGGTGGGCAAAAAGGGATGGCCGCTGGCTATCCGATAACCACAGGAGGCGTTGAGGTGAGTACACAGAACAATTTTGCCGGTATCCAGCAACTGGGCCGGGCATTGATGCTGCCGATCGCGGTATTGCCGGTTGCCGGCCTGCTATTGCGCTTGGGGCAGCCGGATCTGTTGAACATCAAGGTGATGGCGCAGGCCGGGGATGCCATCTTCGGCAATCTGGCACTGATTTTCGCCATTGGCGTGGCGGTGGGCTTTGCCCGCGACAACAACGGCGCTGCGGGCCTGGCGGGTGCCATCGGCTACATGGTGCTGACGGCCGTACTGAAGGTGATGCCGGATACCCTGCTGGCCTATGCGGTGTTCAAGCCTCTGGTGCATCTGGACGCAGAGGGCAAACCGTTTGCCATCAATATGGGGGTACTGGCGGGGATTTTGTCCGGCCTCATCGCCGGTGTGCTGTACAACCGCTACAAAGACATCAAGCTCCCTACCTATCTGGCGTTTTTTGGCGGGCGACGCTTTGTGCCGATTGCCACTGGTTTTGCCATGTTGCTGCTGGGCGTGCTGCTGGGCCTGGCTTGGCCCCCAGTACAAAACGGCATCGATGCGGTGGGCAAGTGGCTGATCGGCGTTGGCGAAATTGGCCTGTTCATTTACGGTGTGCTCAATCGCCTGCTGATCGTGACGGGCTTGCACCACATTCTCAATACCATGGTGTGGTTCCAGGTGGGTGATTACACTGACGCGGCAGGCAAGCTGGTGCATGGCGACCTCACCCGCTTCTTTGCCGGGGATAGAAGTGCCGGCATGTTCATGAGCGGCTTTTTCCCGGTAATGATGTTTGGCCTGCCTGCCGCCTGCCTGGCGATGTATCGGGCAGCCAAGCCGGAAAACAAGGCGGCAGTCGGCGGGGTGCTGTTTTCCATGGCGCTGACCGCCTTCCTGACCGGGGTGACCGAGCCGGTCGAGTTTGCCTTCATGTTTCTTGCCCCCGTGCTGTATGCCATCCATGCCGTGCTGACCGGTATTGCCATGGCCTTGATGTACGCACTGGGTGTGCATCTGGGCTTTGGCTTTTCTGCGGGTCTGTTCGATTATCTGCTCAATTTCGGCATTGCCCAGAAGCCGTTGCTGTTGCTGCCGGTGGGGCTGCTGTACTTCGTGGTGTATTACAGCCTGTTCAGCTTCTTCATCCGTAAATTCGATTTGCAGACCATGGGTCGTGAAGCGGTGCAACAGGTAGTCGTGGTGGCTGTGGAAGGTTCGGCCCGTGCCCGCGGTTTCATTCTGGCGCTGGGCGGGGTGGCCAATCTCAAGTCGGTGGATGCCTGCACCACCCGTCTGCGTCTGCAGGTGGCGGACAATGACAAGGTGGATGAAGCAGCGCTCAAGGCGCTGGGGTCGCGCGGGCTGATCAAGCCGGCTGCTGGCAGCGTGCAGGTTGTGTTGGGACCAGAAGCAGACCTGATCTCCGATGAAATCCGCACTGCCTTGCTGCAAGGCGAAGGGGCGACTGACAGCGCACCGGCAGCAGCCGTCCCGCAGCCTGTCGTGCGTGCGCAGCGCCCGGTTGCCTCGGATGGGCAGCGTGCTGCCTGGCAGCAGGCTCTGGGCGGACAGGCTAATGTAAAACGAGTGGATGTGGTGGCCGGCAGCCGTCTGCGGGTGGAGGTGGCCGATGCCAGCCTGGTGGATGCCACCGCCTTGCAGGCACTGGGTGCACGCGGGGTGACAACCTTCTCGGCCACACTGCTGCATGTGATGCTGACAGAAGACCCTGCTCCTTTTGCCAGTTTGTTGCAGGTGTAAAACCCGAATGGCACTACACGGCGGCGAGCCTTTGCTGGTAAGGATTTCGCCGCATTGTTGGTAACCCGCACACTACTTTTGTAGTCGCTTGCTTACAGCGCAAAAGGAGCAGAAATTGAAAGGCGCAGGGCACCAGATGACCCTGCACCAATTATCAAATTAGGAGGATGCATCATGACGTTGAAAGTTGCCATTAATGGTTACGGCCGCATCGGCCGCATGGTGGTCCGCGCCTGGCAGGAGCGTTTTGCTGACCGCGACATCGAAATCGTGGCCATCAATGACCTGGGCAAGCCGGAACTGCACGAACACCTCACCCGCTTTGACAGCGTGCACGGCCCGTTTGGCGGCACCATTGCGCTGGAAGGCGATGCCCTGGTGGTGAACGGCAAGCCGATCAAACTGCTGTCCATCCGTAACCCGGCCGAATTGCCGTGGAAAGAACTGGGTGTGGATGTGGTACTGGAATGTACCGGCATCTTTACCAAGCGCGACAAAGCCGCGCTGCACCTGGAAGCCGGCGCCAAACGCGTGCTGATTTCCGCCCCGGCCAACGATGCCGATGCCACCGTGGTATTCGGCGTGAACGACGACGTGCTGACCAGCGCCATGACCGTGGTATCCAACGCCTCTTGCACCACCAACTGCCTGGCTCCGCTGGTAGAGCCGCTGATTGATACCGTCGGTATCGAACGTGGCCTGATGACCACCATCCATGCCTACACCAACGATCAGGTGCTGCTGGATACCGACCACTCCGACCTGCGTCGCGCCCGTTCTGCTGCCGTGTCGATGATTCCGACCAAGACCGGTGCCGCCGCTGCCGTGGGCCTGGTCCTGCCCAAGCTGCAGGGCAAGCTGGATGGCTTTGCCGTCCGCGTGCCGGTAAGCAATGTTTCGCTGGTGGACCTCACCTTTACTGCCAGCCGTGACACCACCGTGGCCGAAGTGAACGAACTCATCACTACCGCCGCCAAGGGCAAGCTGGCCGGCGTGCTGGCCGTTAACACCCTGCCGCTGGTATCGCGTGATTTCCTGCACCACCCGGCTTCAAGCATATTTGATTCCACGCTGACCCGCGTTATTGCCGGGCGTGAAGTCAAGGTGCTGTCCTGGTATGACAACGAATGGGGCTTTGCCAACCGTATGCTGGATACCTCGCTGGCCTGGGCGGCCGCCAAGTAACTTTAGTAATGCCTTCTTCCTGGCAGTGTCAGATCTGTTGGGGAGAAGGCAGTGCAGTAAACCCGGTTGTGATTGGTCAGAAGATGACAGCCTGGGTGCTTCGTTCGTAGATGTGCTTCTATATGGTCTCTCCCAAGAGCTTGGCCGAAGAATCGATGATTCTTCGGCCATTTTTTTGCCCTGGAAAATTGGCCCACATCCCATCTTCCCGGCAGCATGGATTAGCAGTCGGCATGTAGCTGTCAGGTGGCAGGCAGGTTCCCGCAGGTGTTCAGTCATCCTGCAGCAATTGCGGCATGCGCGGTGCTACCGGCATGTCGATGATGATGGACGTTTTGGTATCGCCAAACTGCATCAACTGGGCAATCAGGGTCTGCAGGCTGGGCATGGTGTCCACCGCTACTTTCATCATCAGACCGCTGGTTCCGGTAATGGACGCGCACTCCAGCACCTGCGGCATGTTGCGGATGCGGTCCAGAACCACGTAGTAATCCAGATGTTTGACGGTCAGTTCTATCATGCACAGGATGGGTAGCCCGGCTTTGGCTGGGTCGATCTGCGCATGGTAGCCGGTAATCACCCCTGTTCTTTCCAGCTTCTCGACACGATCAGCAATGGCTGGGGCCGACAGGTTTACCCGGCGAGCCAGCTCGGCATAGCTGATACGGGCATTTTCATGCAGGCTGGTGAGGATTTTTTTGTCGAATTTATCCATGTTTCGAATCAAAGGTTTTATGGCATTAAAAAGCCATTTTACAAGGCATTAATGCGAAAAATCCCATATTTTTACATTAAATTATTGCCGCTTGCTCCGTACAATGCCTGCCTTATCGGAGCTGTTGCGGCACTGTCCCGCCGTAATGGTTCCAGTCTGGATTCGTTGCTGATGGGCGCATGTCCCTGTGCCTGTTTGAAACTGTCCTGGTGATCTCTTTGTCCCTGGTCTCAAGTCAGACAAACAAATTTTTTGACGAAGGCCATTCCGGGTCTGCCATGCGGCAGGCCCGTTTTTTTTGTCAGTATCTTGGTCATGACGTGGCAAGATGGTGGCCTTGCCGCCCTGGATGACAAGCATTACAGAAGTTTTGCCAACTATTTAAGAAATGTCATATTTCTGTAATCGCTGCTTTTTATCCTTGCCATCATCAAACCGGGACTGGACCGATACATGGCTGCCAATATTTTGCTTGTCGAAGACGAACCTGCAATTCAGGAACTGATCGCCTTTAACCTTACCCAGGCAGGGCACCACGTGTTGCGTGCCAGCACGGCGGAGGCTGCACTCACTCTGGTGCGCAATGCCCTGCCGGACCTGGTGCTGCTGGACTGGATGTTGCCGGGTGCTTCCGGTGTGGATATTGCCAAGCGCCTGCGTTCGGATGAGCGCACCAAGCATATTCCCATCATCATGCTGACTGCGCGCTCAGATGAGCAGGACAAGATTACCGGGCTGGAATCCGGCGCGGACGATTACATCACCAAACCGTTTTCCCCGCGTGAACTGCTGGCCCGCATCAAGGCGGTGCTGCGCCGCCGTGCACCGCAAATGACCGACGATGCTGTTGAAGTGCAGGGACTGCGACTGGATCCTATCACTCACCGCGTTAGCGGCAATGGCGATACTATCGACCTGGGCCCTACCGAATTCCGCCTGCTGCATTTCTTCATGACCCATCCGGAACGGGTGCATTCACGCTCGCAACTGCTCGATCAGGTGTGGGGTGACCATGTATTTGTGGAGGAACGCACGGTTGATGTGCATATCCGCCGCCTGCGCAGTTCGCTCGAGATCACGGGTCACGACGCGCTGATTCAGACCGTACGTGGTACCGGCTATCGTTTTTCCACTCAGCAGTGAGGTTGTCTTGCGAGAATTCCTGCAGCGTACTCTGGCATGGCTGATTGTCATCCTCTTCATTGGTCTTGCCTTCTGGGCATTTTCCGGACCGATTGAAGGCCTGATTGCTGCCTGCGTCGCCCTGCTGGCCTGGCTGGGTTTTCATCTGTATCACATCGCCCTGCTGCTGCGCTGGCTGGATCACCCGACGGCCGAGCGGGTGCCGGATGGCTTCGGTGCCTGGCATACCGTGTTCATGACGCTGTACCGTACCATGCGCACCCAGATGCAAAGTAAGCGCAAGCTGACCAATGTACTGGAGCGCTTCATCAATGCCGGTGAAGCCATGCCTGACGGGGTGGTGGTGCTGGATGAGCATGACCGTATCGAGTGGATCAACCCGATGGCGATGGAGCATCTGAACCTGGACCGCAAGCAGGATGTGGGCAACCAGATTCTCAACCTCATCCGTCAGCCCAGTTTTCATAGCTATATGAAAAGTGCCAGCTTCAGCCAGCCGCTGGTGCTGCAGTTTACTCAGCCACGTGAACTGGTGATTTCGGTACAGCTGGTTCCGTTTGATTCAACGCGCAAGCTGCTGCTCAGCCGGGATATTACCTCGCTGGAACGGGTGCAGACGGTGCACCGGGATTTTGTTGCCAATGTTTCGCATGAACTGCGTACTCCTTTGACCGTGGTAGGCGGGTTTCTGGAAACCCTGTCCGACATGGAAGAAGTCGATCAGGCCACGCTCAGCCATTTCCTGCCCATGATGATGGAGCAATCACGCCGTATGCAGAGCCTGGTGGAAGACCTGCTTACTCTGTCCCGGCTGGAAAACAGCCCCAAGGCCGTTGCTGCCGAGAAGGTGAATATGCAGGAAATGCTGGATACCCTGATGGTAGAAGCTGAAGGCCTGTCGCAAGGCCGGCATCATGTCCGGCTGGAAAAGGGCTGCAGCCAGTGGCTGTGGGGCAGTGCACAGGAGCTGCATTCGGCATTTGGCAATCTGGTATCCAATGCTGTGCGCTACACCCCGGAAGGAGGCGACATCGTCCTGACGTGGAAGGCCGATGGTGAAAGACTGTGTTTTTCGGTCAAGGACAGTGGCATTGGCATTCCGCGCGAGCATATTCCGCGACTGACCGAACGTTTCTATCGGGTTGACCGTGGGCGTTCGCGTGGCAATGGTGGTACCGGGCTGGGCTTGGCCATCGTCAAGCATGTGATTGCCCGCCATAATGCCAAGCTGGAAATCCGCAGCGAGCCGGACAAGGGCAGTACTTTCAGCGTGATTTTCCAGCGCGAGCGTTCGGCAGAGCCGGAAATGCAGTCCGGAGGCCATGCTTGAGCATGCTTGACTGCGTACTTGCACGCATGGGCAGCTGGCAAGACAGGCAGCATAATCGGGGACTTGTTGCCTGATTGGAGTGTCCATGTTGCAGCACATTGTGCTCTTCCGTTTTGTACCGTCCTGTAAGGTGGCTGATCTGTGCTGCATCAGCCAACGCTTTTCCCGCCTGGCGCAGCTTGTGCCAGACATTTTGTCGCTGAGCGGTGGTGCGGATTGCAGTCCGGAAGGCTTGCAGCATGGATTTACCCATGGTTGGCTGCTGCAGTTTGCCGACACGGCAGCCCGTGATGCCTACCTGACCCACCCTGCCCATCTGGAATTCATTAATTTCATTCAGCCGTTTGTTGATGACGTTTTAGTTAGTGATTTCCCTGCACGTTAACGGCCATTCGCTGCATTATGGACTTGGCCTTCTAACGTAGTCGCGCTAGGATGTTCTTCTTCTGTGCAAACTTCCCGACTCCGGACCACACCATGAACCGTCTGCAATCCATTCGTCCGTTCGGCCAGCGTATCTGGCTGGATAACCTGTCCCGTGAACTGCTGGCTTCGGGTGAACTGGCCCGCCTGCTGCAGGAAGACGGTATCGCCGGTGTTACTTCCAATCCGGCCATCTTCTACAAGGCCATCAGCACTGATGCCAGCTACCAGGCCGACTTGGCACGCTTGCAGGCGGATGCCAGCCTGAACGCCGAGCAGCGTTACGAAGCACTGGTGGTGCCGGACATCCAGGCCGCCTGTGATCTGCTACAGGATCAATACCGCAGCAGCGCCGGTAATGACGGCTATGTCAGTCTGGAAGTCTCCCCGGCCTTGTCGCATGACGAAGCCGGTACCCTGGCTGCGGCACGTCGTTTGTGGGCCGAGATCAACCGTCCGAATGCGATGATCAAGATCCCGGCTACGGCAGAGGGCATCCGCGCTTTCCAGACGCTGACCGCCGAGGGCATCAACGTCAACATCACCTTGCTGTTCAGCCTGCCGCAGGTGGAAGCAGTGTGGGATGCCTATATCGATGGCCTGAGCGCACGCCTGGCGGCTGGAAAGCCGGTAGCCGGCATCAAGGCCGTGGCCAGCTTCTTCCTGTCACGGGTGGATAGCCTGCTGGACCCGCAATTGCCGGCCAGCCTGCAAGGCAAGGCTGCCATTGCGCTGTCCAAAGTGGCTTATGCACGCTACCAGCAGCGCTTTCATGGCAGCGAGTTTGCTGCGCTCAAGGTGGCAGGTGCCTGGCCGCAATTCCTGCTGTGGGCTTCTACTGGTACCAAGAATGCGGCTTACTCAGACGTTCTTTACGTGGCAAGCCTGATTGGTGATGAGACGGTCAATACCGTCCCGGATGCCACGCTGGCAGCCTTCCGTGATCATGGTGTAGCCGCGCTGACCCTGCCACAGGACGCACAGCAGGCGCAGATCACCCTGCTGGAGGTGGCCGAGGCTGATATCGACCTGGTGGCGGTGGGTGACAAGCTGCAGCAGGATGGCCTCAAGCTGTTCGAGGATGCCTTTGCTGCCTTGCTGAAACTGACTGCCTGATCAGGGGCGTTGGGACGAAGTAAAAAGGATGCCGTCGGCATCCTTTTTACATGGTGGCCTGACCGTGTCAGCAGGCCTGCTGGCGACGCTGGGCCATACGCAGGCCTGCACTGCGCAATTCATCCGTGTTCAGGGTGGCCGCTGCGGTGGGAATCAGCCAGGCTTCTTCCGATGCGGCATGTTCGCGGTACTGACGCACAAATTCGGCCACTGCATTTTCGCTGATATTGTCGATTTCACCATTGCGCAGGGCACGCAGATCGTCGCGAATGGCATTCCAGCACGAGTGCAGATAGCCATGCTCGGCTTCCAGCTGTTCGATGCGCGGGGCCGCGGTTGGCACGCGCTCCAGCAAAATGGGAAACAGCTCTTCTTCCTCATCAATATGGTGGGCTGGGCCGGCTACGTCGAAATAGCGGATGACACCGTCGATGGTGTTCTTCACCGCATCATTGACGCCATGCTCGGCAATATAGCCGGGCAGTTTATCCAGCTGGTCACAGAAGCGGCGTATCTTGTCGTGACAGGCCAGCAGCATGTCCAGTGGCTGTTCGAAACTGGCGCTGCCTGTGTTGCCGATATCATTCAGGGTAAGCATGGTGGGTGGCCTCAAACTGGGTGAATGTGTCGAGTGTGCCGTGCTGCATTGCAAAAAACCATGATTCTGCTCAAATGCACCGCATTGAATGGGCTGCTGGCGGCGAGGCTGGCACAATAGCCTATTGTGCGCTTTGCCACTGTATGCCGGGAAGTAGAATGACGGAGTGTGGCAATCCGTAACCCGAAAGGTGGAAATGGATATTCCCTTTGTCGTCAAGGATGTAGTACTAAGCGATCCTGCATTGGCTGAGGCCGTGCTTCGTATTCAGCTGCTGGCACATCAGGTGGAAGTGAAATGGCTGAATTATCCGGCACTGCCGGTGATGTGGCATGAGGTAAGCCAGGTAATGGCTTGCCGTGATCGCGTGATCGGCGCATTCGAGGGAGAGGCCTTGCGTGGGGTGCTGGTGGCAAGCAAACGCCAGCAGGGTGGTTGGCATATCGAGCGTACGGTGGTGGATCCGGCGCATTTTGCTGCCGGCTGGGGGTATCGCCTGCTGAATCACCTGCTGGCCGATGCTGATGAAGTCAGCGTGGATACCGCCGAGGTCAACGCGGCGGCGATTGCGCTCTATCACAAGGCTGGCTTTGTACTTGAACAGCGCTGGAGCGTACCGGATGGCCTGGTACTGTGGCGCCTGCTATACCAGGCTGGCCGCTTGCGACCGGTGGTGCATCTCGAACCCAGTGGCTGGGTAAGGGAGGCCAGGCAAGTGCCATCACCCAATTGCGATGAGCGGGAACATGGTGGCCCCGAGTTGCTGGTCATCCACAATATCAGCCTGCCACCATATCGTTATGGCAGCCAGGCAGTGGAGCAGCTGTTTACCAATAGCCTGAATCCAGATGAAGACCCATTCTTTGCCACCATCAGGCAGCTGCGGGTTTCGTCACATTTTTTTATTCGGCGCAGCGGCCAGTTGGTGCAGTTTGTCCCGGTGCAGGCCCGGGCTTGGCACGCCGGAGTTTCCAGCTGGCAGGGCAGGGAGCGCTGTAATGATTTTTCCATTGGTGTCGAGATGGAAGGCTGTGACTTCGAGCCCTTTGCCGATGCCCAGTACCAGATGCTGCTGGCACTGGTGCAGGAACTACGCCAGCACCTGCCATTGCAAGCCATGACGGGACATGAAGATATTGCCCCAGGACGCAAGACGGATCCGGGGCCTTACTTTGACTGGGCGCGGGTGAGGCGGGAAATTGACCTGCCGATGTAGTTGTCGCACTACATAGTAAAATTTCATCCATTTTGCATCGACTGGCCGGCTTGTTTGAGTCGGCTTTTTTTATCGCAGAAAAAATTCACGACACCAAATATGGAATGAATATTTTGTGTAAGTAGCTGAAAATGAATGGAAATATTGCTTTGTGCTGGTGGTTTGTAATCGATTACATTTGCTGATTTGTCGCAGGGAAATAAAAAAGGCAGGCAAAAATGCCTGCCTTTTGATGTAGTTGCTTGACTACAGCTCTACTTGTGCGCCCAGTTCGACCACGCGGTTGGTGGGAATCTGGAAGAAGTCGGTCGCGCGCAGCGCGTTCTTGCTCATCCACACGAACAGGCGTTCGCGCCAGCGTGCCATGCCGGGACGCTCGGTGGAGATGATGGTCTCGCGCGACAGGAAGAAGGAGGTGTCCATCAGTTCGAAAGCCAGGCCATCGGCTTCGCACAAGGTCAGCACATTCAGCACGCTGGGGTCTTCCTTGAAGCCGTAGCGGGCCACCACGCGCCAGAACGATGGCGATAGCTGCACCACTTCCAGTCTGGAGTCATCATCGATGTAGGGAACATCTTCGGTGCGGATGGTCATTAGTACGATGCGATCGTGCAGAACCTTGTTGTGCTTCAGGTTATGCAGCAGTGCATGCGGCACGCCATGCAGGGTGCTGGTAAGAAATACCGCAGTGCCCTGTACCCGTGTCGGCGGGTAGGACTCCAGATTTTCAATGAAACCGTCCAGCGGCAGGGCTTGTTCACGCAGGCGGTCAAACAGCAGCTTGCGACCCTGTTTCCAGGTAGTCATCAACATGAAGATGAGCATGCCCAGTACCAGCGGCAGCCAGCCGCCAGAGAACAGTTTGAGCAGGTTGGCGCTGAAGAAGGCGGTATCGATGATACCGAAGAAAATGGTGATGCCCAGCGCCAGGGGCAGCGGCCAGCGCCAGTTGACCCGCGCCACCACGAAGAACAGCAGCGTGGTGATCAGCATGGTGCCGGTAACGGCAATACCATAGGCCGAGGCCAGGTTATCCGAGCTCTGGAAGATCAGCACGACCACCAGCACCGCCACCAGCAGCGCCCAGTTGACGAAGGGCAGGTAGATCTGGCCGATTTCGTTTTCCGAAGTATGGGAAATTTCCATGCGTGGGCTATAGCCCAGCTGGATGGCCTGGCGGGTCAGCGAGTAAGCACCGGAAATTACCGCTTGCGATGCAATCACCGTGGCCAGCGTGGCCAGGACGATCAGCGGCAGCAGCGCCCATTGCGGTGCCAGCAGGAAGAAGGGGTTCTTGATGGTTTCCGGCTTGAGCATCAAAAGCGCGCCCTGGCCAAAGTAGTTCAGCACTAGTGCAGGCAGTACCAGGCCATACCAGGCCCGACGGATCGGTGCCTTGCCGAAGTGGCCCATATCCGCATACAAGGCTTCCGCCCCCGTCAGCGCCAGCACCACCGAGCCCAGCGTCAGATAGGCAGCAATGCCATGGTGGGCGACAAAGTTATAGGCATACCAGGGGTTGATGGCTGCGAGGATGCCAGGGGCCTGGATGATCTGCAGTACGCCAAGCAGGCCCAGAATGGAGAACCAGGCCAGCATGACCGGGCCAAACAGCATGCCCACGCTGGCAGTGCCGAAGCGCTGCAGTGCAAACAGCCCTACCAGTACGGTAATGGAAATCGGCAGTACATAGGGCTGCATGTTCGGATTGAGTACTTCCAGGCCCTCGGCAGCAGAGAGTACCGACATGGCCGGCGTGATGATGGCATCGCCGTAGAACAGCGAAGCACCGAACAGGCCCAGTAATACTACCTTCCAGCGCGCAGCATGGGTGACGTAGTGACGCGCCAGCGCCATCAGCGCCATGATGCCGCCTTCGCCGTGGTTGTCCGCTCGAAGTACGAAAACCACGTACTTGATGGATACCACGAAGATCAGCGACCAGAAGATCAGCGACAGAATCCCGAAGATATTGTCAGGCGTGGTGGCCATGCCGTGTCCGGTAAAGCATTCGCGCAAGGTGTACAGCGGGCTGGTGCCGATATCCCCATACACCACGCCCAGCGCAGCCAGCGTCAGACCGGTCATGGCTTGTTTATTGTGAGCCTGCATGATTTGTGTGTGCATTCTTTATGTAGTTAAGCATGCATGCCATTCGTCTTCCGTGATTGTTGCGGCGCAAGAAAATGGAATGGCCTGTGAGCGCGAAGGTTACTACTGTGTCAGTACAGCGCCAAGCTAATGCTGTAGCGCTGCGTGTTTTCTTTTCGGCCCTGTCGGGGGAAAACGACAAAGTCGCACATGGCAACCCATGCGAGGACCGGCTGCTGAAGGCTGCCGACAGGATGCTTTCCCGTCACCCGTGCAAACCGCTACAATCAACCCCATTTAGCCGAATACCAAGGACGCATCATGCGCGCATCGCAGTTTTTCATTTCCACCCTGAAAGAAGCCCCCGCCGACGCCGACATCACCAGCCAGAAGCTGATGATTCGTGCCGGATTCATCCGCAAGGTTGCTGCCGGTATCTATTCCTGGATGCCGATGGGCCTGCGCGTGGTGCGCAAGGTGGAAAACATCGTGCGCGAAGAAATGAACCGTGCCGGTGCCATCGAAGTCTCGCTGCCGGTGGTACAGCCGGCCGGACTGTGGCAGGAGTCTGGTCGTTGGGACACGATGGGCGAGGAGATGCTGCGCTTCAAGGATCGTCACGAGCGTGACTTCGCCTTGCAGCCCACCGCCGAAGAAGTGATTACCGACATTGCCCGCAGCGAGCTGCGCAGCTATCGCGCCTTGCCGAAAAACTTCTACCAGATCCAGACCAAGTTCCGCGACGAACGCCGCCCGCGCTTTGGCGTGATGCGTGGCCGCGAATTCACCATGAAGGATGCCTACTCCTTCGATCGCAGCGCCGAAGCCGCCGGCGTCAGCTACGACAATATGTACCAGGCCTACTGCCGCATCTTTGATCGCCTGGGCCTGACTTACCGCGCCGTGGCGGCCGATACCGGTGCCATCGGCGGTGACCGCTCGCACGAATTCCAGGTGATTGCCGACACCGGTGAAGATGCCATCATCTACTGCCCGGATTCCGACTACGCCGCCAATATCGAACTGGCCGAAGCCGTGGCCCCGGTTGGCGAGCGCCCGGCAGCCAGCGCCGCGCTGACCAAGGTGCATACCCCCAAAGTCAAGACCATTGCCGATCTGGTCGGCTTCCTCGACATCGACATCAAGAGCACGGTCAAGGCGCTGGTGGTGGAAGGTAGCGAAGGCGAGGCCGTGTTGATGCTGGTGCGTGGCGATCACGAACTGAACGAAGTGAAGGCCGAAAAAGTGGCCGGCATCAAGAAGCCGCTGACCATGGCTTCGCCGGCCATCATCCGTGAGGCTTTTGGCGCCAATCCGGGTTCGCTGGGTCCGGTCGGCTTCAAGGGCCGCATCATTGCCGACCGTACCGTGGCCAAGATGGCCGACTTTGTCATCGGTGCCAACGAAGATGACCAGCACTACACCGGCGCTAACTTTGGCCGCGACTGTGCCGAGCCGGAAGTGGCCGACATCCGCAACGTAGTGGCTGGCGACCCCAGCCCGGACGGCAAGGGCGTGCTGGCCATCCAGCGCGGCATCGAAGTGGGCCATGTGTTCTATCTGGGCACCAAGTACTCGCTGGCCATGAACGCCACCTTCCTGGATGAAGACGGTAAGCCGAAACCTTTCGAAATGGGTTGCTACGGCATTGGTGTCACCCGTATTCTGGGTGCCGCCATCGAGCAGAATCATGACGACAAGGGCATGATCTGGCCGGACAATATCGCACCGTTTGCCGTAGCCATCTGCCCGGTTGGCTATGACCGTTCTGCCGAAGTGAAGGCTGCGGCAGGCAGCCTGTACGCCGAGCTACTGGCCAAGGGCGTGGATGTCATCCTCGACGACCGTGGCGAGCGCCCGGGTGCCATGTTTGCCGACTGGGAGCTGATTGGTGCCCCGCACCGCGTCACCATTGGCGACCGCGGCCTGAAGGAAGGCAAGGTCGAGTACCAGCAGCGTCGTGATGCTGCGGCAACAGCCGTTGCCGCAGATGCTATTCTGGAACATCTGCTCGCCAAACTGTCCTGATGAAAATCCTCCTGTCGCTGCTTGCCCTTACCACCATGCTGGCCTGGTCGCCAGCATGGGCTGGTGCGCAGCGCGAGGAGGCGCTGGCTGCCAATGTGGCATCGGCAATGAGCCGTACCATTGCCGATGTCAACGCCCCGCGGCTGGTGTTTGACACCCCGCAGGAGGGGCAGGCCTGGCTAGCCGAGATGTCGCGCCGTTTGCAAAAACGCATTCCCGACAGCTGGATGCGTGAACGCCTGCTTACCGCCATCCAGTATGAGTCCACCCGTGCCGGGCTGGACCCGCAAATGGTGCTGGGGCTGATTCAGGTGGAAAGCGGCTTCAACAAATACGCCATTTCACCGGTTGGCGCACGCGGACTGATGCAGGTGATGCCTTTCTGGGTAAGGCAGATTGGCAATCCGCAGCATAATCTGTTCGAACTCACCCTCAACCTGCGCTACGGCTGTACCATCCTGCGCCATTATCTGGACATGGAGCGGGGCAATCTCTACCGTGCGCTGGGCCGCTACAACGGCAGCCTGGGCCGTCCCGAATATCCTAATCTGGTGATTGGTGCATGGAAAAAACAATGGGCGTGGACCGCGCCAGTACCAGTCAGAGTGGCAGGCAATAGCCTGCCTTTAGGCCAGTAGATATTGCACGCTATCTGCGTGCATTTTTTTGCCTTTCCGCTTGAGGATGTTGCATGTTTTCCCTCCCCCGCAAGGCAACCGCCCCGTTTTGTCCCGCTGAAGTCCAGGGCAGTATCCGTATCGACGCCCGCGCGCCCTGGTGGCAGCGGCTGCGTCGCTTTGCCGGCCCCGGTCTGCTGGTGGCCGTCGGCTATATGGACCCCGGCAACTGGGCGACCGATATCGAGGCCGGTTCACGCTTTGGCTATGGCCTGCTGTGGATTGTTGTCCTCTCAAGCCTGGTAGCCATTGCCCTGCAGTTGATGGCCGCACGGCTGGGGCTGGTAGCAGGACTGGATCTGGCACAGGCCAGCCGGGCTCGTTATGGCCCGCTTGGCCGCTACTTGCAGTGGCTGAGCGCCGAGCTGTCCATCATTGCCTGCGATGTCGCCGAGGTGCTTGGCTGTGCCTTGGCCTTCAAGTTGCTGTTTGGCATTCCGCTGGCTTGGGGCGTCGTGCTGACTGCCTTTGATACCGTGATCGTGCTGGGCATGAAGGGCAAGGGTTTCCGGCAGATCGAGGCCGTGGTGCTGGGCCTGATCGCTACCATCGCTCTGTGCTTTGCCATCCAGGTGTTCATGGTGGGGCCGGACTGGCAGGCAGTTGCCCGCGGCCTGCTGCCGTCCAGTCCGGGGGACGATCTGCACCAGGCCGTGGTGCTGGGGTTGGGGATCGTGGGGGCCACCATCATGCCGCACAACCTGTATCTGCACTCCTCGGTGGTGCAAACCCGCAAGGTGGAAAGCGGCAAACACAGCCTGCGCGATACCCTGACGCTATGCCGCGTCGATACCGTGGTTTCGCTGCTGCTGGCCATGCTGGTGAACGGGGCCATTCTGGTGCTGGCCGGCTCGGCGTTTCATGCGGTGGGGCAGCCGGTGGTGGATGATATCGAGCAGGCCTATCGGTTGATCACGCCGCTGGCCGGCGGGGCGGCGGCTTTGCTGTTTGGCCTTGCCTTGCTGGCATCGGGCCAGAGTTCCACCCTCACCGGCACGGTGGCCGGACAGGTGATCATGGATGGATTCTTGCAAATCCGCATTCCCTGCTATCAGCGGCGGTTGATCACGCGTGGTCTGGCTTTGCTGCCAGCCTTGCTAGGTGTACTGCTACTGGGCGAAGGGGCAGTCGGGCGTATGCTGGTGTGGAGCCAGGTGGTGCTCAGCCTGCAACTGCCACTGGCGATGTGGCCGCTGCTGCGCATGACGGCCAGTCGGCAACTGATGGGGGAGTTTGTCTTGTCGCCGGGGATGCAGCTGTTGGGCTGGCTGTTGTTTGTGCTGATCTGCGGGGCAAACCTGTTATTGATCATCGGCCTGTAAACGGCAATAAAAAAGCCGCCATAAGGCGGCTTTCAGGCTGCTGAGCAAGTGATTTGGTGCGATTGCTCTGGCCCCGGCAAAGCCGGGCCTTTCGATGAAGTGACTGATTCCGCAGCCTTCCCATCTATTCCCTATCCCCCCGCCCTTAGCCTGTAAGGGAGCCTCGCTTTCTTTTCAGAAAGCGAGAGGGGGTTGTCCAAAATTAGAAAGCCGCCATCCGGCGGCTTTTTTATTGAGTGGGCGTGGTGTTCAGTCTTCCTGGGTTTGCAGTAGCTTTTTCAGCAAACCGGCCAGCTGGATCTTCTCGGCTTCGTCCAGGTTCTCCATCAGTTCAGCCTCTGCGGCCAGGTGATTGACCACGGCCTCTTCAATGACGGCAAAGCCCTTGGCGCTGAGGGTGACGATCACACCGCGGCGGTCTTCCGGGTCGGGCGAACGGTTCACCAAGCCGGCTTCTTCCAGACGGTTGATGCGGTTGGTCAGCGCACCAGAAGAAATCAGCACCATACCTTGCAACTGGTTGGGCGATAGCTGGTAGGGCTCACCACGGCGGCGCAGTGCCGCCAGCACGTCAAACTCGCCGACATTGAGGTTGTAGCGGGCCAGATCCTGCAACACGCGGCGGGTAATGAAATATTCCATCCGCACGATGCGGCCGATAACGTGGGTCGACGAGGGATCGAGGTCGGGGCGTACTTCATTCCAGAGGGCGACGATGCGGTCGATCTGATCAGGCTGTTGATGCATTCTGCGATATTCCAGGTAAGGGAGGGGCGTGGCTTTCCGTTCCGGGCGCAAAGCGTATCATGAGTTGTCGGTGAAGTATCTTTTCATGAAGAGATAAATCTGAGGGCATGTAGCGTGTAAACGGGTCTGCAAGCCAGCAATAGCTGGTCCGGGCACCGATTTTTCAGATCAAGATACCGTCTGCCTGTTGTCGACTGCCTGTGGGTAAACTTGCGACAGTAGCCGGGCTGAATCGGATTCAGCTGCGACTTTTTCCCTTGCCTGGATGAGGTGCCTTGGGCAGGGCAATCTGGCGGGTACGGGCCAGCCTGTCGTGCAGAAACAGCCGGTCCTTGTCGTAAAAGGCGGCCAGGTAGGGCAGGGCGCACCAGGCGAGAGAGATCAGCAACGCTTCGCGGCCATGCCCCAGATTGCGCGACCAGGCCAGATAAGAAATGGCCGGCATGCCGACGAACAGCAGCAGCCCCACCACATAACGAAAGCCGGCCTGCCGCCAGTCAATCAGTTCCATATTGTCTTGTCTGACCAGTTTCAGCCGCCATGCTTTCATGGCCACGGTCTGGCCGGACTTGACCCAACTGCTACCAAAATAACCGAACAGGCTGCCGGCCAGTGCCAGCTGGGTAAGTACATCCAGTAACAGCGAACGGCCCAGCCAAGCTTGCAGGCCGGTCATCAGGGCGGAAACGGTAAGCAACAGGGCTGCAATCAGCAGCAGTTCGTAAAACTGGCTGCACAGTCGGCGGCCAATACTGGCGTCGGTAAAGGATGAAGACATGAAATGGCGGGCTAGTTGACGGTCAGCCGGAAGCCTGTGGCTTGAGCTGGCCTTGTTTCAGGCGCTGGATGGCTTTTTCCCGGTCGGCCGGGGGTAGGCTTTGCAGCGTTTTCCAATTGTTGCGGATTTGCTGGCGTTGTTCCAGCGTCAGGTCGGACCAGATCTTCAGCTTGCTTTGCAGGCGCAATCTGCCGGCGGCATCCAGGCTGCGGTATTCCGGTACGATGGCCAGCAGGTTTTTCTTCTTTTCCGGCGCGTAGCGATCCCATTCCCCGGCCAGCGGGGCCATCACGGTCTGCTGTTCGCTATCCAGCTGATCCCAGCGCGGGTTGGTGAGCGGGCTGGCAACTGCCGGCAGGGCCAGCAGGCTGCCCAGCAGCAGTACGGGCAGAAGGCGGCGCAGACTAGTCATGCATGCTCCCGGAGAAATGCGGGTCCATCAGCACCTCCAGCGGCAGCTCGTGCGACAGGATGGCGGCATCCACCGCTTCTTCCTCCACGAGCAAGCCTTCTGCCAGCCATACGCCGGTACCGGCAACCATGGCAAAACTGAGGGCCAGCATGCTGCGGCGCAGTGCCTGGGTGTGCCGCAGCAGCCACAACGCCAGTCGTTCACCATGACCAGCAGGCTGGCGGATGCGCTCGTCAAAGCGGCCCAGCGCCTGTTCGCGCGCCTGCTGCAGGCGTTGCAGCACGGCGGGGTCGGGTTCCTGACCTGCCTTGTCGAGTATGGTGGTCACGGTGCGGCTCAGTTTGTCTTCGGTAGCAAGCGCTTTGTTCGAGGGTTTCATAGCACCACTCCTTTTTGCTGCAGGATGGCGGCCAGGGTATGGGTGGCACGCGAGCAATGTGTCTTGACGCTGCCTTCCGAGCAGCCCATCACCCTTGCCGTCTCGGCAACGTCCAGTCCTTCCCAGTAACGCAGCAGGAAGGCTTCGCGTTGACGGTTGGGCAGTAGTTGCACGGCACCATCAATCAGTTGGGCAACTTCCTTGCGGGCATACCATTTTTCGGGATTGCTGCTGGCTTCATCGGCAGTGATGTTGAGGACTTCCAGCGGATCTGCCGTTTCGTCTTCCTCACGAGTGGGCAGCAGCGAGGACAGCAGGGTGCCAAAGAAATTTCTTACCTTGGCGCGGCGGAAGTGATCGCGAATGGTGTTTTGCAGGATGCGCTGAAAAATCAGCGGCAATTCCGCCGCCGGTGCATGGGCGTAGCGGTCTGCCAGTTTCATCATGGAGTCCTGCACGATATCCAGCGCGTTTTCTTCATTGCGCACGGCGTACAGGGCTTGCTTGAAGGCGCGACGTTCCACCGACAGCAAAAAGTCGGCCATTTCCTTGCGGCTTGCCATGAGAGAGGGGGATTCGGGTTGATGCCAACGGGAGATAGTAGCAGAGCCCAGACGCCAAGACCACCCTGCGGATTTCCCTGTTTTTACCGTGGCTTAGCGTGTTTTTGCACCTGCACAAAAGCCTTGACCGCTATTTGAGGGATACGCTAAGGTCTTTCATCACAACGGGATGAAACACAAGTCAATTGCCAAGATTGACTGCAAGACAAGACAAAGAGGCAAAAGATGCAGATATCGGGCGCGGAAATCCTGGTCCGTTGCCTGCAGGAAGAAGGGGTCGAATTTCTGTTCGGCTACCCTGGTGGCGCAGTTCTGGAAATTTATGATGCCATCTTCCGGCAGGACAAGTTCAAGCACGTTCTGGTACGCCATGAGCAGGCCGCAGTGCATGCAGCCGATGCTTATTCGCGTTCCAGCGACAAGGTGGGCGTTGCACTGGTGACCTCGGGTCCCGGTGCCACCAATGCCGTTACCGGCATTGCCACCGCCTATATGGATTCGATTCCGATGGTGGTGATCTCTGGCCAGGTGGCCACGCCGGCCATCGGTCTGGATGCCTTCCAGGAAGTGGACATGGTGGGAATTACCCGCCCGTGCGTGAAGCACAACTTCCTGGTCAAGGACATCAACGACCTGGCGGAAACCATCAAGAAAGCCTTCTACATCGCCAAGAGCGGCCGTCCAGGCCCGGTGGTGGTGGATGTTCCCAAGGATGTCACCCAGCAAAGTGCCGAATTCCACTACCCGGAAAGCGTGCACATTCGTTCCTATGTGCCTGCCACCCGCGGCCATCCGGGACAGATCAAGAAGGCCATCAACCTTCTGCTGGAAGCCAAGCGTCCCTACATTTATGTCGGTGGCGGTGCCGTACAGGGCAATGCCGCGGCCGAAGTCACCGAGCTGGTGAAATCGCTGGGCCTGCCGTGTACCAACACCCTGATGGGCTTGGGTGCCTATCCGGGTTCCGATCCGCAGTTCCTCGGCATGCTGGGCATGCACGGCACTTACGAAGCCAATATGGCCATGCAGTACTGTGATGTGCTGATTGCCGTTGGCGCGCGGTTTGACGACCGCGTCATCAGCGTGCCGTCGCACTTCCTGTCGCAGCCGAAGAAGATCATCCACATCGATGTGGACCCGTCTTCCATTTCCAAGCGCGTGAAGGTGGATGTGCCCATCGTCGGCGACGTCAAGCACGTGCTGCGCGAAATGCTGGACATCCTGCGCCAGTCCGGCCAGAAGCCGGATGCCGGTCACCTGGCTGGCTGGTGGAAGCAGATCGAAGAATGGCGTGGCCACAATTCGCTGCTGTACACCCCGTCCACCGAGCTGATCAAACCGCAATTCGTGGTGGAAAAGCTGTACGAGATCACCGGTGGCAAGGCCATTGTCGCCTCTGATGTGGGACAGCATCAGATGTGGGCGGCGCAGTATTACAAGTTCGACAATCCAAAGCAGTGGCTCAATTCCGGCGGCTTGGGTACCATGGGCTTCGGTTTGCCGGCAGCCATGGGCGCGCAACTGGCCAATCCGGATGCAACCGTCGCCTGTATCACCGGCGAAGGCTCCATCCAGATGAATATCCAGGAGCTGTCCACCTGCAAGCAATACCATACCCCGGTCAAGGTGGTGGCGCTGAACAACCGCTACCTGGGCATGGTGCGCCAGTGGCAGGAATTCTTCTACGGAACCCGGTACTCCGAGTCCTATATGGACGCGTTGCCGGACTTCGTGAAGGTGGCCGAGGCCTATGGCCATGTTGGCTTCAAGATCGAAAATCCGTCTGACGTGGAACCGGTATTGCGCGAGGCGTTTGGCCCTGCGCTGAAGGAGCGCCTGGTATTCCTTGATTTCCGTACTGATCAGTCCGAGAACGTGTTCCCGATGATCCAGAACGGCAAGGGCCTGGACCAGATGGACTTGCCGCCGCACATGCGCGATGTCCAGCAGCTTCCTTTCGAGAACAACCGTGACTACGGCAATATGTGCTGAGGCGGACGGTATGAGACATATTCTTTCGATCTTGCTGGAAAACGAGGCGGGCGCACTGTCCCGCGTGGTGGGCCTGTTTTCGGCCCGGGCTTACAACATTGACTCACTGACAGTGTCGACTACCGAGGATCCGACGCTGTCACGGATGACGATCGTCACGCATGGTTCTGACGAAGTCATCGAACAGATCACCAAGCAGCTCAACAAGCTGATCGAGGTGGTCAAGGTGATAGACCTCAACGAATCCGAGCACATCGAACGCGAGATGATGCTGATCAAGGTGCGCGCTACCGGCAAGGACCGGGAGGAAATGAAGCGCATGGCGGATATTTTCCGCGGTCGCATCATCGATGTTACGGAAAAGACATACACCATCGAGCTGACTGGTACGAGCGACAAGCTGGGGGCCTTTATCGAGGCCATTGACCGCGCAGTGATCCTGGAAACGGTCCGTACTGGCGCATCCGGCATTGGCCGTGGTGAACGGGTTCTGAAAATCTGATATATCTATACATCTGGCGGCGGGCCACAGCAGGTGGCCGCCCGGATAACAAGGGACAAAGCAAATGAAAGTGTATTACGACAAGGACGCTGATCTTTCCATCATCAAGGGTAAAAAAGTAGCCATCATCGGTTACGGCTCGCAAGGCCATGCCCACGCCCAGAACCTGAAAGAGTCTGGCGTTGATGTGATTGTTGGTCTGCGCAAGGACGGTGCGTCCTGGAAAAAGGCCGAAGCCGCTGGTCACAAGGTCAAGGAAGTGGCCGAAGCAGTGAAGAAGGCCGATGTCGTGATGATCCTGCTGCCGGACGAATCGCAGCCGGACGTATATCGCAGCGAAATCGCCCCGAACATCAAGAAGGGCGCTGCCCTGGCTTTTGCTCACGGCTTCAACGTGCATTACAACCAGATCGTTCCGCGTGAAGACCTGGACGTAATCATGGTTGCCCCGAAAGGCCCAGGCCACACCGTGCGTTCCGAGTACGTGAAGGGTGGCGGCGTGCCGACCCTGATCGCCGTTTACCAGGACAAGTCCGGCAAGGCCCGTGACGTGGCCCTGTCCTATGCTGCTGCCAACGGCGGTACCAAGGGTGGCGTGATCGAAACCAACTTCCGCGAAGAAACCGAAACCGACCTGTTCGGCGAACAGGCTGTGCTGTGTGGCGGCGCGGTAGAACTGGTGAAAGCCGGTTTCGAAACCCTGACCGAAGCCGGTTACGCTCCGGAAATGGCTTACTTCGAATGCCTGCACGAACTGAAACTGATCGTGGACCTGATGTACGAAGGCGGCATCGCCAACATGAACTACTCCATCTCCAATAACGCGGAGTATGGCGAGTACGTGACCGGCCCGGAAGTGGTGACCTCCGCCACCAAGGAAGCCATGAAAAAGGCGCTGTACCGCATCCAGTCCGGCGAATACGCCAAGATGTTCATCCTGGAAGGCAAGACCAACTATCCGAGCATGACTGCCCGTCGTCGCCTGACCGCCGATCATCCGATCGAGAAGGTTGGTGCCGAACTGCGCGCCATGATGCCCTGGATTTCCAAGAACAAACTGGTCGACCAGTCCAAGAACTGATTTCGAAGTCGGTCAGTGTGCAAAGCCGGGGCAACCCGGCTTTTTTCATGCCTGTGCATCCGGGATGGTGTGGGCTCGCGGTGTTTTTGCCGCCTGTGCTAGCTTGGATTAAACTAGCGGGTTCTGCGCCAAGGCGCCCGATATCCAGATCGTCGACGTATTGACTGCACGGCTTGTGTCGCCGTTGCAATTCAGCGCCGTATCGACCGCTTCGCTTACGGATAACACCATGATCAATGATCCCGTTCCGGGCAAACCCTCCCTGCGCCGCCAGGGCATTTACCTGCTACCCAATTCCTTTACCCTGGCCGCCCTGTTTGCTGGCTTTTATGCCATCGTCCAGGCGATGAACCAGAATTTCCAGATTGCTGCCGTTGCCATTTTTGTTGCCATGATTCTGGACGGCATGGATGGGCGCGTGGCCCGGCTGACGCACAGCCAGAGCGCCTTCGGTGCCGAGTTTGACAGTCTGTCGGACATGGTGAGCTTTGGCGTGGCCCCGGCGCTGGTAGCCTATGAATGGCTGCTGAAAGATATGGGCAAGCTGGGCTGGATGGTGGCTTTCATTCACTGCGCCGGCGCAGCGCTGCGGCTGGCGCGCTTCAATACCATGATAGGTACAACAGACAAGCGCTGGTTTACCGGCCTGCCCAGCCCGGCTGCGGCGGCGCTAGTGGCTGGGTTGGTGTGGATTTGCCATGCCTACGATTACACCGGCCTGCCCGGCCTCAAATGGGTATTGCTGGGTTTCACCGCATTTTCCGGCATCACCATGGTGACCAATGTGAAGTTCTGGAGCTTCAAGGAAATCCACCTGCGTCGTCGCGTACCGTTTGTGATGCTGCTGGCGCTGGTGGTGGCTTTGCTGTTGCTGATGTCCGAGCCGCCGCTGGTGCTGTTCGGCTTCTTTGTCTGCTATGCGCTGTCCGGCTATGTGATGGCGGCCTGGCGCTGGTGCAAACCGAAGCCTGTGATGCTTTGAACCTGCTGTTGGCTGAACAGATCACCCCGTTGGTGCCTGGCGCAACGGGGTTTTTTATTGTCCGCTACGATGTGGCTATTGGACAAAATTGTCCAATTTTTGTCTGAATTGTTCTGATGGTCCGATCATGCCGCTGACAGCTCTTGGTGTCTTTGTTAGCTGATTTTTAAGAAATATTAGACTTAATGTCCAATATTTGCATATTTGACACAGGGATTTTGAATTTTTCCCACATGTTGCACTGCGAGTTTGACGAAATAATGTCCAATCGATACATTGGTTAAAACTTTGCTGCAGGAGCACAACATGCAATTGGACATTGAACGACTGATCGAAGACCTGGGTGGCCCCGGTGCGGTGGCTGAAGGCCTGAGTCAGCTGTTTCCCGATGAGCCGGTCAGCCGTGCAGCAATCTACAAATGGAGAGAACGTGGCAGCCTGCCGCTGTCACAGTTGAACAAACTGGCACAACTAGCCGCCAGCCAGGGCAAGAGATTCGATTTCAACGATTACCTGAACGCCGCCGGGACAGCAGCACAGGGACAAGGGAGAGCATTCGACATGGGCGACCGTCTTTACATTTTTGATACCACCTTGCGTGATGGCGAGCAGTCGCCGGGCGCTTCCATGACCAAGGAAGAAAAGATCCGTATCGCCCGTCAGCTGGAACGTCTGGGTGTGGATGTGATCGAAGCCGGTTTTGCCGCTGCCAGCCCGGGTGATGCCGAAGCCATCCGCGCCATTGCCGAGGTGATCAAGGATTCCACCGTCTGTAGCCTGGCCCGCGCCAACGAGCGCGATGTGCGTGCCGCCGGTGAAGCCATCAAGCCTGCTGCGCGTGGTCGCATCCACACTTTCATTGCTACCAGCCCCATCCACATGGAAAAGAAGCTGCGCATGAGCCCGGATGAAGTGGTGGCTGCAGCGGTAAAGGCAGTGCAGATTGCGCGTGAATATACCGACGATGTCGAATTTTCCGCCGAAGATGCCTTGCGTTCGGACATCGACTTCCTCGCCCGCATCTTTGGCGAAGTGATCAAGGCCGGTGCCACCACGCTGAACGTGCCGGATACCGTGGGCTACGCCGTGCCGCGTGCCACCGAGGCTTTCTTCCGCGAGCTGATCAGCAAGACGCCGGGTGGCGACAAGGTGATCTGGTCTGCCCATTGCCACAACGACCTGGGCATGGCGGTGGCCAACAGCCTGGCCGCAGTTCTGGGCGGTGCCCGTCAGGTGGAATGCACCATCAACGGCTTGGGCGAACGTGCCGGTAATGCCGCGCTGGAAGAAATCGTCATGGCCGTGCGTACCCGCAAGGATATCTTTGCCGTGGAAACCCGTGTCGATGCCACCCAGATCGTGCCGGCGTCCAAGCTGGTGTCCACCGTTACCGGCTATCCGGTGCAACCGAACAAGGCCATTGTGGGTGCCAACGCCTTTGCCCATGAATCCGGCATCCATCAGGATGGCGTGCTCAAGCATCGCGAAACCTACGAAATCATGTCCGCCGAAAGCGTGGGCTGGAGTGCCAACCGCCTGACGCTGGGCAAATTGTCCGGCCGCAATGCCTTCAAGACCAAGCTGACCGATCTTGGCATCGTGCTGGACAGCGAAGAGGCACTGAACGCGGCTTTCGCCCGCTTCAAGGACCTGGCCGACCGCAAGCGCGAGATTTTCGACGAAGACCTGCATGCACTGGTTTCCGACGAAATGGTTTCCACCCTGCAGGAGGACTACAAGTTCGTGTCGCTGAAGATCAACACCGAAACCGGTGAAGCCCCGCAAGCTGCCATCGTGTTTGTCGAGCACGGCGTGGAAAAACGCTGCGAATCCAGCGGCTCCGGCCCGGTAGATGCCGCCTTCAAGGCGATCGAGAGCACGGTCAACAGCGCGGCCGAACTGGAACTGTACTCGGTGAACGCCATTACCAAGGGCACCGAATCGCAGGGCGAAGTTACCGTGCGTCTGGCCAAGGATGGCCGCGTGGTGAATGGCCAGGGTGCCGATACCGACGTGATTGTGGCCAGTGCCAAGGCTTACCTGTCCGCACTGAACAAGCTGAGTAACCGTCAGGAGCGTGTCAAGGCACAAGGCGACGTTTAAGAATTTGATTTTGTTTTCAGCCGGGCTAACTGCCACAGCCCGGGACTGGTCTGACGGATTTTCCCCATCCCGTTCCCGTCAGGCCGGACCCGCCCGGTGGCAGCCATCCGGCAACAGGTTTCAGTTCACCCTTTGATTGAAACCACAGGCTCACAAGGCCGCTTCCCATTCAGCCCCGGCTCACAAGGCCAGTGCGGCAGACAGCCGACCCAGGAGGTCGGCGTTGTCGCGCTGGCGGGCTGACACCAGTCTTACCCTCCCGGCTGTCCCGCGTTATCATCGCGCCTGCTTCATTCTTGCAAGGCGCGCACATCATGTCCCAGGGATTTTTCATTACCGGCACCGATACCGAAATCGGCAAAACCCATTCCGCCGTCGCGCTGATCCGCCATTGGCAGGCACAGGGCCAGCGGGTATTGGCGATGAAACCGGTGGCCTCCGGCTGCGAGATTCTGCCGGACGGCAGCTGGCTGAATGACGATGTGGCCCGGCTGGTGGCGGCAAGCGGACAGCAGGATCTGGACCTGATGAACCCCTACCGCTTTTTGCCGCCGGTATCGCCCCATATTGCCGCGCGTGAGGCCGGTGTGGAGATTTCGCTGGAGCGTATTGTCAGCCACTACCGGCAACTGGCGACGCAGGCGGATACCGTGCTGGTGGAAGCCGCCGGTGGCTGGCTGGCCCCATTGGCCGATGGCGTGTACATGGAGGACATGGCACGTGCGCTGCAACTGCCGGTGATTCTGGTGGTGGGCATGCGGCTGGGCTGCATCAACCATGCCTTGCTCACGGTGCGGGCGATCGAGGCTTCCGGCCTGACACTGGCGGGCTGGGTGGCCAACCGGGTGGTGCCGCAGCAACTGGCCTATGCCGACAATCTGGCTACCCTCAAGGCAGCCATCTCCGCACCGCTGCTGCTGGAGCTGCCTTACGACGGGGCTGCATCCCAGGGCTAGCTCCTGTCGGCACTGGTCTTGTCAGCTGGCGGTCACCGGCGTGTCGAGCAAAGTGCTGCTGAGTTCCTGAAACAGCATGCAGTCATCCGGTCCCAGCCGGTCTTGGGTCAGGCTCAGGTCCCGGCCCAGATTGCGCAGCCGCCAGTTGATTTCCTGGCTGGCGAGCATGATTTCCAGCTGCAGATCTTCCTCCTGCCCCAACTGATTGCCTGACTGCATGCCCGTGCTGAACAGCGAGCGCTGGATGCCATCAAACTGGCTCATGCAGCGGCTGAGAGTGATCTGACCGGTACTACTCAGCTTTTCTTCTTGTAAATTCAGTAGTTGGTGGGTGATGGTTCCGATGTGCTTGAGCAGGGCGTGCAGGTCTTCCATGGCCTGTGTCATGCCATTGGCGGTGGCATTGCTCTGACTTAGCTGACGGATAATGCGGTTAAGCAGGGAGACCGATGGCCGGTGGAATTCACCCGGAATGATGCGCAAGGCAATATCCAGCCTTTGATAGGGGTGGCTTTTGTGTAGCAGCAGCTGGGTGGCCAGGTCAGCTACCGCGATGATCTGACCGGCAATCCCCAGCTCTTTTTCCTTTTCCCGGCGTGGATAGCCGCTGCCATCCAGCCGTTCATGGTGCTGCAAAATGGCCAGCGCTACCGTTTCCTTGTGGGTGAACTGCCCCAGTTGCCGCATCTGGCGGTAGCCGATCAGCGGATGTGCCATGCGGTGACGCCACAGGGTGGCACTGTTGCCAGCCTCCGGGCTGACTGTTCTGGGGCTCAGATAGAGCTCGCCGATATCATGAAACAGCGCCGCCAGTGCAATTTGTTCCAGCAGGATGCTGGATTGCCCAGTGCGCAAGGCCAGTCCCAGGCTGATCAGGCAGCACAGCAGGCCGTGATCCAGCTGCTCTTGTTCTTCCAGCATGGCCAGGAGAATGGTGAGGGAGTGATTGAGCGGCAGATTCTCCAGCACGGCAAGGCAGGCATGCCGATGTGCTGTTTTTTCCAGTAGCACCTGCAGCAGCCTTTGGTTGGAAAGCAAGTGCTGGCATTTTTCTTGCAGCAGGGCATGTGCTGCAAAATCCGGCAGAGCCAGGCTAGCTTCCAGTGGCGAGCGCAGCAATTGCTGCGGCAATTCCTGTACGTGCTGGTTCTGCAATGTCTGCCCGCTGTTAAGCAGGATGCTGCCATCCGTTGCCGCCAGGCTGTGTTCTACCACAATGGACTGTCTGGCCATCAGCCCCGACAGGGAGGCCAGAAAATGAGGATTTGCACTGTACTGCTCATGGCTTGCATTCGGCATGATGGGTGTAGGCAGTGTGGGCTGGGCAGGTTTTAGCTGAAATGATCATGAATCATTCATCATTATTTGCCATCGTAACGCAATTACAAGAATATGCTTACGGAATTTACATCCCTGCCGCACTGCGTCATGAAAGATTCTTGTTTTTATTCACGCCTGACCTAGGATTGCAAGCAGCTGTTGATATTTGTTGTCAGTGCTTGAACAGGCCGTCGAGTATCTTGTGGCCGGAAGAGGGGGACGCATGTCCTGCCCGCGCTTGTGCGGCAGTAGCGCCGCGTGGTTGATCCTGAACAGCACGGCGGTGCACGGGCAGAGTGCGGCCTTGAATCTGCAAGCCCCCGCCACTTCCCTGGCCAGGATGGAGTACGACCTGCACACCATGCTACTGCTGGTGACCGGGGCAATCTTCCTGCTGGTGTTGGCCGTGATGCTGTATGCCATCGTGCGGCACCGCAAGTCGGTCGGCCATGAGGCCAAACCCTTCCATGAAAACACCACGGTAGAAATCATCTGGACCGTGCTGCCCCTGCTGATCCTGCTGGCCATCGCCTGGCCGGCCACCCGCGCCGTGTTGAACCAGAAAAGCACGCATGGCGAGGACATGACCATCCGCATCACCGGCTATCAGTGGAAGTGGCGTTACGACTATCTGGACGATAATTTCGGCTTTGTCAGCCATCTGGCCACCCCACGTGCTGCCATGGCCGCCACCGCAGTACGTCCGGAACATTACCTGCTGGAAGTCGATGAGCCGCTGGTGCTGCCAACCGGGCGCAAGGTGCGCCTGCTGCTGACGGCCAACGATGTCATCCACTCCTGGTGGGTGCCGCAACTGGGTATCAAGCAGGATGCCATTCCCGGCTTCCTGCGTGATGCCTGGTTCATGGTAGACAAGCCCGGCATTTACCGTGGCCAATGCTCGGAGCTGTGCGGCAAGGATCACGGCTTCATGCCCATCGTGGTGGATGCGCGCAGCCCGGAGGACTATGCCCGCTGGCGTACGGCGCGGCTGCAACAGCTGGCGGCCAGTGCTGACGATCCGTCCAAGGTATGGTCGCTGGCGGCCCTGCGCGAACGCGGCGAGAAGGTGTACGGCCAGAACTGTCTGCCTTGTCATCAGGCCAGCGGCAAGGGCATCCCCGGTAACTTTCCGGCGCTGGATGGCTCACCGATAGTCAATGGTGACAAGGCGGCGCATATCCGCATCGTGTTTCATGGCAGTCAGCGCAATCCGGCCATGCAGGCCTGGGGCAAGCAGTTGTCCGATACCGAAATTGCTGCCGTCATCACCTATGAGCGCAATGCCTGGGGTAACAATACCGGCCAGCTGGTACAGCCGGCTGAAATTCGCGCCGTGCGTGGCGGTAGCGGTTGAGGAGATGGTCATGGACATGGCAAGCGGTGCAGCAGACAAGCTGCCCACGGCGCACAAGCCGCATGGGCTGGGGCGCTGGTTGTTCGCCACCAATCACAAGGACATCGGTTCGCTGTATCTGTGGTTTGCCTTCAGCATGTTTCTGGTAGGGGGCGTGCTGGCACTGTGCATCCGCGCCGAACTGTTCAGTCCCGGTTTGCAGTTCTTCCAGCCGGAACTATTCAACCAGCTGACTACCCTGCACGGGCTGATCATGGTGTTCGGTGCCATCATGCCGGCCTTCACCGGGCTGGCCAACTGGATGCTGCCGCTGATGATAGGCGCGCCGGACATGGCGTTTGCCCGCATGAACAACTGGAGCTTCTGGCTATTGCCACCGGCCATGTCCCTGCTGCTGCTGTCCTTCATCGTTCCCGGCGGTGCGGCGGCTGCGGGCTGGACGCTGTACGCGCCGCTGTCGGTACAGCTGGGCATGGGCATGGATCTCACCATCTTTGCCATCCACATTCTGGGGGTCAGCTCCATCATGGGAGCCATCAACATCGTGGTCACCATCATCAATCTGCGTGCGCCGGGCATGCGCATGATGAATATGCCGATGTTTGCCTGGGCCAGCCTGATTACCGCCTACCTCATTATCGCGGTGATGCCGGTGCTGGCCGGTGCCGTCACCATGGTGCTGACCGACCGTCACTTCGGCACCCACTTTTTCAATGCGGCCGGTGGGGGTGATCCCATCCTGTACCAGCATGTGTTCTGGTTTTTCGGTCATCCGGAGGTCTACATCATGGCCTTGCCGGCCTTTGGCATTGTCAGCCAGGTGATTCCCACCTTCGCGCGCAAGCCCTTGTTCGGCTACAGCTCCATGGTGTATGCCACCAGCTCCATCGGCGTGCTGTCCTTCATGGTGTGGGCGCACCACATGTTTGTCACCGGCATGCCGGCCACCGCCCAGCTGTTCTTCATGTACGCCACCATGCTGATTGCCGTGCCAACCGGGGTGAAGGTGTTCAACTGGATTGCCACCATGTGGCAAGGCAGCATGAGTTTTGAAACCCCGATGTTGTTTGCCATCGGTTTCATCCTGTTATTCACCATCGGCGGCCTGTCCGGTGTGACGTTGAGCGTGGCGGCGGTGGATGTGCAATTGCATGGCAGCTATTACGTGGTGGCGCATTTTCACTATGTGCTGGTGGCCGGTGCCTTGTTCAGCCTGTTTTCCGCTGTCTACTACTGGTTTCCCAAGATGACCGGCCGCATGTATGTGGAGCGGCTGGGCCAGCTGCATTTCTGGTGGTCCTTGCTGTGGTTCAACGTCACCTTCTTTCCCATGCATTTTCTGGGTTTGGCCGGCATGCCGCGCCGCATCCCGGATTACGCGCTGCAATTTACCGATTTCAACCGTATAGCCAGTATTGGCGCCTTCATGTTTGGCCTGGGGCAGCTGATTTTCCTGATCAATATCCTGTATTCGCTGCGCCACGGCAAAACCGCGCCGCAGCAGCCATGGGAAGGGGCCAATACCCTGGAGTGGCGTTTGCCCACGCCCGCGCCCTATCACAGCTTCAGTCAGCCGCCGCAACTGGAAACGGCTGAAAACGGGGTGGTGCTGAGCATGCGGGATGGCGGGCAGGTTTAGCGGGAGCGGGAAATGGATAGCCGGCGGATGGCCAATGCAGTATTGCTGCGCCGCTTGCTGCTGGCGGCAGTGCTGATGTTCGGCTTTGCCTGGCTGCTGGTGCCGCTGTACCGGGTGCTGTGCGAGGTGACTGGCCTGAACCGGGTGGTGGCTGCCGATGCCTTGTCGGGCGAGGCCGAAGTACAGCCAGCGGCGCGACCGGTGGAGCTGCAACTGGACGCCATGGTGCAGCCCGGCCTGCCCTGGCAGGTGCGGCCGCAGCAATCCCGGCTAAAGGTGGAAACCGGCCAGTTCATCCAGCTGCAGTATGAAATGCGCAATAACAGTCAGCAAAAAGTAGTTGGCCAGGCGATTCCGCGTTATCTGCCGGCTGAGGCCGCCGCCTATGTCAAGAAGCTGGAATGCTTCTGTTTTCGCCAGCAGCTGTTTCAGCCAGGAGAGACGCGGCGTTTTCCGGTGGTGTTGTTGATCGACCGGCAGCTGCCCGCCGGGATTGATCGCATCACGCTGGCATATAGCGTGTTTGACGTGCCGGGGCAGGGGAGCGGGCCGTGAATGGCTGGCGTGGTGTACTGGCCGTGCTGTCGGCTTTTGCCGGCATTCGCAAACGGCAGTCGGTGCAGGGAGACAGTCAGTTGCGGCCATGGCAACTGGTCATCACCGCGTTGTTGCTCGTACTGATGCTGATTGGCTTGCTGCTGGCGCTGGCCAACTGGATCGGTGCTTGAGGAGAGTGCGCAATGGACATTCGGGAACACCATGCAGCCGGGCAATATTTTGTGCCAGCCCCTTCGCGCTGGCCGGCGCTGGGTGCCGCCGCGCTGTTTTGCCTGGGCCTTGGGGCCGCACTGGCCGTTAACGGCGTGGGGTGGAGTGGCTGGCTGCTGCTGGCCGGCGGCCTGGCCTTGCTGCGCATGTTGTTTGGCTGGTTTGGCGATGTGATTGGCGAAAACCAGCAGGGCCGCTATCAAGGCCAGGAGAGCATGTCTTTTCGCTGGGGCATGGGCTGGTTCATCTTCTCCGAAGTCATGCTGTTTGGCGCATTTTTTGGTGTGCTGTTCTGGCTGCGCCTGGTGGCGCTGCCTACGCTGGGCAGCCTGGATTACAAGTGGCTATATCCTGATTTCTCCCCCAGTTGGCCCTTGCTGACGGCACCGCAGGCGATGGTGAGCTATCAGGCAATGGAAGCCTGGGGCTTGCCGGCACTCAATACGCTGATTCTGTTGTCTTCCGGCGCTACGCTGACCTGGGCGCACTGGGGGCTGCTGCAGGGGCGGCGGCGGCAACTGCAACGCGGTTTGCTGTTCACCTTTAGCCTGGGCGGCCTGTTTCTGGTCTTGCAGGCCATCGAATACCACCACGCCTGGACTACGCAGCATTTGACGCTGTCTGCCGGTGCCTATGGCATGACCTTCTACATGCTGACCGGCCTGCATGGCCTGCATGTACTGCTGGGTAGCATCATCCTGCTGGTGGTGTGGTTACGGGTGCTGCGCGGGCATTTCGACCACCAGCACCATTTCGCCTTCGAGGCGGCGGCCTGGTACTGGCATTTTGTGGATGTGGTGTGGCTGCTGCTGTTTGTGCTGGTGTACTGGCTATGAATCCTGCTCAGCCCGGCTGGTGTGGCCGCCACCAGCCAAACAACACACCCAGCAGCAACAACATGAACAGGCCGATGGACAAGCCGACACGCAAGGTCAGCGAGCGGATCAGCCGTTGTGATCCCGAATCCGCCTTGAGCAGGCCGGAAAGCCCCCAGAACAGTACCAGCACGATACAGGCCAGCAAGAACACAATGATGATTTTCATGGCGGAATCCCCCGGTACTGCCCGGACAGCAAACACATGTATTCAGTCTAGTGGCAAAAAACGTGGCCGTGGGTTTCTGTTGTTATGCGTCTTGTTACCTTTTGTACTGGCGTTGTGGCAATGGCAGCGCGGCATGGACAAGCTGCGGCTGGAGCAGATGCTATTGGCACGGCAGGCACCGGCGGTAGTGACTGCCTTGCCGGCAGCAGGAGAGCCCGATATGGCCCGTTACCAGTTGGCGGGTGCTAGTGCCGGTGGCATGCCCATCCTGCTGGACAACAGCCTGCTGGACGGTATGCCGGGCCAGCGCATATTGCAGGTGCTGCGGCTGGATAATGGCAGTCTGGTGCTGGCAGACCTGGGCTGGCGGGCTGCCGCGCAACCTGTGCCGGTGCAGCGCCTGCCGCAGCGTCTGTCCGGTCAATGGTTGCCATGGCACGCACGCTGGACTCTGCCTGGTGCGCGGCAGGGCATTGACGGCGTGGTGGATGATGTCGACCGTGCTGCCTTGCAGCAGCGTTATCCGGGGCGCTGGCATCCGGGAGTATTCATCCTGCAGCCGCCCTTGTCCGGATTGCAGCCCTGGCCTCTGCAGCCAAGCTTGTCGGCCCAGCGCCATTTTGCCTATGCGCTGCAGTGGCTGTTGCTGGCAGTGTGTGCGTTGCTGCTGTGGCGACGCTGGGTGCGGAGTGCGGAATGAATGCGCGCCGCACGGGACAACTGCGCTTGCTGGCCATGCTGGCGCTGTGCCTGCTGCCGGTTGTTGCTGCCTGGTTCAGCTACCGTTTTTTGCCACCTGAGGGTGGCAAGAGTTATGGCGAGATGCTGCCCACGGTGCATTTTGTGGCGGCGGAGCAGCAAGCCTGGCCGCGTGGGCAGTGGGTACTGGTGACGCAGACGGCTGCGGCGTGTCAGCGGTCCTGTCGGCAGCGGCTGTATGCAATGCGTCAGGTTCATCTGGCGCTGGGCGAGGCCGCGCCGCGGGTACGCAGGGTACTGCTGCATGACCGACAGGTTGTTGCTGCCAGCGACGGTGTGTTGCTGTTGCCGCAGCGACAACCCATCCAGCCTGAGCGACAGGGCTTCTACCTGATCGATCCGCAGGGCAACCAGTTGCTGTTTTATGCCGATACCTTGCGGCCGGAACGCATCATCCGCGAACTGGCGATGGTGCTAAAGGTGAACAACGGCATGGGTTGAAGCATTCACCAGCCCGGTAGCGCAAACCTGCTACCGGACTGACCGGGAGGCTGTGATGCGAAAACTGCTGTGCTTGGCCGTGGTGCTGGCCGTGGTTTTGCTGCCGCTGGGCGCTTATGTGCGCCTGTCCCAGGCGGGTCTGGGCTGCCCGGACTGGCCTGGTTGCTACGGTCGCCTGTCTCCTGTCCATGCTGCTGCCGAGATTGCCCATGCCATGCAGTTGCAGCCGGATGGCCCGGTCAGCCCGGACAAGGCCTGGAAGGAAATGACTCATCGCTATCTGGCAGGTGTGCTCGGCATGCTGGTGCTGGGGTATTGGTGGCAAGCCTGGCGGCAGCGGCAGCGCCTGGCAGCAGCCAGCCTGCTGCTGGTCTTGCTGCTGCTGCAAGCTACGCTGGGCATGTTGACGGTTACATTGCAGCTGCGACCGCTGGTGGTGACCACCCACCTGCTGCTGGGCATGTCCTTGTTTGCCCTGCTGTTGCGAGAGGCGATCGGGCGATACCAGCCACGGGTGGCCGTCTTGCCCTCACCGTGGCGGCTGGCGGCTTTGCTGGTGTTGTTGCTGCTGGGACAGATTGCTCTGGGTGGCTGGATGGCGGCCAACCAGGCCGCACTGGCCTGCCAGGGCTTCCCGCGCTGCAATGGCAACTGGTGGCCGGACATGCAACTGGCGGCAGCGCTGCCGGGTTGGCCTCTTGCTGCGGGTGGACATGTCGCGCTGCCAGCTGCCGCACTGGTGGCGGTGCACTGGCTACACCGGGTAGGGGCCTTGTTGCTGCTATGCGTGCTGGTTGCCGTGATCTGGCGCTTGTGGTGCTACTCGGCCTTGCGCAGAAACCTGTGCCTGCTTGGGCTGCTGGCCGGGCTGCAGCTGCTGTTGGGCATTGCCAATGTCTTGTGGTTGCGGCCTTTACCGGTGGCCCTGGCCCATCATGTACTGGCCATGCTGCTACTGGCCTTGGCTCTGGGCTTGCTGTGTCGTTTGCAGCCAGTGGCATCCTGGCGTGGCCGGATTGCGATCCGGGAGCGGCAGGCCCAGCCTGCCGCCATCTTGGTGCGCAACTGGCCGGGCAAGCGTTCCGGCATGCATGGCGAATGATGGCGGAATCAACATGAAACCAGCCGGAACTCTGCCGCAGTACCATTGGCAGCATGCACGCGCCATGCTGCAGCTGGCCAAACCACGGGTGCTGGCGTTGATTCTGTTCTGTGCCGTCAGTGGCATGCTGCTGGCCCAGCCGAGCTTGCCGTCGCCAGGGCGGATGGCGATCGCCAGCCTGGGCATTGCCCTGATGGCTGCGGCGTCGGCCATGCTCAACTGCATGCTGGAGAAGTCGCTGGATGCGCGCATGCAGCGCACTGCCTGGCGGGCGACCGCCCGGGGCGAGGCTGGCCGGGTGGAAACCCTGTCGCTGGCTCTGGTGCTGGCTGGTAGCGGCATGCTGTTGCTGATCGGCATCAATGTGCTGACTGCATGGCTGACACTGGGCGGACTGCTGATCTATGTGCTGGTCTACACACTATGGCTCAAGCCGCGCACCCCGCAGAATATCGTGATCGGCGGTCTGGCCGGTGCCCTGCCTCCCTTACTGGGCTGGACAGCAATGACGGGTGAAGTCAGCCCGCATGCCTTGCTATTGCTATTGATCATCTACGTGTGGACGCCCCCCCATTTCTGGGCGCTGGCCTTGTACCGGCGCAGCGACTATGCCCGCGCCGGCCTGCCCATGCTGCCGCTCACCCACGGCCAGTCGTTTACCACGCTGTCCATCCTGCTCTATACCCTGTTGTTGGGTGCCGTCAGCCTGTTGCCGCTGGCCATTGGCGTAGCCGGCCTGATCTACTTGCTGCTGGCGCTGCTGCTGGATGCGCGCTTCTTGTTTCTTGCTGTGCAACTGCATCGTCAGTATGCTGACGCCTTGGCGCGTCGCACCTTCCGCTGGTCTATCTGGTATCTGGCCGGCTTGTTTGGTGCAATGCTGCTTGATCACTATTGTTTGCTACCGGTTATCTGATGCGCTTCCTGTTACGAATTCTGATGCTTTCCTGCCTGCTGGCGGCACTGGCCGCCTGTGCGCCCCCGGCTGCGGCCAAGCTGGACCTCAAGGGTACCGACATGAGCGAAACCCAGCTGGGTGGCGATTTCAGTCTGACCGACCATCTGGGCAAGCCACGCAAACTGTCCGACTTTTCCGGCAAGGTGGTGGCCCTGTTCTTTGGCTACACGCATTGCCCTGATGTCTGCCCCACCACCATGCTGGAATACGCTGCGGTGATGAAAAAGCTGGGAGCGGATGCCGACAAGGTGCAGGTGTTGTTTGTTACCGTGGACCCGGAACGGGATACCAGTACGGTGCTGGCCGGCTATGTGCCGCATTTTGATGCCCGTTTTGTCGGCCTGACCGGCAGTACGGCACAGATAGAGCCGGTAAAGGCCGCCTACAAGGTGGTGGCGCAGAAGGTGGACGACACCAATGGGGCTTACACCGTGGACCACAGCGCCGGATCCTATCTATTCGATAAAAGCGGAAAATTGCGGGTTTATGAGGCGTATGGCACGCCGGCAGACAGCCTGACTCATGATATTCGTCAGCTGTTACGCTAGAATTCAGGCAACGATTCACATTTACAGCGGAAAGAAGCACCCATCGTGAGCCAAGACAACACCGCCGGTATGCCGCATGGCGACCATGCCCAGCCCGATCTGACCAGGTATACCCTGGCCACACCGGTTGAGGTGGTGCACCATCTGGCCTCCATCGCCAAGTCTGGTCATATGGTGACGGTGTTTTCCAATAAGGGAAAAACCTTCATTCTCACCCGCTTTCTGGAAGTAGACGCCAAGCGTGGCGTGCTGTTGCTGGATTGGGGTGCGGATCCGGCCACCAACGAGCAGTTGCTGGCCAGTGAGCGCAATGTGTTTGTCTGTTCACCCGAGGGGGTGAAAACCCAGTTTGTCACCACCGCCGCACGCAAGGTGATGCTGGACAGCGGCCCTGCCTTCGAGGTGGACCTGCCGGAGCAGGTGATCAAGCTGCAGCGCCGCGAATTTTTCCGCATCCAGACCCCGGTGGGTAACCCGGTGAATTGCCATATCGCCGACTACCCGAACCGCCCGCTGGACCTGGTGCTGTTCGACATCAGTCTGGGCGGCTGCAGCCTGTGGCTGCCGGCAGCACAAACGCCAGGCTTCGAGCTTGGCCAGAAATACCAGAATTGCACTTTCGAGCTCAAGCCCATGGGCAGCCTGCGGGTGAGCATTGAAATCCGGCACCATCTGAGTACCCGTTTGCGTAACGGTAACGATGCAGTGCGTGTCGGCTGTGCCTTTCTCAACATGACGCCGTCGTCAGAAACGCTGGTACAGCGTTATGTCGGTCATCTGGAGCGGGAACGCCGTGCTCTGGTCGGCTGATGATGGCCTTCTTACCCATTCCATTGCCTGTCTAATATCATGACCCTGACTATTGCCCTGTCCAAAGGGCGCATCTTTGAAGAAACCCTGCCCCTGCTGGCCGCTGCCGGCATTGTTCCGGCGGAAGATCCGGAATCCTCGCGCAAGCTCATCATCGGTACCAACCATGACGACGTGCGGCTGGTGATTGTAAGAGCCTCTGACGTCCCCACCTATGTACAGTACGGCGCGGCCGATCTGGGCATTGCCGGGCGCGATGTGCTGATCGAACACGGTGGCGAGGGCCTGTACCAGCCGCTGGACCTGAACATTGCCAAGTGCAAGATGATGGTGGCGGTGGAAAACGGCTTTGACTACCAGAATGCCGTGCGCCAGGGCGCGCGCCTGAAAGTGGCCACCAAGTACCCCAAAATCGCCCGTGAACACTTTGCCGCCAAGGGAGTACACGTGGACATCATCAAGCTGTACGGCTCGATGGAGCTGGCACCGCTGGTGGGGCTGGCCGATGCCATCGTTGACTTGGTATCCACCGGCGGCACGCTGCGCGCCAATAATCTGGTGGCGGTGGAACACATCATCGACATCAGTTCGCGTCTGGTGGTGAACCAGGCCGCGCTCAAGCTCAAATACGACCGCATCCAGCCGGTGCTGGATGCCTTTGCCTCTGCCGTGCCGGCATAAGGCAGAAACGGAATCCCATGCTGAAACTGTCTTCGACCCAAGCTGATTTCCAGCAGCAACTGCAAGCACTGCTGGCCTTTGAAACCGCGCAGGACCCAGCAGTGGACAGCGCCGTGGCGGCCATCTGTGATGACGTCAAGGCGCGTGGCGATGCCGCCGTGCTGGAATACACCAATCGCTTCGACCGCATGCAGGCCACTTCCATGGCCGATCTCACCCTGTCGCGTGAGCAACTGGAAGCAGCCTGGCTGCGGCTGTCCGCCGAAGTACAGCAGGCACTGAGCGCCGCCGCCGAGCGCGTACGCCGTTACCACGAAAAACAGCTGGCGCATTCCTGGAGCTACGAGGACGAAGACGGCACTCTGCTGGGCCAGCAAGTCACCCCGCTGGACCGCGTGGGCATCTACGTGCCCGGTGGCAAGGCCGCCTATCCCAGCTCGGTACTGATGAACGCGATGCCGGCCAAGGTGGCGGGTGTGGGCGAAATCATCATGGTGGTGCCCACTCCGCAAGGTGAGCGTAACGACCTGGTGTTGGCCGCTGCCTTCATCGCCGGTGTGGACAAGGTATTCACCTGTGGTGGTGCCCAGGCTGTGGCCGCGCTGGCCTATGGTACCCAAACCATCCCGCAGGTAGACAAGATCACCGGCCCGGGCAATGCCTATGTGGCCGCTGCCAAGCGCCGTGTGTTCGGCGTGGTGGGCATCGACATGGTGGCCGGCCCGTCCGAAATTCTGGTGATCAGCGATGGCAACACCCCGGCCGACTGGATTGCCATGGACCTGTTCAGCCAGGCCGAGCACGACGAAATCGCCCAGGCCATCCTGCTGTGCCCGTCGGAGGAATACATTGCCGAAGTGGAAGCCAGCATTGAAAAGCTGCTGCCCACCATGCCGCGCCGCGCCATCATCGAAGCCAGCCTGGGCAACCGTGGCGCGCTGATCCAGGTGCGCGACCTAGCCGAAGCCTGCGAGATTGCCAATTACATTGCGCCGGAACATCTGGAGCTGTCGGTGGCCGATCCGGACGCCAGCCTGCCGCTGCTGCGCCATGCCGGTGCCATCTTCATGGGCCGTTTCACCTCGGAAAGCCTGGGCGACTACTGCGCCGGCCCCAACCACGTGCTGCCCACCAGCCGCACCGCGCGCTTTGCCAGCCCGCTGGGGGTGTACGACTTCCAGAAGCGCTCCAGCCTGATTCGCGTGTCTGCTGCTGGTGCACAGAAGCTGGGCAAGATTGCCAGCGTACTGGCCCATGGCGAAGGCCTGACCGCCCACGCCCGCGCTGCCGAGCTGCGGCTGGAACCCTGAGCAAAATTGCTTCAGCTAAAGACAGGGCCGCGCCAATGCCGGCCCTGTTTTTTTTGGGCGATGGAAATGTCGTTTTCCTGCGCCAGCATGGCGGTCCGGCACCGGGCGCTGCTAGCCCAAAACGACCGAACACGGTAGGATAGCCCCCTCCAGCGTTGTACTGACAACGCCCCTGTTGACCTGTATGGCCGGGTCGGTTGCGCAAGATAACCGGCACAGCCCCATCATCATGACATTGACTGCCAAGCAACTGGTCCGTCCGGAAATTGCCGGAATCAAGGCCTACCACGTGGCCGACGCCAGCGGCCTCATCAAGCTGGACGCCATGGAAAATCCGTACGCACTGCCATCTGCACTGCGTGCCGAGCTGGGCCAGTGCCTGGCCGAGGTGGCCATCAACCGTTATCCCGATCCGCATGGCGGCGGGCTGAAGGACGAACTGAAGACGGCGTTTGACATCCCGGCAGCCGCCAGTGTGCTGCTGGGTAATGGCTCGGACGAAATCATCACCCTGATTGCCCAGGCGCTGGCGCGACCCGGCGCGGTGATGCTGGCGCTGGAACCGTCCTTCGTCATGTACCGCATGAATGCGCTGTTCTCCGGCCTGCAGTATGTCGGCGTGCCGCTGAATGCCGACTTCAGCCTGAATCTGCCAGCCTTGCTGGAGGCCATTGCCACCCATCAACCGGCGATGGTGTTCCTGTCTTATCCCAATAATCCCACCGGCCCGCAATTTTCCCGCGAGCAGGTATTGGCGGTGCTGGATGCCGCGCCGGGACTGGTGGTGGTGGATGAGGCCTACCAGGCCTTTGCCAGCGACAGCCTGATGGATCTGGCCGGCAGCCGCCCTAATCTGCTGGTGATGCGTACCCTGTCCAAGCTGGGTCTGGCCGGCCTGCGCCTGGGCTATGCTGCAGGCTGTGCCGAATGGATAGACGAGCTGGACAAGGTACGCCCGCCCTACAACATCAATGTGCTGACCCAGGCGGCCGCCCGCTTTGCGCTGCGCCATCTGGATGTGTTCATGCAGCAGGCACAAACCCTGCGCGACGAACGCCAGCGCCTGCTGCAGGTCTTGCGCCAGTACAGCGCGCTGACGGCATTTGATTCACAGGCCAATTTTGTCACCATCCGCGTGCCGGATGCCGCAGAACTGTTTGCCTTTCTGAAGAAAAATGGCATCCTGATCAAGAACTTGCATGGCAGCCACCCGCTGCTGGACCAATGCCTGCGCCTCACCGTGGGCAGCCCGGATGAAAACACGGCCGTGCTTGCTGCACTGGCCGGCTACTTTGCCTGAAACCATGAGAACAGCCTCCGTTACCCGCAATACCCTGGAAACCCAGATCACCGTCACCCTGAACCTGGATGGTACTGGCCGCAGCCATTTCGATACCGGCGTGCCCTTTCTCGACCACATGATGGACCAGATTGCCCGCCACGGCCTGATCGACCTGGACATCGTGGCCAAGGGAGATTTGCACATTGATGCCCACCACACGGTGGAAGACATCGGCATCACGCTGGGCCAGGCCTTTGCCAAGGCCATTGGCGACAAGAAGGGCATCCGCCGTTACGGCCATGCCTACGTGCCGCTGGACGAAGCGCTCAGCCGCGTGGTGATCGACCTCTCCGGCCGTCCCGGCCTGGTGTACAACGTGGAATACACCCGCGCCAGCATCGGCCAGTTCGATGTCGACCTGTTCTCCGAGTTCTTCCACGGCTTCGTCAACCACAGCATGGTGACCCTGCACATCGACAATCTGCGCGGGGTAAACAGCCACCATCAGGCGGAAACCATCTTCAAGGCCTTTGGCCGCGCGCTGCGCATGGCCTGTGAAGTGGACGAACGCATGGGCGGTGCCACGCCGTCCACCAAGGGCACGCTGACGGCCTGAGCCGCAGCCTACCTTCACCCGAACAGTTAGGGGCAAGATGAAAGTCGCAGTAATCGACTATGGCATGGGCAATCTGCACTCGGTGCTCAAGTCCATCCAGGCAGTCAACGACCAGGGCGCGGACATTTTCCTCAGCCGCGACCCGGAAGCCATCGTCAAGGCGGACAAGGTGGTGTTTCCTGGTCAGGGCGCCATGCCGGACTGCATGCGCGAGCTCAACAGCTACGGTCTGGCCGAAGCCGTACGTGAAACCACGCAGACCAAGCCGTTTTTTGGCATCTGCGTGGGTGCACAGTTGCTTTTCCAGCACAGTGAAGAAGGCGATACGCCAGGACTTGGCTTGTTTCCGGGCAATGTGGTCCGGTTTTCGGCTAACCTGACAGATGCCGCTGGCGAGCGCCTCAAAGTGCCGCACATGGGCTGGAACCGTGTTTACCAGACTTCGTCCCATCCGCTGTTTGCCGGGATCGAAAATGGCGAACGCTTCTATTTTGTCCACAGCTACCACTTTGCCCCGGCTGATGCAGCACTGACGCTGGCGGAAAGTGAGTACCCGGACAGGTTTTCCTGTATCGTCGGGCGTGGCAATATTTTTGCGACGCAGTTCCATACCGAAAAGAGCCACCGTGCCGGTCTTCAGATGATGAAGAACTTCCTGGCATGGGACGGCAGTGTTTAACTTACGTTGATCTAGCACCATGCTGCTTATACCCGCTATCGACCTCAAGGATGGTCAATGCGTACGCCTGAAACAAGGCGTCATGGACGATGCCACCGTCTTTTCCGATGACCCGGTCCAGGTGGCCGCCCACTGGCGAGACCAGGGTGCGCGCCGTCTGCATCTGGTGGACCTGAACGGTGCCTTTGCCGGCAAACCCAAGAACCTGAATGTCATCCGCTCCATCCTGCAGGAAGTGGGCGATGACATGCCGGTACAACTGGGTGGCGGCATTCGCGATCTGGACACCATCGAAAAATACCTGGACATGGGCCTGTCCTACGTCATCATCGGGACGGCCGCGGTGAAAACCCCGGGCTTTCTGCATGATGCCTGCGATGCCTTCCCCGGCCAGGTGATTGTCGGCCTGGATGCCAAGGACGGCATGGTGGCCATCGATGGCTGGGCCAAGATCACCAATCACAATGTGATCGATCTGGCCAAGCGTTTCCAGGACTACGGTGTCAACTCGGTGATCTACACCGACATCGGTCGTGACGGCATGATGAATGGCGTCAATATCGAAGCCACCGTCAAGCTGGCCCAGGCACTGACCATTCCGGTGATTGCCTCCGGCGGCCTGACCAATCTCGACGACGTGCGCAATCTGTGTGGCGTTGAGGACGAAGGCATCGAAGGCGCCATCACCGGCCGCGCCATCTACGAGGGCAGCATTGATTTTGCTGCTGCGCAGACGCTGGCCGACGAACTGTCCGAGGCCTGATCCTGCCTTAAACCCCAGCTTGGCCGAATCCATTTCGGCCAAGCTTTTTTTGTGTCGTGAACATGACTCTGGCCAAACGCATTATCCCCTGCCTGGACGTGACTGCCGGTCGCGTCGTCAAGGGCGTCAACTTTGTCGGCCTGCGCGATGCCGGCGACCCGGTAGAAATTGCCCGTCGCTACAACGAGCAGGGTGCCGACGAGCTTACCTTTCTGGACATTACCGCCAGCTCTGACGACCGCGACCTGATCCTGCACGTGATCGAATCGGTGGCCGAGCAGGTGTTCATTCCGCTGACCGTGGGTGGTGGCGTGCGCAAGGTGGAAGACATCCGTCGTCTGCTTAATGCCGGTGCCGACAAGGTCAGCATCAATACCGCCGCTGTCACCAATCCGGAACTGGTGCGCGAAGCCGCGGCCAAGTTTGGCAGCCAGTGCATTGTGGTGGCGGTGGACGCAAAGGCGGTTACGCCGGAAAACGACCGCTGGGAAGTGTTCACCCATGGCGGTCGCAACCGTACCGGCATTGATGCCGTGGAATGGGCGCAGAAGATGCAGGAATACGGTGCCGGTGAAATCCTGCTCACCAGCATGGACCGCGACGGCACCAAGATCGGCTTCAACCTGCCGCTGACCCGTGCCGTGTCCGAAGGGGTGGGCATTCCGGTGATTGCCTCCGGCGGCGTGGGTAATCTGCAGCATCTGGTGGATGGGGTGAAGCTGGGCAAGGCCGATGCCGTACTGGCGGCCAGTATCTTCCACTTCAGTGAATACACGGTGCGCGAGGCCAAGGAAGCCATGCGTGATGCAGGCATCGAGGTGCGGCTATGAGCAACTGGCTGGATGAGGTGAAGTGGGATGCCCAGGGCCTGGTAACTGCCATTGCCCAGGACAGTGCCACCGGCCGCGTGCTGATGGTGGCCTGGATGAACCGCGAAAGCCTGCAACTGACGGCTGACACCGGCATTGCCCACTACTGGAGCCGTTCGCGCCAGAAGCTGTGGAAAAAGGGCGAGGAATCCGGCCATCTGCAAACCGTGCAGGAACTGCGCCTGGATTGCGACGGCGACGTGATCGTGATGCAGATCCAGCAAGCTGGTGGCATTGCCTGCCATACCGGCCGCGAGAGCTGCTTCTACCGCCGGTTTGAAAAGGGTGGCTGGACGGTCGTGGATGCAGTGCTGAAAGACCCGGACGCCATTTATCAGCACAAGCATTAAATTGCTCCGTATCAATTCATTATCACGCGCAGTCGCTACAATGGCAGGCCGTGTCCTGCGCTAACGGCCGATGAGCGAATCGGCCTATACTTGCCGAATTCCCAGTATGCAAAGGTGAAGCATCATGACTTTCGATGTGCTCAAGACGGTTGCCGATACACTGGAAGCCCGCCGCGAGGCGAGTCCCCAGTCGTCCTATGTCGCCTCCCTGTTCCACAAGGGCGAAGACGCCATCCTGAAAAAAGTGGCCGAGGAAGCTGCGGAAACCATCATGGCCTCCAAGGACAAGGACAAGCTGCACCTGGTGCGTGAAGTTGCTGACCTGTGGTTCCACACCATGGTATTGCTGACTTATCATGGCTTGCGTCCGGAGGATGTGCTGATGGAGCTGCATCGCCGCGAAGGTATTTCCGGCATCGACGAAAAAGCCTCCCGTCCTTCCTGAATTCTGCGTACAGGACCACGTTATGAGTGACTGCATTTTCTGCAAGATCGCAGCAGGGGATATTCCCTGCAACAAGGTTTACGAAGACGACGATGTCGTGGCATTTCACGATATCCGTCCGCTTGCACCGGTACATTTTCTGATCATTCCGAAACTGCATGTGGCCTCGCTGGCCGACTGCGGTCCGGAGCACGAAGCACTGCTGGGTCGCATCATGGGCCTGGTGCCGCGTCTGGCCGCCGAGCAGGGGCTGGAAGGTGGCTTCAAGACCGGCATCAATACCGGTCACGGTGGCGGCCAGGAAGTGTTCCACCTGCATGTACATGTTTTTGGCCACAAGGGCTGACGGTTTGCCGGCGCGCCGCATGCCGGGCGCGCCTGATCATTTTGAAAGGAAGTAGCAATGGGTTCTTTCAGTATCTGGCACTGGCTGGTTGTGTTGCTGATCGTGGTGCTGATTTTCGGTACCAAAAAACTGAAAAACGTGGGTGAAGACCTGGGCGGTGCTGTGCGCGGCTTCAAGGAAGGCATGAAGGGCGAGAATGAGAAAGCCGACAAGCCTGCCGAAACCGGTCGCATCATCGACAACGAATCCGACAAGAAATAAGCCGCGGGCCGCATCGTGTTCGATATCAGTTTTGGTGAAATCCTCCTGATCGGCATCGTCGCCCTGGTGGTACTGGGGCCGGAGCGCCTGCCTACCGTTGCCCGCACCCTGGGTGCGCTGGTAGCGCGGGCGCAGCGCTTTGTTTCCAGCGTCAAGGCCGACATCCACCAGCAAGCTAATCTGAACGGGCTGGATGGCCTGCGCAACGATATCCAGGATGCCGCCAACAGCTTCCGTTCCCAGATGGAAAGCGAAGTGCAGGGCGTGCGCGAGGTGATGGCCGAGCAGTCCGCCCAGCTACAGCAGCTTTCCGGCGAGGCGGTGGCACCCTTGGAGGAAGCTGCCCACACCATTCATGGTGGGCTGGACCTGCAGGCCGAGGCAGCACCGGCTACCGTAGCCTCCGCCGTGGTGGAAGAGAAAGCTGCCGCCGATGCGCCGCCGCGTGACGAAAATCAGCTTGATCTGTTCGATACCCCGCCAGCGGTTGCCAGTCAGCCTTCTACCGAGTCCCGTCCCCACGCATGAACGAACAACCTCTGCTTGCCCACCTGCTGGAATTGCGCACACGGCTGGTGCGCGCCATTCTGGGCCTGATGCTGGTTTTCCTCGGCCTGTTCCACTGGTCTGGCGACATCTACCACATACTGGCCAAGCCCTTGCTGGATGCGCTGCCCAATGGTGGCAGCATGATTGCCACCGAGGTGACGGCCACCTTCTTCGTGCCGATGAAGCTCACCATGCTGGTGGCCTTTCTCATCTCACTGCCCAATACCCTGTACCAGGTATGGGCCTTTGTGGCACCGGGTTTGTACAGCCATGAAAAGCGACTGATCCTGCCCCTGGTGGTGGCCAGCGTGCTGCTGTTTTTGCTGGGCATGTCCTTTGCCTATTTCCTGGTGTTTCCGGTGGCTTTCCACTTTTTCTCGATGATGACACCAAGCGGCGTCAGCATGATGACCGACATCGACAAGTACCTGTCTTTCGTGATGGGCATGTTCATTGCGTTTGGTGTCACCTTCGAGGTACCCATCATCGTCATCGTGCTAGTGCGCATGGGCGTGGTGTCGGTGGCCAAGCTGCGTGAAGGCCGGCCTTATGTCATCGTCGGGGCTTTTGTGGTGGCTGCGGTGGTGACGCCGCCGGATGTGTTGTCGCAAACCATGCTGGCCGTGCCTTTGTGGCTGCTGTACGAGGTAGGCATCATCATGGCCGTATTCATGTCGCGCCCGGGGCGTGCCGTCACGGTCGGAAATCAGGAAAAATGAACCGAAAACTGTTTCACTATGGCGCGGCCGCCAGTCTGGTAGCCCTGATTCTGCTGACCCTGGCCTGGGAGCTGTGGCTGGCCCCGGTACGGCCGGGTGGTTCCTTTCTGGCACTCAAGGCAGTCATCCTGCTGGCACCGCTGATGGGCATTCTCAAGGAACGGCTGTATACCTATCAGTGGTCCAGCATGTTCATTCTGGCCTTTTTTACCGAGGGCATCATGCGCAGTTGGGGAGACCATGGCCTGTCGCAGACGCTGGCGCTGTGGGAAGTGGCAATCAGCGTACTGTTTTTTGCCTGCGTGCTGGGCTTTGCCCGCACCTTCAAGCGCAAGCCGGCCTAGACATCGGCTGGTCTGGCAACTCAAGAAAACCTGCCTATGGCAGGTTTTCTTGTTTCTGAATGGCAGAATTGAAATTTCCTGCTGAAAATAAGCCAGTAAATCAGTTGTATTTTAAAGTAAATATTTTAACTGTTCTTAACATCTTGCTGGCTTTAGAGCTTCGATTAGAATGTCGTCATTAAGGGCGAACCAAACTCATCGCTCACGACAAAAGCATCTAAAGGGCAGCGCATGCATTCCCCGTCCCAGGCTGGACAACATGATTCCATTCCCCTGCAGGCAACACATCTCGATCCCTTGCTGGATTGTCTGTTTGCCCTGGCACGTGGCTACGGCATCAACGCCACCCGCGAATCGCTGGTAGCCGGCATTCCGCTGAGCAATAACCGGCTTAATCCGTCGATGTTCTCGCGTTCGGCACGGCGGATCGGCCTGACTTCGCGGGTGGTGCGTCAACCGCTGGACAAGCTGCGTGATGCGCTGTTACCGGCGGTGCTGCTGCTGGAAGGGGACGAAGCTTGCATCCTGCGTGCCATCGACCCGGTCAGCGGCATGGCACGGGTGAGCTTCTCCGAGCTGACCGAGTCGGAAGTCAGCATCTCGCTGGATGAACTGGCTGGCAAATACCTGGGGCTGGCCATTTTTGTCCGTCCCCGCTTCAATTTTGAACGCCGTGCGCCGGAGCTGGGTGAAATCCGCTCGCGCCACTGGTTCTGGCAAACCGTCTACGGCGGCCTGCCGCTGTATCGCGACGCCATGATTGCCGCCTTGCTGATCAACCTGTTTGCGCTGGTGATTCCGCTGGTGTCGATGAATGTGTACGACCGGGTGGTGCCCAATATGGCCACCGAAACGCTGTGGGTGCTGGCCATTGGCGGCCTGCTGGCGCTGGTATTCGATTTCCTGCTGAAAATGACCCGCGCCTATCTGATCGACCTGGCCAGCAAACGGGTGGATGTGACGCTGTCCAGCCTGATCATGGAACGGGTGCTGGGTATTCGCATGGAGGCCCGCCCGGCCTCGGTGGGCGCGTTTTCGTCCAATCTGCGTGCCTTTGAAACTGTGCGCGACTTTATCGCCTCGGCCTCCATCACCGCCCTGATCGACCTGCCTTTCGTGCTGATCTTCCTGCTGGTGATCCTGTGGATATCCCCGCTGTTGACCTTGCCGGTACTGGTGGGGGGGCTGCTGATGATTGTGTTTGCCCTGCTGATTCAGGAAAAGATGAAGGAGCTGACCGAGGCCACCTTGCGCGCTTCGGCTCAGCGCAATGCCCAACTGGTGGAAAACCTGGCCGGGTTGGAAACCATCAAGATCCTGGCCGCCGAAGGCCAGCAACAGGGGCGCTGGGAGCAGGGCACGCTGTTTCTGGCCCAAGTGGGCGCGCGCTTGAAGCTGCTGGCCACCTCGGCCAATACCTTTGCCGGTTTCATCACCCAACTGGTGTCCATCGTGATGCTGGTGCTGGGGGTGTACCAGATCATGGATGGCAATACCTCGCAAGGTGGCGTCATTGCTGCCGTGATGCTGTCCGGACGCGCCATGGCCCCGCTTGGCCAACTGGTGGGCTTGCTGACCCAGTATCACAACGCCAAGACCTCGCTGTCCTCGCTGGACGGTTTCATGAGCATGCCGGTGGAGCGGCCGCAGGATGCCAACTTCTTCCACCGCACCAGCTTCCAGGGTGAGATCGAGTTCCGCAATGTGTCGTTCAGCTATCCGGACAATCCGCAGCTGGCCTTGCGTAATGTCTCGTTCAAGATCAAGGCTGGCGAGCGGGTGGCCATCATCGGCCGGGTGGGTTCCGGCAAGTCCACGCTGCAGAAGCTGATTCTGGGGCTGTTCCGCCCGACGGAAGGCTCGGTGCGTGTTGATGGTATCGACATCAACCAGATCGATCCGGCAGAACTGCGCCGCCATATCGGCTATGTGCCGCAGGATGCCGTGCTGTTTTACGGCACCTTGCGGCAGAACATCGCCATGGGTGCACCGCATGCCTACGACGCCAGCGTGGCCGCTGCCGCCGAGCTGGCCGGGCTATCCGACTTCATCAACGGTCACCCGCAGGGTTTTGACATGATTATCGGCGAACGTGGAGATTCGCTGTCCGGTGGTCAGCGCAAGGCGGTGACCATTGCCCGTGCGCTGCTCAATGCACCACCTATCCTGCTGATGGACGAGCCCACCAGCAATATGGACAACACCACCGAAGGGCAGATCAAGCAGACGCTGCAGAAGGTGATGGTTGGCAAGACCATGATCATGGTCACCCATCACAACGCTTTGCTGGAGCTGGCGGACCGGCTGATCGTGATTGATAACGGTGCCATTGTGGCCGATGGCCCCAAGGCCGCGGTGATTCAGGCTCTGCAGCAGGGGCAGGTGGGGAGGGCAGGCTGATGAAAACGACTTGGAAACAACGCCTGCAAGGCTGGATTCGTGGTGGTCAGGGCCGTACTTCTCCCTACTGGGACAAGCTGATGGACTGGGCGGCGGCGCGCGATCTGCAGGATAGACAGGACTTTGCCACCGATGGTGACTGGGCGATTCTGGAGCAAAGTCCGGGCCGGCCACGGATATTCGTCTGGAGCATGCTGGCCTTGTTGCTGGTAGCACTGTTGTGGGCGGCACTGGCGCAGATTGACGAAGTGGCGCGCGGTGAAGGCAAGGTGGTGCCGGTATCGCAAAACCAGCATATCCAGAGCCTGGATGGCGGCGTGGTGTCGAAGATCCTGGTCAAGGAAGGCCAGATCGTGCAGAAAGGCCAGCTGCTGCTGAATATCGACAACACCCGCTTTGTGTCGTCGCTGAACGAAAATCAGGCGCAGTATCTGTCCTTGCTGGCCAAGGCGGCGCGCCTGCGCGCCATTGCCAACAATGTGCCGTTCGAACTGCCCAAGGAAGTGACGCAGCAGGCAGCCGACATTGCCCGGCAGGAAACCGACCTGTATCAGACCAAGCGCCGCGAACTGGATGCCAATGTGTCCATCGCCCGGCAGGAGCTGACCCAGCGCTCGCAAGAACTGAGCGAGGTACGCGCCAAGCTGACCCAGGCGCAGCAAGGCTACCAGCTGACTCAGCGCGAACTGGCTGTCACCAAGCCCTTGAAGGAATCCGGTGCGGTATCGGACGTGGACCTGCTGCGCTTGCAGCGCGACGTGTCGCGTTATCAGGGTGAGCGTGACATGGCCAGCGCACAGATTCCCAAGCTGCAGGCTGCCATCAGCGAAGCCAACCACAAGATCCAGGAAGTGGAACTTAACTTCCGCAATCTGGCCAGCGCCGAGCTGTCCGAAACCATGGGCAAGATCAACAGCCTGTCTGCCGGCAGCTCCGGCCTGGCCGACAAGGTGAAACTGTCCGAGGTGCGCTCGCCGGTCAAGGGCGAGGTCAAGCGCCTGTTCGTCAATACCATTGGCGGCGTGGTGCAGCCGGGCAAGGACATTCTGGAAATCGTGCCGCTGGAAGATTCGCTGATGATTGAAACCCGGGTGTCGCCGCGTGACATCGCCTTTCTGCGCCCGGGACAACACGCGATGGTGCGCTTTACCGCCTACGACTACACCGTGTACGGCGGCATGGAAGGCAGCCTGCAGGAAATCGGTGCTGATACCGTTACCGACGACAAAGGCAATGCTTTCTATATCGTGAAAGTGCGTACCAAACAGGGCGCGCTGGGCGAGAAGCATCTGCCCATCATCCCCGGTATGGTGGCGCAGGTGGACATCATGACCGGCAAGAAGAGCATTCTTTCCTATCTGCTGAAACCGGTACTGCGTGCCAAGGCAGAGGCCTTTACCGAGCGATGAGCGATATGGTGATACTGATTACGGCCAGTAGTGCGCTGGCGGATGGCTGGGCAGACAGCCTGCAACTGCAAGATGCCGTGCGCCTGCCTGATCTGGCGGCGCTCAACCGCAGCAGCGTGCCAGCGGACAGCCTGGTCTTGCTCGACCTGGCCGGCACCGTGGCAGGCGAACAGGACATCCTGTACGCCTGCCGGCATTGCCGGGTGCTGGCGCTCAGCTCGCTGCCGCAGGACGAAGAGGGCTTGCGCTGGTTGCAGTGGGGGGCCGTGGCATACGCCCACGCCATGAGTACGCCAGATCTGCTGCTGCAGGTATTTGACACGGTGCAGGCCGGTGGCACCTGGGTGGGGCGCAGCATCATGCAGCAGCTGTGCGCGCGCTTTGGTCGACAGCTGCCGGCGGCTGCCGCGCCAGACTGGCGTACCCGGTTGTCAGAGCGGGAACAGGATGTGGTGGCTGCCCTGCGTGAGGGGCGGGCCAATAAGGACATCGCCCGTTTGCTGGAGATTTCTGAACGTACGGTGAAAGCCCATCTCACCTCGGTATTCCAGAAATTTGGCGTGGAAGACCGCCTGCAACTGCTGCTGAAGCTGACGGGCCACTAGGATGTATGCCACAGCACAGGACACAGCCGCCTTGCTGGTTTGCAATGCGGCTATTTTTTCAAATGTGCATGTGAATTTTCTGAAAATAAAAGAATATCTGCCCTTCAGTACAATATATTTCTCTGACATCACTGCATAAGCTGACCGAAGTGCATATTGCGTCTTCAGGAGTCAGTCATGAGTACCCCCGCTATCCAAGGTCAGGTTGTCGCCGTCAACGGTGTGGTCAAAGCCATCGATGCCCAAGGGCATGAACGCATTCTCAAGGCCGGCGACATCATCCAGCCGGGTGAGCATGTGGTGCTGCTGGATGGCGCAACGCTATCGGTAGGTCGCGCTGACGGTGCAGTGCTCAATGTCGATGGCCCGCGCGAAATGGCGCTGACTGACGAAACGCTGCAGCCGCAGACCACGGATAAAAGCGAAGCTGCTGTAGCCAAGCTGGCTCCGGAAGCACAGCAAGTGCTGGCCGCGTTGGAAAACGGCCAGGATCCGCTGGCCCAGCTTGATCCTGCCGCCGCCGGCCTGAACGGAGCCGGAACCGGTGATGAAGGCAGCCACGGCTTTGTGCGGCTGATGCGCGTGAGCGAAACGCTGAACGGCCCGCTGCCAGACACCGCTGGCGCTGCGGTGCTTGGCACCCAGTCGGTACAGGCAGATACCACCCCGAATGCTGCCGCACCCATCAGCCTTACCATCGACAATATCAGTGCCACCAATGATTCCACGCCCACCATTCATGGCACTGGCATTCCCGGCCTGACCGTAGTTGTGACCAATGCCGCCGGTGCGGTGGTGGGTAGCACGGTAGTCGGCAGCGATGGCAACTGGTATGTCACGCCCACCACGCCGCTGCCGGATGGCACCGATACGCTGATTGCCACCAGTACCAATACGGCAGGGGCTACCGCTAACGCCACCGCTACCGCCATCATCGATACCACGCCGCCGGCCGTACCGACCGTGGCCATCAGCGAGCATGGAACGCCCGATGGCGTCATCAATGCCGCCGAGCTGGTCAATGGCAAGGTAGAGGCCACCGTCAAGCTGGATGCCGCCGACCTGGCCAAGAACGGCAGTGCCACCATCACGGTGAATGATGGCGGCCATGTCACTACCCTGGTGGTGCATGCTGATGGCAGCGTGACCGGCGCTGACACCGCTGTTACCGCCAGCTATAGCAATGGCACCGTGACACTGGACATTGCCAAGCCCGCCGATGGCAGTACCGTTACCGTAACCGCCACCCAGACAGATGCGGTGGGCAATACGTCCGGGCAGGGCATGGACGATGCCACGCTGCACAGCACGCTGCCCACGGCAACCATTACCGTTGACAATGTCACTGCCGACAACATCCTCAACCTCAATGAGTACTATGGTGATGTCGTTACCATCACCGGTACGGTGGGTGGCGATGCCAAGCTGGGCGACAAGGTGACGCTGACCATTGGCGGTGCCACCTACACCACCGAAGTGATCGAGATCAACGGCCATCTTGGCTTCTCCCGCAATGTGGGAACGGGCGATCTGTCCAGTGCCACCAGCATCCATGCCACGGTGGGGGTGAGCGACAGCTATAACAACACCGCGACCGTATCGACCGATCATGACTATCTGGTCGACTTGTCCACGCCCAAAGCCAGCATCACGGTAGATCCGCTTACCGCCGATAATGTACTGAACATCCAGGAAGGCAGCGGCAACACCGTCACGGTCACTGGCACCGTTGGTAGCAATGTGAAGGTGGGTGACACCGTTACCCTGACCGTGCATGGCCACGACACAAGCGGCCAGGTGATCGATCTGGGTAACGGCAAGCTGGGCTACAGCATTCCGGTCAGCAGTGATGACCTCAAGAACGACAGCAATATCCACGCTAGCGTCACTACCAGCAGCATTGGCGGTAATACGGCCGATGCCAGTGCAGACCACAGCTATGGCGTTGACTTGCAGGCACCCACCGTCAGCATTGATAGTGGCCTGGCAGGTGATGACATTGTCAATGCAGTTGAACACAAGCTGGCGCTGACCATCAGTGGCAGTACCAGCGCCGAAGACGGTCAGACTGTGGATGTCGTGCTCAATGGCCAGCATTACAGCGCCACAGTGAGCAATGGCAGCTGGAGTACCGAAGTCCCGGCCGCTGATGTTGCCAAGCTGGCGGATGCCACCAGCTATACCATCACTGCCGATGTCCATGATGTGGCCGGTAACCCAGCCGCACAGGCCAGCCATGAACTGGCCGTGGATATTACCGCCAGCATCACCATCAGCAACGACGGCAGCGGCAGTGACGGCGTGTTCAACAAGAGCGAAGCCGCCGGTGCCGTGGTCAGCGGCAGCACCACGGGCGTGGAAGAAGGCCAGACGGTAACGGTGACCTTTACTGATAGCCAAAGCCATGTTGTCAGTGTCGATACCACGGTGGGCAAGGACGGCAGCTGGAGCGTGCCGTCCAGCAGCCTGAGCGGCCTGGTGGACGGTGCGGTGACGGTAAAAGCGCAAGTCAGCGATGTGGCCGGCAACACCGCCAGCGACAGCCATGCCGATAAGCTGGACACCCTGGCCACTATCACGATTACCAATGACAGCAGTGGCAGTGACCAGACCTACAATCTGGTCGAATCCGGCAATGTGGTGGTAAGCGGTACGACCACGGGTGTCGAAGAAGGCCGCACGGTTTATATCACCTTTACGGATGGTGCCAATGCCGAAATGGCCGCCGTGACGGTTCAGAAAGATGGCAGCTGGACAACGGCAGGGGTAAAGGTGGAGCTGGGCAGCCTGAATCAGGGCAGCATCAGTGTCAGTGCCAGCGTGGTGGACAAGGCAGGTAACCTTGCCGAGACCAGCCATGACGACAAGCTGGATACCATCGCCCCCACCATTGTGATCAACACGGTTGCCGGTGATGACATCATCAATGCCAAGGAGTACGCACTGCCGCTGACCATCAGTGGTACCACCAGTGCCGAGGATGGCCAGCTGGTCGATGTGGTACTCGATGGCAAGCATTACAGCGCAACCGTCAGCAACGGCAGTTGGAGTACCGAAGTCCCGGCTACTGCCGTGTCCAAGCTGACCGATGGCCAGAGCTACACCATTACTGCCGATGTCAGCGACAAGGCCGGTAACCCGGCCACAGAAGCCAAACACAGCCTGGCCGTGGATATCACGGCACCGGATGCGCCGCAAGTAAGCTTTGTTTCCAGCGGAACTTACAGCTATAGCAACTACTTCGGTATCGATGATGCCCATATCAGTACGCCGGTAAACGGCCAGAGCGCCCTGGCGACCGTGCTGGGGGATCTGGTCAATCTGAACCCGACCGCCACCTTTATTGCCCAGTCGCTCAATTTCGGTACCAGTACCGGTGCCTGGCAGGATGGTTCGCTGGCGGTCAACAGCAATCTGGGTACGACAGGAGCGCTGGCCGACTTCATCAGCAACAGCAATGGCAGTACCGGTACCGGCCTGCAACTGGGCAGCAGCTATGGCACCACTTCGCGCGCCATCGTGGAAACCGGCGGCGTATTTACTGCCACGGCAGGCAACTACACCATCGCGGTACGTGCCGATGATGGCTATATGTTGTTGATCGATGGCAAGGTTGTGGCCCAGGAAACCAATAACCAGTCGCCGGCTACAGCCGGGTACAACATCCATCTGGACAGTGCGGCCAACAACCAGCACACCATCCAGGTGGTGTACTGGGATCAGGGTGGACTGGCTACGCTGCAAGTCAGCCTGGAGCAGAACGGCAACAATATCGTCAACCTGTTGCAACCGGGCAGCAGCGTCACCGCACAGGTCACACTCAATGCCAATGACCAGGCGGTACTGGTGGATGGTGGCTCGGTGCATTTGACCGGCAGCGGCAATACCGACCTGACCTTGCATCTGGATGCCAGCGGCAAGCTGGTGGATGCCAGCAACAATAGCTACAGCTATCAGGGTGGTGTCATCTCGCTGAGCATGGCTGCCCCGGCTGCCGGTGCTGCCATTGCGCTGACCGCCACGGTCTCCGACAAGGGCGGCAATACCTCGCCGTCGGCGGAGGCAAGCTATACCCAGCCGGGCATTCCCACCGGCCACCTGCAACATGATGCCGCCAACGATACCGGCAGCAATGCGGCAGACAGCATCACCGCCGACAAGACCCCGGTTCTTACCGGTACGGCGGACGCTAACAGCCAGATTACGGTCAGCCTGAACGGCCACAGCTATACCACCACCGCCGATGCCAGTGGCAAATGGTCGGTCAGCGTCACTGACAGCCTGGGCGACGGTGTGTACATTCCGCTGGTCAAGGCCGTAGATGCCAACGGTGCCACGGCTACCGGCTTTGGTACCGCTTTTGCGGTAGATACCCAGGCCATCATCACCATTGCCAATGACGGTAGCGGCAGCGACGGCGTGTTCAACAAGAGCGAGAGCATGGTCGCGGTGGTCAGCGGCAGCACCACGGGCGTGGAAGCAGGCCAGACGGTGACGGTAAGCTTTACTGACAGTGCCAGCCATGTGGTGACTGTGAGCAGCACGGTTGCCGCCAACGGCAGCTGGAGTATTCCGGCCAGCAGCCTGTCTACGCTGGTGGATGGTGCGGTGACCGTGAAGGCGCAGGTGAGCGATCTGGCAGGCAATGTTGCCACTGCCGAAAACAAGGACAAGCTGGATGCCACGGCTCCGACGCTGACCATTGGCAAGATCGCCGGTGATGATGTCATCAACGCGCTTGAGCACAAGCAGGTACTGACCATCAGTGGTAGCACCAGTGCCGAAAACGGGCAGACCGTGGATGTCGTGCTCAATGGCCAGCACTATAGTGCCACCGTCAGCAATGGTAGCTGGAGCACATCGGTACCAGCTGGCGATGTGGCCAAACTGACTGATGCCAAGAGCTATACCGTGATCGCCGATGTGAGCGACAAGGCAGGCAACCCGGCAGTAGAGGCCAGCCATGTACTGAAGGTGGATACAACAGCCACCATCATCATTACCGATGATGGCAGCGGCGGCGACCAATACTTCAACAAGTCCGAATATGGTGCGGTAACGGTCAGCGGTACTACCCATGGCGTGGAAGCGGGCCAGATTGTCTACGTAACTTTTACCGATGGTGCAAACTCCGAGACCAGCGCCGTTATCGTCAAGGCAGATGGCAGCTGGAACACCGCGGATGTGAAACTGGACCTGAGCAATCTGAACCAGGGCCAGATCACGATCAGCGCCAGTGTGATCGACAAGGCCGGCAATGCAGCCAGCGATAGCGGCTTCGACACGCTGGATACCATTGCACCGACAGCGGCGGGCATGTCGGCTGCCACCTCGGCGGCAACCATCTCCAATCTGTTCAACACCGGGGTGAACAACGGCGGCAATGCATTGTCTGCCGGCAAGACCGATGGTCATTACACCCTGGTCAGTGCGCCGGACAAAGCTAACCTGACGTCGGCCACGGTGGTGGGCCAGTCCGATGCCAGCGGCAAGAACTGGGTGACCGATGACTACAGCAAATCGCAGTGGATTGGCGATATGGATGACAAGAACGGTAGCTACAGCTACCAGACTACTTTCAATATATCGTCTACCGCAGTGCTGGCATCGGTGCTGCTCAGCTTCGACCTGTCGGCCGACGATAATGTACACATCTGGCTGAATGGCAAGGATACCGGTCTGTCCTACAGCAGCCTGTGGACCACCGTACAGCATGTTGACCTGAGCGGTGCCAGCGGTCTGTTTGTCAGCGGCAACAATACCCTGACCTTCGTGGTGGACAACTCGGGTGGCGGAGCAACCGGTCTGAAAGTGGACAATATCACCGGGACGGCCCAAGGCAGTAACCTGGAAGTAGATGTTTCCCTGGCCGGCACTGGTGCAGTGGCGGGCGATACGCTTACCTTTACCGCGCTTGAGGGCGGTGTGAGCACAAGCTCCAGCCACCTTATCACCAGCAGCGACATTGCCCATGGGGTCATCAGCGAGGCACAGCACCTGCCGACAGGCAGCGGGGTGTCCACCTACACTTCCACCCTCACTGACAAGGCGGGCAATGTCTCCACCCTGGCGACTGAAACGGTGTTCGGTTCCGGCAACCATAGCGTCAGCGATGGTGTCGGTGTGGATACCTTCAAGTGGACGCTGGCTTCCAATGGCAGTAGCAGCACGGTGGCAAGCACCACAATCAGCAACTTTGATCTGGCCGACCACAACAATGCTGGCGGTTCGGCGCTGGACCTGAAGGATCTACTACAGGGCGAGAACCATGCCAGCAGTACCGGCAATCTCACCAGCTACCTGCACTTCACCCAGAGCGGGGCGGATACCATCGTGCACGTGGATGCATCCGGTGGCTTCAAGACGGGTGCCGGTGCCGGCAGCGATACCGTGGACATCGTACTCAAGGGGGTGTCGCTGGCTGACCTTGGTGGCGGCATTGCCAATACCTCGGATACGCAGATCATCCAGAACCTGCTCAATCACGGCAAGCTGATCACCGACTAATCCCTCCTCACCCGACAGGCCGACAGCCTTGCCCGCTGTCGGCTTTTTTATTGCCCAGTGCCTGGTGGGCTCGGCAGCAAAAAGCCCTGCCAGCAAGACGGGCAGGGCTTTGCGTTGCAATGTGCTTGCTCAGCTGATGGCCGGGCCGGTCAGGCTGTGCACACCCATGTCAATCAAGGCTGCCGCATCCTCCGGGCTGGCAATGCCCTTGGCCTCCAGCTGAACGCCCATCAGCGCAGCCATGCGCAGCAGGCCGCGCAGCAGGGCAGAGCGTCCTTCGTCGGCATGAATGCCCAGCGTCAGGGTATTGTCCAGCACCAGATAGCTGATGCTGGCCTCATGAGTACGGGCTACCAACGCCAGATTATGCCCCTGGATTTCCACAGCCAGCTGGTGGCCTGCCGGGCGAATGGCGCGGCTGAAGGCGACAAAGTGCTCCCAGTGCTCATCCAGCCCGGTTTCATGGAATTCAAAATTGATCTTGCGTTCCGGGTAATGCTGCAACAGCTGCAGGATGGACGGCAGGAAGTCAGGGTGCTGCAAGGAAGCGGGCGACATGTTGACGGCCAGTATCCCTGCCGGGCCACGGCGCAGGGCCAGGCTCAGCGTATTGATATCCAGCCGGTGTACCAGTCCCAGCCGTGCGGCCTGTGAAACCAGGCGCAGCGCGCCCATGGCGGCAACGCTGCCCTGTTGCGGCCGGAACAGCATGCCCTCATGCCACAGCACGGTTTTGTCAGCATCGCATACCGGATACCAGCGCAAGCGCAGCGAATCATCCTGGCAGGCGGTTTCCAGCAGGGCTTTCCAGTCTGGATGGATTTCATGGCTGGCTGTTTCATCCGCCTTGTCCATGCTCCAGCTGTTAAGCGGCTGGGTTTCGGCCAGAGTCAGGCTGTCGCTGGCGCGGCTCAGCACCTCGGCCAGCTGGTCGCCACTCTGGAAGGGGGTGATGCCGATATGGCCCAGCCCCGGCTGATCGGAAAGGTCCATCGTCCAGTACACCGGCCACAGCAGGCAAAGCTCATCGGCCAGCTTGCCAGCTTCGTCGTGACCCAGTTCCGGGCAGAACAGGGCAAAGTCGGCCCCACGCAGGCGGGTGGCCATCCAGCCACGGTGAGTCTGGCACTGGGTGGACAGATCATCAGCCACCCGCTTGAGCAGGGCATCGGTACGCCGTCCGCCCAGGCGCTGGTTCAGCTCGGCCAGGCCGGCCACCCGGATAAGCAGCAGATGACCGCTGGCCGGGTCTGCTTGCGGGTCGAGCAGGCTGGCAAAGCGCTGTTCAAAGGCTTCGCGGTTGGGCAGGCCGGTACTGCTGTCGGTCAGCACTTCACGACGCAGGCGGTCCACCTCGTCGCGCAGACCCAGCAGGTAGTTTTGCAGCCGTTCCACCATGTGGTTCATGGCCATGCCCACTTCCGCCAGCTCCGGAATGCCGGGCACGGGAATGCGCATGAAACGCTGTTCGCTGATGGCGTGGGCTTGTGCCACGACGGCATGCAGTTCGCGACGCAGGCTGCGGATGTCGAAAAATCCGAGCAGCCCGGCGGCAACGCCGATGATCAGCAGCCAGAATACGGTTTGCAGTGCGCCCTGCCACAAGGAGCTGTAGGCATAACCCAGATGCGCACTGACCACGATGCGGCCTGCCTGCAGCCAGCCATTGCTGACTTGTGCCAGGCCAGTTTGCGGTTTCAGCGGCAGTAACTGGCGGAACCACGCCGGGGTGTCTTCAAAGCCGTTGCGGTTGCGCAGATGGATGGCCTGTTCGGCTGGTACGCCTTCCCAGCTGATCTCGGCAAAGTGGCCTTGTTCGAAGGCTGCGCCCAGCAGGGTTTGCGCCATCACCGGGTCCGCCTTGTACTGGGTCACCATCAGGGCCAGTGCATTAGCGGTGTCAGCGCTTTGCGCGCTCAGCTGTTGTTCCAGATAGCTGCGTGCATTAAGCAGATTGGCAATCAGCGCACCGCCAATGGACAGCGCTACCAGCAACAGCAGCAACAGCCACAGGCGCTGCACCAGGGAAAGCTTGCGTGATTTCACGGGGGTGCTCAAAAGGTAAAACCTTCCGTTTTCAGTTTGTCCAGCAGCTGTTTCCAGCGGGTCAGCCGGTTGACATTGTTGTTCTGTGTTCCACCCACCCAGATGCTTTCCATATTGAAGCTGAACACTGGGATCAGGTCTGGGCGCTGCGAGGCTGGCTGGATGCTGGTGATCAGGTTATCCAGAATCAGCGGCTCCACCATCGGACTAGGATAGTATGCCAGCACCATATGCGCCTGGGTGACATTGCTGGAAGGGCCGCCAATGCGGGCCTTCACATAAGTCAGCCGGATCTTGTCCGGGGCCACGCCCAGCATGCGCAGGGACACGTATTTGCCTATCACGAAGCCCTTGCAGTCCGCCATGCCCTTGCCAAAGGTTTCCAGCGGTGTCGCCCAGTAATCTTCCTGCCGCCACACCTGGCTGTTTTCGGCATAGGTGATGCGACGGTTGAAAAATTCATTCACTTCTTTCAGGCGCTGATTATCGCTGCTGCCGGCATTGTTCAGCATGGTTTGCCAGTCGCGGTACAGCCGCTGTGCCTGCGGGCCATAGCGTGACACTGTCTGCTCGCTGGGCAGGCTGCTGCCGGTTACTCCCAGGCACAGCAAGCAGCTGAACAGCACAGGCAGCAGCAGGCGCAGCCAGCCCCACGCCGTGCAAGGCATGTTGTGCACGGGCATTTTGCGGAGTGTGGCAGGCCGGGAACAGATCAATCGCATGGCATTATTTATGTAAAAAACTGGCAGCGTCAGTAAAAATCCGTGTGTATAATTTGATTGTATTGTGTTTTAACTTTTTGTTTAAAAAAAATCATATATTTCATATGGGATAGTATCGATGAGAAATTTGCGCAAATCCATCAGTTTGTCGGTAGCCATCGGCCTGGCCGGTGTTGCTGCATTGCTGCCACAGCAGGCCAGTGCCATTGAAGTCACAGCTGCTGTGCAGCAGGCTATTCTGAACAACCCGGAAGTGCTGGCCAAACTGCACCAGTTTCGCGGAGCCGGCCAGGATGTAAACGTAGGCCGGGCGGGTTACATGCCAACAGTTGATCTGAGTTACGAATCCAATCGTCAGCGTTACGACTACCCCAGCACCGTGGCCGTAGCCGACCAGAACTACACCACCCGTGGCTGGAAGCTGAGCTTGAGCCAGAACCTGTTCCAGGGCCTGCAGACCTATAACACGGTCAAGCAACTGGGTTATGACGAACAGGCGAAATATTTCGATTTCCTCGATTCCACAGAAAGTATGGCCTTGCAGACCGTTCAGGCCTATCAGGACGTGCTGCGCTACCGTCAGCTGCTGGATAGTGCCCAGGAAAACTACGCCATCCACAAGGGAATCTTCGAGCAGATTTCCCAGAAGGTCCAGGCAGGGGTTGGCCGTCGCGTGGATCTGGAACAGGCTGCCGGCCGTCTGGCACTGGCGGAAAGCAATCTGATTACCGACACCTCCAACCTGCATGATGTCTCGGTGCGCTATGCCCGTCTGACCGGCAGCGATGCGCCGGCCCAACTGAGCGAGATTCCGTCGATGAAGGCTGCGCTGCCGGCCAGTCCGGACCTGATCAAGAATGCCGTTGTGCGCAATCCGGCTTACCTGAGTGCGCTGTCCAGCGTACGTTCGGCTCAGGCCGAGGTGAATGTGCGCCGCGGTGCCTTCTCGCCCACGCTGGACTTGCAGGCCAGCAAGGCGCCTACCGATAACTACGATGGTTACAATGGCCGTACCAAGATCAGCTCGGTGGCCGTTATCTTCAACATGAATTTGTTCCGTGGTGGTGCCGACCGTGCCCGCCTGGGCTCGGCTGCCGAAAAGCTGAACACCACCAAGGACCTGCGCGACAAGGTATGCCGCGACATGCGCCAGACCCTGAGCATTGCCAACAACAATATCGTCAAGCTCAAGGATCAGATGGAGTCGCTGCGTCAGCATCAGTTGTCCACGGAAAAGGCGCGCGATGCCTATCGCAAGCAGTTTGATATCGGCCAGCGTACCCTGCTGGATGTGCTGGACAGCGAAAACGAGCTGTTTGATGCGCAACGTGCCTATATCAACGCCCAGTCCGATTACAAGCTTGCCGAAGCAACCGTGCTGGCCAATTCGGGCAGCTTGCTGCAAACCCTGAAGCTCAAGCCGGTGGAAGACTTCAAGACCGATAGCAGCCTGAACGAAGAAGAGCAGAATGCCTGCAACACCGCTTACACCCCGCCGGCAGTGGTGGATGTGAAGTCGATTGCGGCACGTCAGTACACGGCAGCCGCTGCCGAACCGCTGGCGGCTGCAGTACCGGCAGCCCCGCTGACCGCCAAGCCGCTGAAGGCCAAGGCCAAGGCGAAAAAACCGCTGGCCTCTGCCGCCAACTGAGTGGCTGACCTTGCATGAAAAAGCCGCCTGTGAAGGCGGCTTTTTTTGTGGCGCTACGGGTGGTCATACCCTGAAACGGTTCAGGCTCTCGTCCAGGGCCGCGGACAGGTCCTTCAGTTGCTGTGCCAGTTGGTGGGATTCCTGCACTGAACGGTTGGTGCTGTCGTTCATCTGGGCAATCTGTTCCACATTGCGGGCTACATCCTGACTGGCCTGGCTCTGTTCCTTGATGGCGCCGGCCACATCGCCGATCTTGTCTACCGAGCGCTGTGACAGATCCCGGATCAACTGCAGTGATTGCGCTACTTGCTGGGTGCTGCTGACGCCGGTTTCAATGCGGGCATTGGCTTGCTGCATGCTGACAAAGGCCTGGCGGGTATCGGTCTGCACGCCGGAAATGCGTGCAGAGATTTCTGCGGTGGCCTCGCTGGTGCGCTCGGCCAGCTTGCGCACTTCGTCGGCCACCACGGCAAAGCCGCGTCCCATCTCGCCAGCGCGGGCAGCTTCGATGGCGGCATTAAGGGCCAGCAGATTGGTCTGGTCGGCAATGTCGCGGATCACTTTGACGATATCGCCGATTTCACCGGAGCGCTGGTTGAGCTGTTCGATCACCTGGGCGGTATCGGTAATGCTGCTGGCAATGTGGCGGATTTCTTCTGCGGCCTGTGTTGCCAGCTGGCTGCTGCGGGTGGCTTCGCTGGTGGCATTGCGGGCCTGTTCTTCCACCCCCAGGGTATTGTCCGACACCATCTGGATGCTGACGGTCATCTGTTCGATGCTGGCGGCACTGGCAGAGGCTGCTTCGGACTGCCGGTGCGAGGCCTTGGCCACATAATCGCTGACATCACCCAACTGGTCGGCTACGCCCACCAGTTGCGAGGAGTAGCCGTGTGATTCCTGGATCAGCGTCCGTACCGTACCAACCAGATCAGATACCGAGCGGCCCATGCTGCCCAGCTCGTTACGGCCCAGATCGGGCAGTTGGTGGGTCAGGTCACGGCTTTGGGCCAGATGCTGGCTGCTGTCGCGCATGCTGTTGAGCGGGTGGCGGATGGAACGGATGATCAGCCAGGACAGGGCAATGCCCAGTAGCAGGGCAATGGCCAGCAAGGCCATGACCGCATTGCGTACCGAGGACGAGGTGGCGTTGATCTGGCTGCCCAGTGCATTGACGGCGTCTACTGCCGCCGTGCTGATGGTTTGCAGCATCTCCTCCATCTGATGCACGTTTTCCTTGAACTTGCTGATGGCGGCATTACCGTCTGCCGGTGTGGTGATGGTGCCGGCTTCCACCTGGCTGCTGACGCTGTTGAAGCCGTCGGCATAGGCTTGCAGCAATTCACCCTGCTTGCGCACCGGGCCGGACAAGCTGCTGTTCAGGCTGTTATTGCCATCGGCCAGCGACTGCGACAGCTTGCCCACCGTGTCCTGGGCCTTGGCGTAGGTTTCCTTCCACTTGGCCAGATATTCCGCCCGCTTGCCGCTGCTGGCGATATTCAGGTAGTAGTCTTTTTCAAAACGCCGCAGATTGCCCATGTGTACGCGCAGCTGCGACACATCGCGAAAGAACACCAGTTCGTGGCTGGAGACCTCCTCGACCCGGTGGTCGATACGGCCCAGTCCTTGCAGGGTGATGCTGCCGATAATGGCGAGCGCAAGCAGCAGCAGGCCAAAGCCCATGGTGATGCGTGCGGCGATGGATAGATTTTTCATGATATTCCCCGTACCTCTTCTTCAGGCTGCAGGCAGAGGATGCTGATGCATTCTGCTTGCCTGTTACTTCATGCCGATGGCCGGAAGCTGCTGTCAGGATGGCGGGTGATTGCGGCCATCTATTCTGTCTGGTGCATCCGGTCTACACAGGGCCCGCACATTAGCATGGTATTGCTTGATAATCACCCCGCACCGCCACATTGTTATGTTGGCAATGGCAGGCCGATGGCCTGGTAAGTATTGCGCCACAGGGCGAGCCTTAACTCATTCAAGTCGATGTTGCGCAATTCGGCCATGACAAATGAAAATTTTTCCACATTGGCCGGAACATTGGGCTGCTGCTGTGCCCATTCCGGACGGATATCCGGGGCATCGGTTTCCAGCACCAGGGCGGACAGCGGGAGGGTGGTGGCCAGCTCGCGGATGCGCCGTGAACCGCTGTAGGTCATGGCACCGCCAAAGCCCAGTTTGAAACCCAGCTGAATGAAGGCGTCCGCCTGCTGCCGGCTGCCGTTGAAGGCATGGGCAATACCGCCGGGGACGGGAGTCTGGCGCAGGTATTTGAGAATGCGGTCTTGCGCGCGCCGTACATGCAGCAGCACGGGCAGATTGTATTTGCGTGCCAGTTTCAGCTGTTCCACCAGCAGGCTTTCCTGCCTGGCGGCATCCAGCCCCGGCAGGTAGTAATCCAGCCCGATTTCACCCACCGCCAGCGGGGCATGCTGCTGCAGGTGTTCTTCCAGTATCTGCAGGTGATCGTCCAGATGACGCGACAGGTAGATGGGATGCAGGCCAAAGGCAATCCAGCAGCCATAGCGTGCGCGCATGGCCAGGCTGTCGGCGAAGCTGTCGCTGTGGATGGATGGCAACAGCAGTTGCCCGACGCCGCTGGCCTGAGCGGCAGCAACGATATCATCGCGCTGGCCATCAAATTCCGGAGCATCCAGGTGGCAGTGGGTGTCGATCAGGCAGGGGCCGGGTGCGCTGTGGAAATGCATGCAAAACTCCACGGTGTTAAGGCTGGTGTAGCTAGCGGTCTTGCAGCAGCTGCAGGAAATCGGTAATCGGCATGGGCCGGCCAAACAGATAGCCCTGAAAAGCGTAGCAGTGCTGTTGTAACAAAAACGCGCGCTGGCTGGCGGTTTCCACGCCTTCGGCAATCACCTGCAATTGCATGCTGCTGGCCAGGGCCACAATGGTACGGATGATGGAGACATCATTCACATTGCTGTCGATGTCCCGCACGAAGGACTGGTCGATCTTGAGCTGATCCAGCGGCAAGCGCTTGATATAGGACAGCGAGGAGTAGCCGGTGCCGAAATCATCCAGCGAGAAACACACGCCATCCTGTTTCAGTGTGTTCATTTTGTGGATGGTATCGTCTACGTCCTGCAGCAGCAGGCTTTCGGTCAGCTCCAGTTTCAGGCGCTGTGCCGGCGCACCGCTCAAGCGCAGCGCATTACGTACCATGTCGACAAAACCGGCCTGATGGAACTGGCGGGCGCTGACATTGACCGCCAGTTCCAGTCTGGCTGTGGCCGGGTTTTCCGCCCATTCGGCCAACTGGTGGCAGGCGGTGTGCAATACCCATTCGCCCAGCGGCACAATCAGGCCGGATTCCTCGGCCAGCGGGATAAAGCTGACCGGCCCCACCAGTCCATGCTCTGGCCTCTGCCAGCGCAGCAGGGCTTCGGCTCCGCTGATGTGTCCGTCGGCATCCACTTGCGGCTGGTAGTAGAGCACGAATTCCTGCTGTTGCAGCCCGCGTCGCAGTGCTGCTTCCAGCTCGGCGCGGGCGGTAACGGCCTGCTGCATTTCCGGGTCGAAAAAGCGCAGGGTGTTGCGACCGGCGGCCTTGGCCTGATACATGGCCAGGTCTGCCCGCTTGAGTAGTTCCTCCACCGAACTGGCCTCACCGTCAAACAATACCGCCCCCATGCTGCAGGTGCTGTGGTGCATGCCATCCAGCATGGGATAGGGGCGGGCCAGGGCTTCCAGAATCTGCTGGCCGATGCCGCGTGCCAGCTGGGCAGCCTGAGCCGCTTCGCTGTCCAGGCTTTCCAGCATCACCACGAATTCGTCGCCACCCAGGCGTGCCACGGTATCGCCCGGTCGCAGGCAGTCATTCAGCCGCAGTGCCACCTCTTGCAGCAGCCGGTCGCCCATATCGTGGCCCAGGGTATCGTTGAGCGTCTTGAAATTATCCAGATCAATAAACAGCAAGGCACCGGTTTGCTGGTGGTGCAGGCTGTGTTCCAGAGCCATTTGCAGCCGGTCTTGCAGCAGGCGGCGGTTGGGCAGTTGGGTGAGTGGATCGTAGAAGGCCAGCCGCTTGATCTTGTCTTCAGCTGCCTTGCGCTGGGTGATGTCGCTCATGGTGGCCACATAGTGGCTGACGCTGCCGTCGTCACCCAGTACCGCGCTGATGCTGAGCCATTCCGGATAGATTTCCCCGTTTTTACGCCGATTCCAGATTTCTCCCTGCCATGCCCCCAGTTCCTGCAGGCTTTGCCACAGGCGCTGGTAGAAGGCGCTGTCGTGACGGCCAGATTGCAGCAGGCTGATCTTGCGCCCCACCACCTCATCTGCGGTATAGCCGGTGATGCGGCTGAAGGCTCCGTTTACCCGCAGGATGACGGTGTGGCAATCGGTTACCACCATGCCTTCTTGGGCTTCGAATGCCGTGGCAGCAATACGTAGCAGCTGTTCGGCGTGCTTGCGTTCGCTGATATCGCGGGCTGATGCATAAAGATAGGGCCGGCCGCCGATGGTGACGGTCTTGGCATTGATTTCCACGTCCAGCAAGCTGCCATCCTTGCGCCGATGGCGGCTTTCAAAGCGCTGGCCGTGGGTGCCGCTATCCCTGATCAGCTGCTGCAGTTGCTCGGGCGGGATTTCCCGGTCCCAGTCGGCCAGGACAAACTGGCGCATTTCCTCCATGTCATAACCCAGCATGCTGGCAAAAGAAGGGCTGTATTCGGTCAAGCGGCCATGTTCATCCAGAATGTGAATGCCGTCGGATGCCGTTTGCAGCAGTGCGGCCTGGCGCATGGTTTCCGACAGCGCGGTATGTTCGGCGGCTTCCCGGTCTGAGGTTTCCTGCTCCAGTGCACGGGTGCGCAATGCCACCAGCAAGGCCAGCTCGGCACGGCGGCGACGCAGTTCTACCATCTGCCAGGCCAGCCAGCCCAGCAGGCCGCTGATTACCAGTACCAGCAGGCTGTTGATGGCAATGCGCTGCTGGTTGTGCCAGCCATCCCTGGGCTGGACATCCAGCAGCCATGTCCCGTTAGGCATGTTGATCTGGTAATGCACCGGGTCGTTCAGGGTGGGGGGGATGTGCTCTGAGGTTGCCAATATCTGTACCTGGCGGGTGTCCGGGTGCTGTCGCCACAGGCTGTAGCGGTAGCCGCGCTGTGACAGCCAGTTCAGTCCGGCGCTGTGCAACACATCCGGAAAGCGCAGTAGTGCAATGGCAAAGCCCCAGAATACCGGCGCACTGTGCTTGTCCGGGTTCAGAAACACCGGCAGCCGTCCCACCGCGCCAATTCCGCCTTGCACCAGTGGAAAGGGGCCAGCCAGGGTCATCTGCCCGCTGTTGCGGGCGATAAAGGCTTCCTTGTTGCGTGTGGGGTCGGCCAGCAGATTATGGCCCAACGCCTTTTCATTGCCCTTGAAGGGATAGATTTGCTGCACCACCCCACCCGGGGCCAGCTGCAAGGACATCACGCCCGGATAGTAGGTAATCAGCGGGCGGGCAAAGGTTTCGAAATCATCCAGCCGGCCACGGCCCTGGCGCACCATGGCGCTGAGCGCATAGGTAGAGGACAGCGCCCGATCGATGGCCACCTTTACGGCATTGCCACGGTCGGTGGCATCTGCCAGCGCCTGGGAGCGGGCAAGCTCTTCATCCTGTCGTGCGGCCACGCATACCGCCGCCATGCCAACCAGGCCGGCGAGCAGGGTAATGAAAAGGCTGATCAGCCAGGTGTGCCAGATCTTGTTCACGGTGGTCGCTACGGGGTGGTGGAAAGTAACAGCGCCAGGATGGTCGGGTGCAGGATATTGCCCTGTCCGCACACGAGATGGTACGGCCCAAGCCAAGTCCCCGGGCCAAGTCCTAGTGTACTGAGCAAGTTTGTCAGATGTCATGCTAAACGCAAAGAAACTCACTTGCGCGTTTCAGACTACATGACGTGGCATCTCCAGGCCATGGGCAAGGCCGCCTGCTGCGGCAATTGGTCACATCCCAGCTCCGCGTCAACTTGCTACGCTCGCCCTGGCAAATGTCAAACAGCTGTTTGGTCATTGCAAGCAAGCCTGAGTGCTGGATGAACAGCCAGCCCAGGTTGGCTGATAACACGGCCAGACAAGACCCGGCTCTTGATCCGGCATGCCTTCCTTTCCGTCGCTCACTTGGGAATAACCATGCAATTCCACGCCAAACCGGCCGTCCTGGCCGTTACCCTTGCCCTGTCCGCCTTTCCCCGCATGGCACAGGCAGCCGACAGCAGCACCGAACTTGTACAACTGCCGGAGGTGGTGGTCCACGGCACGCGGCCGGACAGCCAGGCCAATGGCAGCAGCCTCAGCCCGGGACAACTGGCCGCGCAAGCCGCCCGCAGCAGCGACAGCGCCCAGCTGCTGCAAGACATTCCCGGCCTCAATCTGCATGCCGCCGGTGGCTTCTCCAGCCTGCCGGTACTGCGCGGCCTGGCCGACGACCGCCTGCTGGTAAAGACCGATGGTGCCAGCCTGGTGGCTGCCTGCCCCAATCACATGAATTCACCGCTGTCGTATATGGATGCCAGCCAGGTGGACAGCGTGCAGGTATATAACGGTGCGGCTCCGGTCAGTGCTGGCGGCGACAATATCGGCGGGGTGATTGTGGCCAAATCCGCCGCCCCGCAATTTGCCGAGGCAGGCCAGATATTGCAGACCGGCAACGTCGGCGCGTTCTACCGCAGCAATGGCGATGCCCGTGGTGCCAATGCCAGCGCCACGCTGGCTAACGACCATGTCAGCATCAACTACACCGGCTCCACCGCCCGCAGCAACAACTACGACGCCGCCGCCGATTTCAAGAAATCCGGCCTCGCCGCCACGGGCCGCGCCTGGATGGATGGCAAAACAGTAGGCTCCACCGCCTACCAGACCGAAAACCACGAACTGGGCCTGGCCTGGCGCGACAACTACCAGCTGCTGGAAGCCAAAGTGGGCGTGCAACGCACCCCGTACGAAGGCTTTGCCAACCAGCGCATGGACATGACCGACAACAGCAGCAACCAGCTGAACCTGCACTACAACGGCCAGTTTGCCTGGGGCGAGCTGGACGCCCGCCTGTACAGCCAGTATGTGCGTCACAGCATGGACTTTGGCGACGACAAGCAAACCAAGTACGGCAGCTATAATGGCATGCCGATGGACTCTGCCAGCCACACCCTGGGCGGCAGCCTTAGTGCCGAGCTGGCGCTCAACGCGCGCGACAAACTGAAACTGGGCAGCGAAATCCAGCGCTACAGCCTGAACGACTGGTGGCCGGCAGCCGGTGCCACCGGCGGCATGGGCCCCAACACCTTCTGGAACATCAAGGACGGCAACCGCGACCGCGTGGACGCCTTTGCCGAATGGCAGGCGGACTGGACAGCACAATGGCGCAGCATCATCGGCGCACGGCTAAGTCAGGTGAAAAGCAACACCGGCAGCGTAGCGGGCTACAACAACAACGCCTCCTACGCTACTGACGCCGCCAGCTTCAACGCACAAAACCACGCCCGTACCGACCTCAACCTCGACCTGTCCGCACTGGCCCGCTACACCCCGTCGGCAACAGCGCAATACGAACTGGCCTACGCGCAGAAAACCCGCTCCCCCAATCTGTACGAGCGCTATACCTGGTCCAGCAACACCATGGCCGCAGTGATGAACAACTTCGCCGGCGACGGCAACGGCTATGTCGGCAACGCCAACCTCAAGCCGGAAGTGGCCCACACCCTCAGCAGCAGCGCCAACTGGCACGCCGCTGATGGCGAAGCTTGGCAATTCAAGCTCAGCCCTTACTACAGCTATGTGGAAAACTACATCGACGCCCAGCGTTACGGCAGCGCCAACAACAACCAGACCACCACCACCGGCTACGTGGTACTGCAATACGTCAACCAGAACGCCCAGCTATACGGCGTGGACGTCAGCGGCAAGCTGCAACTGGCCAAAACCACCGGTTTAGGCAGTTTCACTGCCACCGCCCAGCTCAGCTACACCCGTGGCGAAAACCTCACCACTGGCGACAATCTGTACAACATCATGCCGCTCAACGCCAAACTGGCGCTGGTAAACACGCTGGGGCAGTGGACCAGCACCGCAGAATGGCAGGCCGTCCGCGCCAAAACGGACGTCTCCGCCGTGCGCAACGAAGTCAAAACCCCCGGCTACAGCCTGTTCAACCTGCGCACCCGCTATGAAAACAAACGGTTCAGCGTGGACGTGGGCATCGACAACGTGTTCAACCGCTTCTACACCCTGCCGCTGGGCGGCGCCTACACCGGACAGGGCATGACCATGAGCCGCGCCGGCATCCCCTGGGGCGTAGGCGTGGCCGGCCCGGCCCGCTCGCTGTACACCGCTTTCAACCTCAAGTTCTGACCCCGCCTGAAACGTCCGCCGGATGGCGGCCACAACCAAACACCCCCGGCCATGCAGATGGAGCGGGGGTGTTTTGTTGTTGGATAGGGTCTCTATCGAAGTGTGGCTGGGAAGCCAATACAGGCGGTGTTCTTTGATTTGTGAAAAAAGGATCTATACACAGTCAATCAAGTCTGGTCCGAAATCTGAGCACCTGTATGGGGTCGTTCAAATTCGTTCACGTCCAAGTTATACCAATCCATGAACAGACTTAGTCCAGAAATCCGGTTTATTATTTACTAGAACTAGCTAACACATTTCTTGTATTTTCATCCAAGGTTATTGGAATGCAAAAATGCTAAAGACTAAACGGAAATGTTAGAATTTGCTCTAATTCTGTTGAGATTAAAACGGTATTTCGTCATCCATATCCATTGCATTTCTATATTTTCTCATTCCGAATCCAATTGCTTGAATGATTGAAGATTCAGGATCGGAAAGAGCAGCAGCAAAAAATTCTTCAAGATCGGAGCGATTTGCCAATCTCTTTATTGGCGAAAAAGCCCCGGTTTGCTTTCTATAGCTACCCATGTCAATAGGGTAGCCTTTGGGATATATCATAAAATCCATAATTGTCATTACTTCAGCATCTGAATCCTCTGTGTCAGTATCAAAATATACTCGATATATATCGCCCTTCGGACTTTCAGTGAGTGGTCTAGTGTACATTGAGAAGCTGCGGGCAGATGTTTTCAAAACTGCTTCGTTAATTGATTCTACAACATTATTCAAGTCGTTTTTTGCGGTTTCAAAACCAGAGTTTATGTCTTGGAGTGTGGTTTGAATAATTTTTAAAAAATCAGTCATTTTAATGTAACTCCATTTTAATTGTTGCAAATAGTGGGAGGTGATCTGATAGTCCTGAGTGTCCATCTTGGGTTATTGAGAATTTTTCAGGAACCCCGGATGGGATAAATTCAGGTAGTGCAATTATTGTCAATGAAGATTCATCAATAAATGGAGGGGTGGTGCCTAGAAGGCCCTGGCTAACTATTACATGGTCTAGGTTGTGCCAACTTTTCTTTTTCTTCCAGTAATATGTTCCTGCTGCATTTTTCATATTTCCTGAAGGTAGCAAAGGTGATAATTCTCCCAGCAACCTCCAAGAGCAATTGTACAAATGTACACGCTTTATATCCTTATCAGTCCAGTGCTTATCAAATGCTCTGGCTCGATGTCTATGGGTATTTAGATCACTCCAGACTGATTTTTCGAATGGCTCTTGATTGAAGTCACCTATTAAAATGGTACTTTTCTTTTTTTTGTTTTTTAAACTATCTGTGTTTAGAAAATCATATACATATTGTGACAAGTAATCGGCAATTCGCTCCCTGCACTTTTCTGAACCATCTTCAAATTTGGCAGGCCAGTGACAAACTATGCATTGAATGATTGAGTTATTACTTGATATATTCAAAACGGCCATTGGCCTTGTGCTTTTGTGTGTATATGGAACAACTATTGGAGGGGCCTCAGTTAATTCAACACCTTGTATTGTTTTTTTGTGCAGTATAGCTAGCTGTAATGATGGTGCCCCAGGTTTGACATCGAGTGATATTAAATTATATTCAGGGAATAGCCTGTCTTTTAAATCGGATGCTGACTTTGCAGTTATTTCTCCAAGTGCAATAATTGTAGGTTTGCCATGTTCTGTTATGAATGCCCTTAATGCATTATCTATTGCGTTGCATTTTAATTGGTATTCTTTGTCCGAAGCAGGCCATCTCTGCCCATTGTTTTGGTTTCTCGTTGAATTGTCAAAATGATAAAAATCATAAACGTTCCACCAGAAGATTGATATGTCTTCAGTTGCTTTTTCCATGCCAAATTTGTCGTGAGATATTAAATATCACAATGAAGGATTGTGAGTAATTTGAACGCGTAAAAAATTATCTACTGAATGAGTAATCTGGTTTTATATAAAAATAGTAATAGCTTTTCGCAACATTGTACACAAGAGGGTCATAGTGGATTGTAAATGCAAATTTCATAATTTAGTTGAATATTTCTCACGTATGTAGCAAAACCCGCCGTCAATGCCACCAATAACGCCATATGTTGTCTAAGTATTTGATTTATAAAATTTAAATTGTTGTCTGTTTTGCCAACTTTGCAGCCAACAGCTAACCTGAAACCGCCAACTGGGCGGGAGGGGTGGTTTTCAGACGCAACTACCGCCAACACAGCCAACACAGCCAACAAATAAATCTATATAAATCAAAAGGGTTACACAAGAGTTGCCGGTGTTGGCGTCAGCATTTCCTTACGTGAGAATTTCTACCCTCTTCTTCCTCCTCACCCTGCATGACTTGGTACAGATGCATGCGGTACACCTTGCCGACGCTTTTGCCGCCGTTCACCGTCCTGGTGCTGCGGCCTTTGGGGCGGTCCAATATTTCCGCTTGGTGCAGCACTTCGCAGGCTATCCGTGCCTCGTATCCGGCAATCGCTTCGGATTTGAAGGCACCCGGCACCACGATGAAGATGGGTTATTACCGGGCAGAACGTCAGTTTGAAATTGGTGTGGGGATGCGAAACAGCACACAGCCCGCGCTGGGCGGGCTGTTGGTGGACGGCAGGGGGAGGCTTGCGTAAACGACGGGCAATAAAACAGCGCCTTGCGGCGCTGTCTGTCTCTTACAGGAGTTGGCCGATATCAGTGCGGGCGAGGCTGATTTGCTGATGCAGCGCGGCGTGCTCCGGCAGGCTGGCCAGGGTTTGCAGGCGGCTGAGTTGGTCTTGAAAGGTGGCCAGGGCCAGATAGGCGGCCGGAGCAGCCTCGCTTTGCAGGGGCTGGGTATTCATGCGCCGGCCTCCTTGCTGAAGGATGGCAGGGCTGCAAGGGGAAAGAAAATCGCGGGGGGAGGGCGCAACAGGGCGCGGGAGATGCCAGGCATGGTATGCCTCCTTGACTGGGTTAGACCCGCCTCTCGTCGCCAAACGAGGGTGGCAGGCGCATGGCGAGGTTGGCGAACCGGCGTCAAGGAAACCGGCATACCCGAAGGTATCCCCACCACGGCCCGCCATAGAAAAAGGACGTACCAATGGTATGTAACGGACATAAAAATAGCCGCAGAGCGGCTGTCCGCCTTATCTGTCGGGTCGCCAAACCCGGTGCCGCTATTGAACAGCACGCGGCAATTGTTGGTTGGCGGGGTTGGCTTGTCAATACCGGGGACGGGTGTGGCACGGCCAAGCTGCGGGATGAGCCTGTCGGTTTGTGCTGCTTTGCGCTAGTGTCCCACCAGTGTTCCATGGCAGGTTTCAGGCAACAAAAAAGCGCCTTGCGGCGCTGTTTTGATTCTTGCTGAAATCCTTATCTGGTAAGGATTTGGTGCCGGGGTCACTATCGAAGTGTGGCTTGAAAACCACAGCCAACAATGGTTTTAGTTATTTTGATAACTTATATGCCCCCAAAAATGCCCCCAGGTGGGATAGCTTGAGTCACTTCTTAAAGTGAAGGTCGGAGGCGCTACATCCAAGGCAGTGAATGAATGATCTTCTGTAGGTTCGAGCCGAGTGCCTTCACCCAGTCAGTCAGCTCCACCACATCCAGCCTACGTTCAAAGTTCTCTATCTTTGCTATGTATGACTGGGGCTTTCCTAGTCTTTCTGCTAGTTGAACCTGTGTTATGCTCCCGTCCTTTCGAAGCTCGATGAGCTTCTCGATAAGGGAGCGGTAGCGCTCGTCATGGATGCTTTTCATCCTCTGATGGCAACATGACTAAAAAAATATCCCAAATTAGGATAATTTCTAGCGTTTTATTTTTCCTTAATTGCCCGCCGATAATTTATATGGAATATGTAATATGTTTAATAACAATAACAAATTTTTGTTAATCTACCTTGTTTTGATGCTTAGTGCGTGTGGTCAAAAATCTAATTCCGATGAGGTTGTTACTTCAAAAGAAGAACTAGATAAAATAAATGCGACAGTCGCAAAGGAACTTAGCTTAGAGGAAAGAAAGAAAATTATTCTTGATGCGATGCAGATTTTTCATTCTAAGGGTAGTAAAGATAATAGCAACATAACGCATGATGCATTCAAAAAAGTAGCATATTATCACCCGGCTTTTCATTTCAGTGCGGATGAAGGTACGAGAGTTGAAGCGTATGTGGCCGTTCCTGATAATTACAAAAAGACACCGATTGTTTTCATGGAATTTTGTTATCAAGGTCGATCAATATTAAACTTTAATAAGGTGAAAATATTGGCAGATGAAAAATTGATTTATGATCGAGAAATGCCTGACTCTGCATTGGATAGAACTGCTGGTTCAGGCTATTTTTTTGAAGTAGCCGAAGAGCCTTTAGATTATAAAGATTTCGATATGCTTAAGTCGATAATTGATGCGAAGCATGTGCAAGTGAGATTGGAGGGAGCGCATGATTATGAAGATCACGAACTATCTGAAAAAGAGAAAAAGGCGCTTGGTCAGGTTCTAATTGCGCACGAACAACTGAAAAAACTTGATGGTTAGGAAATGAACTAGCCCCCTTGGTAGGGGGCATTTTCTCATTGAGAAAGAAATAAATTTTTTGTTGCTTTGTAAGAAATGCCAGCCATTGTTAATTTTTCATGGAGTGCTGAATTTTCAGCCTCTTCAGTGCCCAGAAAAACGTAAACCTTCGGGGTGGTGTTTTCTCTGTTACAAATATGATTAATAATTTCCTTTTCTAATGAATCTGCTTTGTTTCCTTGTATGTGGACAGTTCCTGTATTGTAAATATTAATTAATGAGCCGCCGCGCATTATTAGTTGAATTCCATTACTAAGATTTTTTCTTGAGAATATTTCAAGATTGTTTCTGTGTAATTCATTTTCTAGTTCTTCATTTTTCCATAGCATATTACATACTCCTTTGTGTATATGTGTTAAGCGTAAGATTTCAGATTTTTAAGTGGTAATAAATTTATTCTTTTCCATTTTCTTAATCTGGATGTAATGTAGCGGTTTAGTACCTTATTAATACCGGCTGTGGTTAGCCATCTTTTTAACTCAGCTCTATTTTTTGGCTTTGTTGGGTGAATTTTTGCTACATACCCACCAAGATGTTTAAGACCCATTAATAATTCAGTAATTGAATTTTTGATGAAGTGCCCACCAGTTATTTTTGATGCTCTTGGATTGTTTAGTACGGTATGACCCTTTTGTCTTTTGATTATTCTTTTTATTTTACTCGTGGCATTTTCAGAATAATTAATCCAAATGGCACATTGATAGTGAAATCCATCTGGTCTGAATTGGAAAGTACGCTCAATCTCTTTTTGAGTTTTACGTTCAATGGCCGCTACATGGAGTGGTCTGAAACCGAGCTCTCTTTCACATGCAGTATCAAAAGCATTAAAAAAACCGCTGATGTTGTTGTCATTATCCATAAAAATAGTTAAATGTAGGAGGTATGGTGAATCGAACCTTTCATATGCTTCTACCATTCCACGCTTGATTGCATCCATAATTTCTTTATCGTACTCATACCCCAGAAAAATGCCGTTCTCATTTCTGCGGCTGTCCATTTTCCCCGTTTCAAGACCTGAATCATCTAACCAAGCTGTAAAGGCTGTATGGTCGTATTGTCGTACTGTTTCGTAAAACCTTTCTGCTGGAACACCAGCAGCAAATTGCTCTTGCATCATTGTAGTAAAGTCCAATGCATTCCTTTCTCTAGTAAGAGAGTACAGGTATACTTAACGTACTATTGCTGAGTAGAAGCATTCTGCTTCTATCACCAACTAGACGCGTTCTCAATTTCAGGAAATTTTCCTACTGAGAGTTCACCATTTGTCCTACTTGCCTTGTGCTAGGCAGCAGTTGACCTATCCCCGTCGAATGCCCGTGGATGTTGGGTCTACGTGTTTTTTAGCCAAAAACTTTCTGTGCTATTTTGTCAAATTATTCCTTGAGCTCTGCTTTTTCCTCACTCTGTGTGTTGTGTGATTTACTAAGCTGTGGACTGTGTTAGTTACAAGAATGAAAGTCTTTCATCGACTAGCTCAAATAGTTCATCACAATCATTTAAATTGCCAACATACAACGAGTAGCCTGTCTCTCTGACCCCTGCTTGTCCCTTATCGAAGTTTACCCAAACAGAACCATCTGACTCGATAAAATCAATCCTTCCTTTACTGTAAGGAAGAAAATATCCTATGCTTTCTGAGTGAACTTTATTAATTACAATACGGAAATTTCTGAGATTTTTCTTTAATTTCATTTAAATTCCAATTCAATTTTGACGAATTGCAAGATGTAGGGGTTATAAGATGGTTAGCTGCTAAGCAATTCCCAGTAAATTCAGCATATTGCGATCATAAAACTAATATTAGTTGTAACGGAATATATAAGAATTTTCACGAAAAATACCATAAAATAAGTCATAAAATGCTGGTGTATATGCTATTAAATATACTCTCAGTCACCACTTGCGTAGAGTCGACGATGTGCATAAGGAAGAGAGCTGTTAAGCAGCTCCCCTCTAGAGATTTATGATGCGTCAGAGAATTTAAAATATCTGAGGATGACTGTTTAGTGAGTCAAGGCTATGCGTGATCCTAGCCAAGAATTGACATCAGATTCAGAGAAGCCAACAGCACGTGCCCCAAGAGAAATCTGTTTGGGAAATGATGTGTCGAAGCTTTTATGTCTAGGATTGAGCTTGTTGTAGATGCTTGCACGGGATAGACCCGTGCGGCGACATAGCTCTGGCAAGCGGATGATGCTATGAGAAGAGTGGGGAGCTGTGGTCATTATTGGCCTTTCTTGGCTTCAAGTAGATGACCCACAGAATAATGCTTTAGTGATTTACAAAGATATGCCCTCTGCTCAAGCAGAGGGAGTAGACGGTTTTTGTTTATTGTGGTATGTCGAATGTGGTGTGTTTTATTTCTTGGTAAGTCTTATTTCTTTTAACCAATTGTCAATTTGCCTTCTTATCAAATTTTCACGTGCGGGGACGTTTTTCTTTGTGCCGGTTATTGGAAGGTCTCGCGCAAAGTTTATTATTGCATCAGCGGCAGTTTCTTTCCATCTAGTTAAGTTTTCTATCGGTAAGCTTCGTATGTAAATTTGGCGACAAAATTCTATTAGAGGCTCATTTCGCTTTGATTTTTCAAAGCCACCTTTGCTAGCTCTGACATTGTTTGTTGCTCTGCTCGCCAAGCACTCTAATTTAAGTTTTGCATTTTCTAAATGCAATTCTAAGTTAGCCTTGTCAAGTAGTGGGGTGATAATGCCTGCTTCATTTTGAGCTATCCATATCTCATGTGTACATCTGGTAAGAGTAATATTATCCCTTAGGAATGGATTTTTCTCTATAGTTTTTATGTCAATTACATTTAATGCACTGGAGTGAAATTGAATTGCGTATAGGTATGTTTCGAATAATTGGTTCGCTAATTGGATAGTGTTAAATGTTGCTTTGTCAAATTCATATCCACTTCTTACTAGTCTACTTATGCTGCCTATTTCATAGAATTCACCAAGAAATATTTCAGCGGTATCCGATACGTTAATCCATTTTTTTATCCACTCATCTTCGGTTAACGTGTTTGAGGTGGGTTGGTGAGGGTAGTAACCAGAAATGTAGTCAAATAAGGTGTAATTATTTTCATCATCGGATAGTGTGATGCATTGTGATTTGTGGTTAATCATTTTTTTGGCTGTGGTTGGTTTTTATTGCTACGCAGTTTTCTTGGAGCCTTCGGAAATGTGAGATACATTACAGCGCTGCTGGCTACTGAGAAAATCTGCATACCACTGCATCAATTTGCGGCGCTCTTCTAGGTACTCCGCACGGTGGTACGCAGCACGTACTTTGTTGCGTTCTGCATGGGCAAGTTGGCGCTCGATGATGTCAGGGTCAAATCCCTCTTCATTCAGCACAGTGGATGCTAAGGCACGGAAACCATGCGGAGTGGCAATGTCCTTGTAGCCCATACGCCCCATTGCATAGCCTAGAGTGTTCTCACTCATCGGTTTGCTGTGGTCTTGTACAGAAGGAAAAAGTAGAACGCTACGGCCTGTAATTGGTTTCAACTCCTCCAGCAAGGCAAGAGCTTGTGTGGACAGCGGAACAATGTGAGGCTCACGCATCTTCATGCGTTCAGCCGGAATGCGCCATTCTGCACGTTCAATGTCGAACTCTTCCCAACGTGCATGGCGAAGTTCACCCGGGCGGACAAAGGTCAGCATCAACAAGTGCATGGCAATGCGGGTGGGAATGTACAGAGGCTCTGCCTCCAGACGGCTGTAGAACTGTCTCAGCTCGCCTCTGGGGAGTGCGGGCCTGTGTTCTACCTTCTTGGCACGTAAAGCGCCTGTAAGGTCGTTTGTGGGGTTGTAGCTGGCACGTCCAGTTTGGATGGCATACTTGATGACAGAACCGATGCGCTGAAGGACTCGCTGTGCCGTTTCAACTGCACCTCGTTTTTCAATCTTGCGGACGGTATCCAAGATAATGGGGGCGGTGAGGCTGGTGATGGCTTGCTTGCCCAGATCGGGGAAGGCATCAGCCTCTAGGGATTCGATAACACGGGTAGCGTGGCCTTCGCTCCAGCGTGGCAGCTCTTTGGTGTACCACTCCCGTGCGATAATCTCGAATGAGTTTTCACTGGCGAGCTTACGTTCACGCTTCTCTTCTTTCTTGGCTACGCTCGGGTCTTGTCCATTGGCAATGAGCTTTCGGGCAGCATCACGCTTTTCTCTGGCCTCTGAGAGGCTGACATCGGGGTAGACGCCGAGAGCAAGTCGCTTTTCTTTACCATCAATACGGTACTTCAAGCGCCAATATTTTGACCCAGTGGGCATGATTTCAAGGTACATGCCAAGACCATCAGTGAGCTTGAGGGATTTTCCGTCAGTACGGGGCAGGGCTTGTTTGACCTGAATGGCTGTGAGGGGCATGGGGTGTACCTGTTGCTATGGCTGCAATGTATGGGGGCACAATTTCATGCCCCCAAAACCGATGCCCCCGAATATGCCCCCGCTGATTGCTGGATTGCAATAGGCCATTTTGGACTGCTATAGACGTAAAAAAACCCGCAAACCTATATCTGGCGCGGGTTTCTTACACTTCTGTGGACTTCTTTGGTCTTGCAGATGGTGCCCGGGGTCGGACTCGAACCGACACACCTTGCGGCGGGGGATTTTGAATCCCCTGCGTCTACCGATTTCGCCACCCGGGCATCGCAAGAGGAGGCAAGTCTATCCCATCTGCCGTGGCTTGTAAATCACTCGCCGGCGTCCTTTTTCATTTTCAGCGCATGGTCATACAGCAGCTTGCGGTTGGCTCCGGTAATTTGCGCGGCCAGGGTGGAGGCTTGCTTCATTGGCAGGTCGGCACTGAGGATGTTCATCACCCGGATGGCTTCTTCCGGCAAACCGGCCTTGTCTTCCTGTTGTGGGGCGGCGTCGATGATGAGCACGATTTCGCCGCGCTGCTGGTTGCTGTCGGCCTTTACCCATTCCAGCAGCTCGCCGGCGGGCAGGCTGTGGAAGGTTTCAAAGGTTTTGGTCAGCTCGCGCGCCAGCATCAGGCGGCGGTCCGGCCCCAGTTCGGCCACGATGTCCTGCAGGGTGTCCACAATGCGGTGCGGTGCTTCGTAGCACACCACCAGGTGGTCGGCGCTCAGCCATTGCTGCAAGGTACGGCGGCGTTCGCCGCTTTTGGGCGGCAAAAAGCCGTGAAACAGGAAGGCATTGCTGGTAAAGCCGCTGGAGGACAGGGCGGTGATGACGGCGGATACGCCGGGGATGGGGCGTACCGGATGGCCGGCGGCGCGCACGGCTTCCACCAGCCGCGCGCCGGGGTCGGATACCGCAGGGGTGCCGGCATCGGATACCTGCACCACGATCTGCCCTTCCGCCAGCCAGCGGATGACTTGCTCGGCCATGCTGCGTTCGTTGTGCTCGCGCAGGCTGACCAGCTTGTTGGCATGAATGCCATAGGCGGTAAGCAGGCTGCCGGTAACACGGGTGTCTTCCGCGCAGACGACATCGGCCACGCTAAAGGCCGCCAGTGCACGTGCGGTAACATCTCCCAGGTTTCCAATGGGAGTGGCCACCACATATAATGTGCCGCGACAGAAACTTTCCCGTGCAGTTTCAAGCAAGTGAGCGAACGAAGTATGCAAAGACTGGCTCCGCTGTTGGTTGGCGTCATGATGACATGGTTGACGGCTGCGCAAGCGCAGGCACCGGACTATATCATCCAACTCAATGCTGCGCCGCTCAATAGCGTGGCCGGACAAAGCCCGCGCGCCCAGGCGCAGCCGGCATCCGCCCCTGTAACCCCGGTGGCCAAGCCGCTGGCTGCGCCCGGTAAACAGGCGGTGCGTCTGAAAATAGGGCTGTTGCTGCCCACCGAGTCCAAATTGCTGGGCGAGGCGGCGGCGGTGGTACGCAGCGGTGTAGAGGCCGCGCATGATGCAGATCCGCAGGCCGAGGTGGTGGTGATTGATGCCGACGAACACAATGCCGCCCAGCGCTACCGCGAGGCGGTGGCCAGCGGTGTGAACGTGGTGATCGGCCCCTTGTCGCGTGCCGGCATTGCCGCGGTGGCGCCGCATGTCAGCGTACCCACGCTGGCACTCAATGCGGTGGGCCGCGATGTACCGACTAATCCCAAGCTGTTTACCCTGGCGCTGAATGTTGAGGTGGAGGCCAGACAGATTGCCCGCCTGATGCGCGAAGATGGTCGTACCAATCCGCTGATCATCGCTGATGGCGAGGTGCTGTCCAGCCGGCTGAAGCAGGCCTTTGCCGACGAATGGCGCAGCCTGGGTAACCGGGATGTGCCACAACTGGAGGACAACGGGCAGAATCTGCCCGAGCTGGCTCAGGCGGCCAGCAAGGCTGACGCGGTGTTTCTGGCCGTGGAGCCTGCAGAGGCAGCGCGGCTGAAACCGACGCTGCTGCCGGATCTACCGGTGTATGCCACTTCGCAAATCAGCACGCGCAGTCCTGACAAGCAGCTGGCTGGAGTGCGCTTTATCGACATGCCGTGGTTCCTGATGCCGCAGCATCCGGCGGTAAAGCGCTATGCGCGTCCGTCGACCGCACTTACCTTGCAGACCGAGCGCCTGTACGCGTTGGGGATAGATGCCTATCGTTTGGCGCTGCTGCTGGGGAGCACACGCAATCCGTCCTCCATCAAGCTGGATGGTGTTACCGGCGACCTCAAGCTAGGGCGTGACCGGGTATTTGACCGTCAACTGCCGGTGTCGCTGATCGGCGAAGGCGAGTAGCGCACATGAACCGGCAAGGACAGCAGGCAGAAGAGCGTGCGCTGTCCTTTTTGTTGCAGCAGGGTTTGCAACTGGTTGCGCGCAACTGGCTGTGCCGCGGTGGTGAGATCGATCTGATCATGCGCGATGGCCGCTACCTGGTATTTGTAGAGGTGCGTCACCGTACCAGCAGCCGTTTTGGTGGGGCGGCATACAGTATTACGGCTGCCAAACAGAGGAAACTCATGCATGCGGCCACGGTCTACCTGTCTGATAAGCGAGTAGACGCACCCTGTCGTTTTGATGCTGTGCTGAGTGAAGGCGAACAGCCGTTGCAGTGGTTGAAAAACATTTTTGCATAGCCGCCATCCATGGCTGCTACAAGGAAAAGCATGGACCTGATTGAACGCGTCAACGGACATTTTCTGGAAAGCATAGCCGCCAAGCAGGAGGCAATGGAGCTGCTATCCCCTGCGGTAGCACTGGCGGCGGAGCGTATGGTCAGCTGCCTGATGAACGAGGGCAAGATCCTGGCTTGCGGTAATGGCGGTTCGGCTGCCGATGCCCAGCATTTTGCCGCTGAAATGCTGGGGCGTTTCGAGAAGGAGCGTCCGGGCCTGGCAGCCATCTCGCTGGCTACCGATACCTCGGCACTCACGGCCATTGGTAACGACTACGACTTTGACATGATCTTTTCCAAGCAGGTGCGTGCGTTGGGGCATACCAACGACCTCTTGCTGGCTATTTCCACCTCGGGCAATTCCGCCAATGTGATTGAGGCCATCTATGCCGCCCACGAGCGTGGCATGGGCGTGATTGCCCTCACCGGCAAGGATGGCGGCAAGATCAGTGAAATCCTGTCGCCCGAGGACATACAGCTGAACGTGCCGGTGCTGCGTACTGCCCGTATTCAGGAAGTGCATATTCTGCTGGTGCATGCGCTGTGTGATGCCATTGATTACATGCTGTTGGGAGGTGAGTAAATGAAACGTACTGTCCTGTCCCTGCTGTTGGCAGCCGGGGTATCCAGCGCCTTGTCCGGTTGCTTTGCCCTGGCCGCCGGCGGTGTGGCCGGTGGCGCGCTGGTGGCAACTGATCGCCGTTCCAGCGGTGCTTATGTGGATGACCAGAGCATCGAAGCCAAGGTGTCGCACCAGATTGGCGACAAATTGCCGTCGGCGCATATCAATACCACCAGTTATAACCGTGCGGTGCTGCTGACGGGTGAGGTGCCATCGGCAGAAGCCGGTCAGCAGGCTGAGCTGATTGCCCGCGCCATGCCCAATGTGCGGCGCGTATTCAATTACACCGTGGTGGCACCGGTTTCCGGTTTCTCCGAGCGTAGCAACGACACCTGGATTACCAGCAAGGTGCGCACCCGTCTGCTGGATGGCAAGGGCTATTCGCCCAATCATATCAAGGTGGTGACCGAGCGTGGCGTGGTGTACATGCTGGGCCTGGTGACGCCGGCGGAAGGCCAGCTGGCTGCTCAGGTGGTGAGCGAAACCGCGGGGGTGCAGAAAGTGGTCACCCTGTTTGAAAGCATTACCGAAATTACCCCGGCGCAGTAAGCGGGTGACAGTAAAAGACAAAGGACCGCAAGCGGTCCTTTGTCTTTTTGTGCCTTAGACCCGGTCTCAGCCGTGGCTGCTGTGCACACGTGGTGCCAGTACGTCGGCACACAGCACATGCATGGCTTCGTCAATTTCAATCGCCATGGACAGGGTGACGCAGGAACGGGTGTCGGTCATCGACAGGTAAGGCTCGCTCATGTACAGCACGCCGGGCTGGTCGATGGCATGCTGGAAATACGCGCGGCGCGACCATACCGCACCGGTGGTATCAGCCAGCGGGGCGAACTTCAGGCTGCTGGCAATGGTGTTGTGGCGGCTGTTGAGGTTGCGGCCAATCTGGCGGCCTTCGCTGTCCAGCAAGAAACAGCGGATGACATCGGGCATGGCCAGCATGGGCGTGGCAGCCTGGTCGAACGGGGTGCCCTGCATCAGCGAAATGGCGGATTGCACAAAGGCCTGACGGGCCAGTTCGATCTGGCGGCGAGTAATTTTGCGCTTGAGCAGGTCGCGCACCATCAGTTCGTCCCAGCGCGAATCCAGCCGTTTGGTGATGATGTCGTCCGCATCCGGGCTGGCGGAGGGGCGGGCCACATAATAGCCCTGTACCAGATCGCAGCCGGATTCCAGTGCTACCAGCACGTCGTTCTCGGTTTCGATGCCTTCTTCCACTACCAATGCACCAATTTCGTGCATCAATCGCACCAGTCTGGACAGCAGGTTACGGGTGCGTGGCTGGCTGACGGCACTGCGCAGCAAATCCTTGTCGAACTTCACCAGGTCCGGCTCCAGCTGGCACACCCGGTCCAGGTTGGAATGACCGACGCCAAAGTCGTCGATGGCAATCAGAAAACCGGCTTTTTTCAGCAGATTCACGCCTTCGATCAAGGCTTCGTCCAGTTCCAGTACATGTTCCAGCACTTCCAGCACCACATTGCCCGGCTGCAGGCCGGCTTCGCGAATGGTATTGGCCAGCGCCATGGCGCGCTCAGGACGGGATAAGGAGGCGGCATCCACATTCAGGAACAACCAGTGCGGCTGGCTGTGTTCCAGCTGGGAAAAATGCTGTACATGGGCTTGGCTGACGGCCAGGTCGAGGCCGTGGCGGCGTTCTGGCGAGACCATGGCATAAAAGGCCTCAGCGGGGGAGAGGGGCAGCTGGTTCTGCTCGGCACGCAGCAGGGCTTCCACGCCCACAGTGCGGCGGTGCGCCAGACTGTAGATGGGCTGAAAATGGCTGCCAAGGGTCAGACCGGCATGCTCGAAACGTTTCATTGCAGTACATTCCTTCCTGGAGTGGGGCTCTTGCTGGCCCATAAGCCAATCTCTCTAGCAATTGGCATTCCAGTGTAGAGCATGGCCGGATAATAAAAAACGGGCCCGACTGGGCCCGTTGAGATAAATCCGCACAAAAGAAAGAAATTACTCCTGCTGAATGCCTGCCACCAGCCATTTTCCACTGGTGCTGCCATCCTTGATGTAGTGCCAGTATTCGCTAAACGGCACAGCAGGGGCGTTGACCGATTCGCTCACGGTGCCAGAGAAGCGCACAGTGGCAATAAAGCGGCCACCTTCTTCCACGGCTTCGGCCAACTGGCAGTCCAGCTGCGGGAAATCAGCCACATCGGTGTTGCTGCCGATTTCATTGCGCAGGCCTTCAAACAGGTCCGGCGTCATGTACTTGCGGACTTCTTCCAGGCTATCCGGTGAGTTGAGGCTTTGCAGGTGCAGGAAAGTCGCCTTGGCCTGACGCAGGAAGTTGGGGGTTTCCGTACCATCCGGCAGACGACCCGGTACCGCACTGCTCATGGCCGGGGCTGCGCCGTAAGACGGTGTCTGACCCAGGCCAGAGCCGATTTTGGGAATCGGCTCGAAGCGGGCTGCGTCCTGAGCATTGCTGTTGAATACCGGGCTGTTACCGGCAGGCATCGGGGTATTCATCGGTGCCTGGCTGGCAGTCTTGCGGCGGAACCACATCAGGCCGCCAATACCCAGCAGGCCGAGCAGGGCCAGTGTGCCCCAGGGAATGCCGGAGCCGGCACCTGCATTATCCACCGCATTGCCCGACGCATGATTGCTGTTCATGGCCGAACCCAGCATGTAGCCGGCAGCAGCACCAGCGGCACCCGCCGCAATGGCGGTACCGATGCCCGGGCCCTTCTTGGGCTGGGCTTGGGGCGCAGCCTGCGGAACCGCTGCCGGAGCCGGCATAGGCGTGGGCTGCTGGTAACTCTTGGTCGGGGCCGAGCGGCGCATGCCGGCGCTCTTGCCTCCGCCCAGGCGTGCGGCTTCCGCGAACGGTGCCGCCAGGACAGAAACCAGGGTGAAGGCGAGCATGATCGTCTTCGCGCGAGGTGTCATGATTTTATTCTCCAGAGTAAAGGGCTCCGGTGTGACCGGAGCATGGGAGTTTAGTTCGGGGCAAACGGCTGAATTTCAAGCACGTGGGCATGGTTATCCCGGATGCTAAAGCGGATGTTGTAGTCATAAAGCCGCACGCCATAGATGCGCTCCGGGTCATCTTGGTAGGCTGGGCGCGGGTCCTGTGCCAGTACCTGATCAATCAGTTGGGCCAGCGCGGGAGGCGGCGAGGGGAGGGCTGCAAGTTGCAGTAGCGCTTGTTCGCTCCAACTGGTTTGCAGGCGGGGTGGTGGGCCGTCGACAAAGCCGCCACGCGCTTCCGGGCGGGCCTCCACAAAGGGAATATAGGGCTTGATATCCAGTACCGGCGTGCCATCCAACAGGTCGGCACCGGCCAGTTGCAGTCTTACGCCGTCGGCCAGGTCGATACCACGCAGCTCGACCAGTGACAGGCCCAGCGGATTGGGGCGATGGGTGGAGCGGCTGGCAAATACGCCTACCTTGGCATTGCCGCCCAGTCGCGGTGGGCGTACCAGCGGCTGCCAGCCGCGTTGGGCGGTCTGGTGGAAGACAAAACTGATCCACACGTGGGAGAAGGCTTCCAGCCCGCGTACGGTGTCGGGGTGATTGAACGGTGGTAGCAGCTCGATCTGGATGTCGGCAGCAGGCGCCAGCGCGGGCTGGCGCGGGATGCCGAATTTTTCCTTGTAAGGCGAGTGGACAATGCCCACCGGGTGAAATGCGTAGCTCATGCCCGGATTGTAGCCGGGTTCGCTGTCATATAGACAGAACAGCCCGGACGAACGGGGGCTTCGTCCAGGCTGATGACAGCGGCAGCGCTGTGCGGGCTGGGGAGTCAGCCCACGAAGTGGCGGTTGTAGCGGCCGGTAAGGCGGCTCATCGGCAGCAGCATGAAGAAGTCGGCGCAGTTGAAGTCAGGGTCCCAGGCTGGTTCGCCGCAGATGAAAGCACCGGCACGCAGATAGCCCTTGATCAGCGGCGGCATCGGCGAGGAGGGTGCATCGTCATGAATGCGGTTCAGCGGCAGCGGCAAGTGGGGAAATACACGCCATTCGGCAGGGGAGAGGTGACTGGTTTCCAGCTGGCGGTACAGGCTGACAGCCTGATGGCCACCATCTGCCAGACTCACGCTGGCGCAACCGGCCAGATATTCGCCACCTTGCTTTTGCACGTAATCGGCCAGGCCGGACCACAGCAGGGCGATGACGCCGCCACTGCGAAAATCCTTGTGCACGCAGGAGCGGCCCACTTCAATCAGGCTGTCGCGCAGGTTGTCCAGGCGGGTGATGTCAAATTCGTGTTCGGAATACAGCGAAGGTGCGCGGCGTGCCATGTCGGGTGGCAGCATGCGGTAGGTACCCACTACCAGACCGCTGTTGCTGTCTTCTACAATCAGGTGGTCGCACAGCGCATCGTACTCATCGCAATCAATGCCCAGGGATTGTGAGGACAGCTCGGCCCCCATTTCACCGGCAAATACGTCAAAGCGCAGCTTCTGAGCTCGGCGGATATCTTCGGCAGTTTCGGCAACGCGTACGCCCAGTTTCAGCTGACGACGGCTGCTGATGCTTTCATTCAGTTGCATGACTTAACTCCCCTGGCAAAATGCGGACATGCTTGTTTTGTCGGTTCGGGATAATACTGGCGTGGTGCTGGCATGCCATCAGCCATTTCCGAACATCGGCACGGCAACTCCTTCATTTGGCAGCAGCTTTTCAGCAGAGCGGCCTTGCAACACATGCTAGTCATACAGTTTGACGAGGACATTTCCGTCATATGACTTGTGAATGACCTGCGTTTTAAGCGCGGGTTACAGTAGGGGTGAAACAAATCAATGACTTACCTTGCTATCGGTTTTGCCGTAGAATAGGCAGTTTTTCCTGCACGCTTTGCCCTGCCTCAGTCTTGCGCACGGGCTTCCGAGTACAGCCGATGATTTATCCCACACAGTTTGACGTGATCGTGGTTGGCGGCGGACACGCCGGCACCGAGGCCGCGCTGGCCGCCGCCCGCATGGGCCGCGCCACGCTCCTGCTTACCCACAATATCGAGACCCTTGGTCAGATGTCGTGCAACCCGTCTATCGGTGGCATTGGCAAGGGGCATCTGGTGAAAGAGGTGGATGCGCTGGGCGGTGCCATGGCACTGGCCACCGATATCGGCGGCATCCAGTTCCGTACCCTGAATGCCTCCAAGGGACCGGCGGTGCGGGCTACCCGCGCCCAGGCCGACCGCATCCTGTACAAGGCGGCCATCCGAGAAATGCTGGAAAACCAGCCCAATCTGACGCTGTTCCAGCAGCCGGTGGACGATTTGCTGATCGAGGGCGATCAGGTGGCCGGTGCCATTACCGCCATCGGCATCGTGTTCCGTGCCCGTACCGTGGTGTTGACTGCCGGCACTTTCCTGTCCGGCAAGATTCACGTTGGCCTGGAAAACTACACCGGTGGCCGTGCTGGCGATCAGGCAGCCTCCACGCTGGGTGCACGTCTGCGCGAGCTGGATCTGCCGGTGGGTCGTCTCAAGACCGGCACCCCGCCGCGCATTGATGGCCGCAGCATTGATTTCTCGGTCATGGAAGAGCAGCCGGGCGACAACCCGGAGCCGGTATTCTCCTATCGCGGCCAGCGCAGCATGCATCCGAAGCAACTACCGTGCTGGATTACCCACACCAATCAGCAAACCCACGACATCATCCGTTCCGGGTTTGAACGCAGCCCGATGTTTACCGGCGTGATTGAAGGGGTGGGGCCGCGTTACTGCCCGTCCATCGAAGACAAGATCAACCGCTTCGCCGACAAGGACAGCCATCAGGTATTCCTGGAACCGGAAGGCCTGACCACGCACGAGTTCTACCCCAACGGTATCTCTACCAGCCTGCCGTTTGATATCCAGCTGGCGGCGGTGCGTTCCATCCGCGGCATGGAAAACGCCCACATCCTGCGCCCCGGCTATGCCATCGAATACGATTACTTCGACCCGCGCGGCCTCAAGTCCACGCTGGAAACCAAGTCCATCAAGGGTCTGTTCTTTGCCGGGCAGATCAACGGCACCACCGGTTACGAAGAAGCCGCAGCCCAGGGCTTGCTGGCCGGCCTGAATGCCGCCCTGTATTCGCGGGATGAAGAAGGCTGGTGTCCGCGCCGTGATGAAGCCTATCTGGGTGTGCTGGTGGATGACCTGATTACCAAGGGCGTGTCCGAGCCTTACCGCATGTTTACCAGCCGCGCCGAATTCCGCCTGCAACTGCGCGAGGACAATGCCGACTTGCGTCTGACCGAAATGGGCCGCAAGCTCGGCCTGGTCGATGATGCGCAGTGGGATGCCTTCTGTCGCAAGCGCGACGCAGTGGAAGCCGAAACCGCCCGCCTGAAAACCACCTGGCTGCATCCGGCCAAGCTGCAGGATGCAGCCGCGCTGGAAACCCTGCTGGGCAAGGGGATCGAGCGTGAATACAACCTGTTCGACCTGCTCAAGCGTCCCAATGTCGCCTACCGCGAGCTGATGACCCTGCCCGAAGCCGCAGGCGGCGTGAGCGATGACGTGGTTGCCGAGCAAGTGGAAATTCAGGTCAAATATCAAGGCTATATCAACCGTCAGAACGAAGAACTGGCGCGTCGCGACAATCTGGAAGACGTCCGCCTGCCCGCCGACATCGACTTCGGCCTGGTCAAGGGGCTGTCCAAGGAAGTACAGCAAAAACTGAATCAGCAGCGCCCGGAAACCCTGGGTCAGGCCTCGCGCATCCAGGGCATCACCCCGGCAGCGGTTGCCCTGCTGATGGTGCATCTGAAGCGTGGCTTTGCCGACGCCAAAACCGAATAATTGCAAGCCAAGCGCATGACACATACTGCAGAACTGAAAAACGGGCTGGATCAGCTGGCCCTGGGCCTCACCGAACAACAGCTGGCCTTGCTGGATGGCTACCTGAACCTGCTGGCCAAGTGGAACCACACCTATAACCTGACCGCAGTGCGCGAAGAGCAGCGCATGGTCAGCTACCATCTGCTGGACAGCCTGTCGCTGGTGCCGCACCTGAACGGTGGCACCCGCCTGCTGGATGTGGGTTCTGGTGGCGGCATGCCGGGCATTCCGGCCGCCATTGCCCGTCCCGACCTGCAAGTGGTGCTGCTGGATGCCAACCACAAGAAAACCACCTTCCTGCGCCAGGCCGTCATCGAGCTGGGCTTGCCCAATGTCGAGGTGATCACCAGCCGGGTGGAGGCTTACCAGCCGGAACACAAGTTTGATCGCATCACCAGCCGTGCCTTTGCCGAGCTGGCTGAGTTTGTCCGCCTCACCCCGCACCTGCTGGCCGACGGTGGTCAATACCTGGCCATGAAGGGTGTGTATCCTTACGAAGAAATCTCGCTGCTGCCGGACACGGTAGCGGTAGCCGAAGTACTACCGGTGTCGGTGCCCGGTCTGGACGCCGAACGCCATCTGGTGAGAATGGTGGCTAAATGAATGCACGCGTGATCGCGGTTGCCAATCAGAAGGGGGGGGTCGGCAAGACCACCACCGTGGTCAACCTGGCCGCAGGTCTGGCCGAGCTGGGCCGCAGGGTGTTGATTGTCGACCTCGACCCGCAGGGCAATGCCACCATGGGCAGCGGCATTGCCAAGCAGGCGCTGGAACGCTCCGTGTATCACGTGCTGCTGGGCGATGCTTCGGTGGAAGAAGCACGTCAGCCGGCCAAGGAAGGCGGCTACCATGTGCTGCCGGCCAACCGCGATCTGGGTGGGGCCGAGCTGGAGCTGGTGAACGAACTGGCACGCGAAGCACGTCTCAAGAATGCCCTGAGTACGGTGGACGACCAATACGACTACGTATTGATCGACTGCCCGCCCTCGCTCAACCTGCTGACGCTCAACGGTCTGGTGGCTGCCAATAGCGTGCTGATTCCCATGGTGTGCGAATACTATGCACTGGAGGGACTGTCCGATCTGGTCACCACCCTGCGTAAGGTGCGTGCTGCGGTGAATCCGCGCATTGAAATCATGGGCCTGCTGCGCACCATGTTCGATTCACGTAGTAATCTTTCACAGCAGGTTTCCGAGCAGCTGGCCAGCCACTTCGGCAACAAGGTGTTCGAAACCGTCATCCCGCGCAATGTGCGTCTGGCCGAGGCTCCCAGTCATGGCCTGCCCGGGCTGGTGTACGACCGCAATGCCCGTGGCGCACAAGCCTATCTCACGCTGGCGCAGGAACTGACCGCCCGCCTCGAACCCGCAACCGCAACTCCATCTGTCTGACATCATGGCCAAACTCAAAGGACTCGGGCGCGGTCTAGACGCGCTCCTCGCCACCAGCGCAGTGGCGGACGACCGCCTCACCACGCTTTCCATCGATCTGATCCGCCCCGGCAAATACCAGCCGCGCAGCCATATGAATGAAGCCGCACTGGACGAGCTGGCGGCGTCCATTCGCGCCCAGGGCGTGATCCAGCCGGTGGTGGTGCGTGAAGTGGGCTTGGGTGAGTACGAGCTGATTGCCGGTGAGCGCCGCTGGCGTGCCGCCCGCAAAGCAGGTTTGGCCGAAGTGCCTGCCGTGGTGAAAACGGTGGCCGACGAAGCGGCGTTGGCCATGGCGCTGATCGAAAACATCCAACGCCAGGAGCTGGACCCTATCGAAGAAGCGCAGGGTCTGAAGCGATTGATCAGCGAATTCGGCCTGACGCACGAGTCAGCTGCCGATGCAGTGGGCCGCTCACGCAGTGCGGTATCCAACCTGTTGCGCCTGCTGGCACTGCCAGAGCCGGTGCAGACCATGCTGCATCAGAATCAGCTGGAAATGGGTCATGCCCGTGCCTTGCTGGCCTTGCCGGTGGTACAGCAGCTGGAGCTGGCGCATGAGGCGGTGGACAAGGGTTGGTCGGTGCGTGAGGTGGAGCGGCGCGTACAACAATTGTCTGACCAAAAAACCACACTGCCGGTAGCGGAAAAGCGGAGAGATCCGGATATCACCCGGCTTGAGCAGGAGGTGTCCGAGCGCATCGGTGCCAAGGTCAGCATCCGCCACGGTGCACGTGGGCAGGGACGTTTGCAGGTGGAGTATGCCAACCTGGACGACCTCGAACGATTGCTTGAAAAACTTCAAGCAAAATCAAACAAATGATTTTATGTTGCACTGCAATGGTGCGGGTGATGTTCAGTTTGACGCAAATCAAGCGCTCAGCCTATAATCGAGCGATTTTTTAAGTGTCGGACATGCAAAATCCGGAAGTCGGGCGCGTACTGCGCCTGCAAGCAAAACTGCTTGTAGTGGCCGTACTACTTGGTGCCGTGCTTAGCGCCGGCACCGTTGCTGTTCCGGTGTCGGTTCTGCTTGGGGGACTGTCGGCGCTGATTCCCGCCGCAGTTTATGCAAGAATCGCCTACGCCAAGCGGCATGTCCCACCTGCGGTGCTGATGAAGGCGCACTTCATGGCAGAGGCAGTCAAATTCATTCTGACTGTCTTAATGTTTGGTGCATCTTTGGTGTTTTTCAAGGATTTATCGGTAGTGGGTTTGCTGGCAGGCTTTTTTGCCACGGTGTCCGGCTACTGGTTAGGGCTTCTAATCAAATAATTGAGAAAAGAGCGATGGCAAGCAACGCAATTGAGTACATTAATCACCACCTTACATTCTGGAACTCCGATCCGTCCCCGGCTCGCGGTTTCTGGAGCCTGCACGTAGACACCTTCTCCGTTTCCCTGTTCCTGGCTTTCGTGTTCGCCGGCGTGTTCGCCATGGTGGCCCGTCGTGCCAGCCTGGAAAATCCGGGCAAGTTGCAGCTGTTTGTCGAATCCATCATCGAATTGGTCGATACCCAGGTAAAAGAAATTTTCCATGCCAAGAGCAATGTCATCGCCCCGCTGGCGCTGACCATCTTCTGCTGGATCTTCCTGATGAACGCCATGGACATGTTGCCGGTTGACCTGCTGCCGAACATTGCCCAGTGGATCGGTCACACCTTCTTCGGTCTGGAAGCGCATCACGTTTATTTCCGTTCGGTACCGTCTGCTGACGTGAATGCCACCTTTGCCATGTCGCTGTCCGTATTCCTGTGCATCATCGGCTTCTCCATCAAGGCCAAGGGCCTGGGCGGCTGGGGCAAGGAACTGCTGACCGCACCGTTCCACACCCACAACCCGATTGGTGCCATCATCCTGGCCCCGCTGAACTTCATTTTTCAGCTGGTCGAACTGGCCGCCAAGCCGATCTCTCTCTCGCTTCGTTTGTTCGGTAACCTGTATGCCGGCGAACTGATCTTCATCCTGATCGCACTGCTGCCTTGGGGTGCGCAGTGGATCCTGGGTGCGCCGTGGGCCATTTTCCACATTCTGATCATCACCCTGCAGGCCTTCGTGTTCATGATGCTGACCATCGTGTACCTGAGCCTGGCTGTGGAAGCGCACTAAGAGTTTCGTGGTATCCGTTTTTTTTAGAGCTTTACCTTTGTTTTAGTTTTTTTTACCAACCATCCTTGCATAAGTCTTAGGAGATAAATAATGGAAGCACTCGTTTCTCAGATTCAGTCGATGACCGCTATCGCAGCTGCTCTGATCATTGGCCTGGGCGCTCTGGGTACTGCTATCGGTTTCGCCATTCTGGGTGGCAAATTCCTCGAGGCCTCCGCCCGTCAACCGGAAATGATCCCGGTTCTGCAAACCAAACTGTTCATTATCGCCGGTCTGCTGGACGCGATTTCCATGATCGGTGTGGGTGTTGCCATGCTGTACACCTTCAGCAACCCGTTCCTGTCCGCTGCCAAAGCAGCTCTGGGTGGCTAATTTTTAGTCAGTAAACGGTTGGTGTAGAAGTCATTCTCTGGAGGAAAACAAGCGTGGAATTTAACGTAACACTACTGGGCCAGGCGATCACGTTCGCCATCCTGGTATGGTTCACCATGAAGTTTGTTTGGCCTCCGCTTACCAATATGATGGATGAGCGTGCCAAGCGTATTGCAGATGGCCTGGCCGCTGCAGAACGTGGCAAGCAAGATCTGGAAGCCGCTGAAAAGCGCGTTGCGGACGAAGTTCGCAAGGCCAAGCAGCAAGCAATGGAAATCATTGCTACTGCCGAGAAGCGTGCTACCCAGATCGTGGACGAAGCCAAGGACAATGCCAGCACCGAAGGTGCCCGTATTGTGGCTGACGCCAAGGGTCAGATCGATCAGGAAGTGATGCGTGCCAAGGAAGCCCTGCGTGAGCATGTGGCCCAGCTGGCCGTTATCGGCGCAGAGAAGATCCTGCGCAAAGAGATCGATGCAGCCAAGCACGCCGACCTGCTTTCCTCCATCAAAGCGGAGTTTTAATTAACTCATGGCAGAACTCATTACCGTCGCAAGGCCCTACGCCGAAGCGGTATACAGCCTCGCCACCGAAACGCGTACGCTGGACCAGTGGTCCGATGCGCTTGCGTGGCTGGCTGCCATGGTGAACAACCCGGATATGGTTGAAGTTGTCACCAATCCGAAACATACCGCAAAAGAGGTTGAGGCGCTGATGCTGGACGTCCTCGGCGAGCGAGCCAATGAAAGTGTAAAAAACTTTCTGGTCGCCCTGATCGAGAACCACCGCCTGATGCTGCTGCCGCATATCGCCAGTCAGTTTGAACTGTTCAAGGCCGAAGCGGAAAACATCGTTGATGCGCAAGTTGAAACGGCGTTCCCGCTGACCGAAGAACAGAAAGCCGAACTCACCAGCACGCTTTCCAAGCAGTACGGCAAAACCGTGCGTCTTGATGTGCGTGACAATGCCGATCTGATCGGTGGTGTGCGCGTGCTGGTCGGTGACGATGTCATCGACAGTTCCGTGCGCGGCAAGCTGCAAGCGATGGCGGCAAGCCTCAAGAATTAGGAGAGATCATGCAGTTGAACCCCTCTGAAATCAGCGATCTGATCAAGGCCAAGATTCAGAACCTGGCTGAAGGCGCTGAAGTCCGTACCAAGGGTACGGTAATTTCCGTGACCGACGGTATCGTTCGTGTCCACGGTCTGGCAGACGTGATGCAGGGCGAAATGCTCGAGTTCCCGGGCAACACCTACGGCCTCGCCATGAACCTGGAGCGCGACTTTGTCGGCGCCGTGGTTCTGGGTGAGTACGAACACATTTCCGAAGGCGACGAAGTCAAGTGTACCGGTCGCATTCTGGAAGTGCCGGTAGGTCCGGAACTGGTGGGCCGTGTTGTCAATGCCCTGGGCCAGCCGATTGACGGCAAGGGTCCGATCAACGCCAAGCTGTCCAGCCCGATCGAAAAGATCGCGCCGGGTGTGATTGCGCGTCAGTCGGTATCCCAGCCGATGCAGACCGGCCTGAAGGCGATTGACTCCATGGTACCGGTAGGCCGTGGCCAGCGTGAGCTGATCATTGGCGACCGTCAGACCGGCAAGACCGCCGTTGCTCTGGATGCCATCATCAATCAAAAAGGCACTGGCGTTGTTTGTATCTACGTAGCCGTAGGTCAAAAAGCCTCCTCCATTGCCAACGTGGTACGCAAGCTGGAAGAGCACGGTGCACTGGGTCACACCATCATCGTAGCCGCTACCGCTTCCGAAGCCGCTGCCCTGCAGTTCATCGCCCCGTACTCCGGTTGCGCGATGGGCGAATACTTCCGCGACCGTGGCGAAGATGCACTGATCGTATACGATGACTTGTCCAAGCAAGCCGTTGCCTACCGTCAGATCTCCCTGCTGCTGCGTCGTCCGCCGGGCCGTGAAGCTTACCCGGGTGACGTTTTCTACCTGCACTCCCGTCTGCTGGAACGCGCTTCCCGCATCAACGCGGACGAAGTAGAAAAACTGACCAACGGCGAAGTGAAGGGCAAGACCGGTTCCCTGACCGCCCTGCCTATCATCGAAACCCAGGCTGGTGACGTTTCCGCCTTCGTTCCGACCAACGTGATTTCCATCACCGACGGCCAGATCTTCCTGGAATCCGACCTCTTCAACGCAGGTATCCGTCCGGCCATCAACGCCGGTATCTCGGTATCCCGCGTGGGTGGTGCGGCCCAGACCAAGGTCATCAAGAAGCTCGGTGGCGGTATCCGTCTGGCTCTGGCCCAGTACCGTGAACTGGCTGCATTCTCGCAGTTCGCTTCCGATCTGGACGAAGCAACCCGCAAGCAGCTGCAACACGGTGAAGTGGTTACCGAACTGATGAAGCAGAAGCAGTTCGTGCCGCTGGCCACTGCCGAAATGGCACTGACCCTGTGGGCTGTGAACAAGGGCAGCTACGAAGACGTTCCGGTGAAGAAGGCCCTGGCATTCGAAGCTGAGTTCCTCGCTTACGTGCGTGCGAACCACAGCGACCTGCTGGCCACCGTTAACGCTTCGGGCGATTTGTCCGGCGACAACGAGAAGGTACTGGCCAAGGCGATGGAATCGTTCAAGGCTGGCTACAGCTTCAACTGAGCCTTTCGACTCACGTCGTAGCTAAAGAAAGGTTCAGGAATGGCAGTCGGTAAAGAGATTCTCACCAAGATCCGAAGCGTGCAAAACACGCAGAAGATCACTCGCGCGATGCAAATGGTGTCAACCTCCAAGATGCGCAAAACGCAAGAGCGTATGCGCGCTGCCCGTCCTTATGCTGAGAAGGTGCGCACGGTTATGGCGCACCTTGCTCAGGCAAACGCGGATCTTGGTCATCCACTGCTTGCACGCCGTGACGTTGTCAAGCGCGCTGGTATCATCCTGGTTTCCTCCGACAAGGGCCTGTGTGGCGGCCTGAACGTGAACTCGTTCAAGCGCTTCTATGCCAAGGTCAAGGAACTGCAGGAACAGAACGTCGAAATCGACGTGTGCTGCCTCGGCCAAAAAGCCGTTGCCGCCTGCCAGCGTGCTCGCCTCAATGTCGTGGCAAGCGCAGTCCAGCTCGGCGATGTGCCGAAGATGGACAAACTAATTGGCCCGCTTACAGTGCTGTTCAAACAGTACGCTGAAGGCGAACTGGACGCGGTTTACATCGTCTACTCCGGTTTCATCAACACGATGAAACAGGAACCGACGCTCGAACAGCTCCTGCCGTTGACTCCGCAACACATGGTGGTGGAGCACTCGCATTCGTGGGATTACCTCTACGAACCGGATGCCCCCAGCCTGATGGAGTTCTTGGTCAAGCGTTACCTGGAGTCGGTGGTTTATCAGGCTCTGGCCGAAAATATGGCTTCCGAACAGGCAGCGCGTATGGTGGCCATGAAAGCTGCAACCGACAACGCAGGTAATACGATCAAGCAGCTGCGCCTTGTGTACAACAAGGCCCGTCAAGCGGCGATTACCACTGAGCTGTCTGAGATTGTGGCTGGTGCCGCAGCGGTGTAAGCCGTTACACAGACTGTAAAAGTTAAATGTTTAGGAACCGATAATGAGCCAAGGCAAAATCGTACAAATCATTGGTGCGGTGATCGACGTGGAATTCCCGCGCGACGCCATGCCGAAGGTTTATGATGCCCTGAAGCTGGTTGACGCTGACCTGACGCTCGAAGTCCAGCAACAGCTGGGCGACGGCGTGGTCCGTACCATTGCGATGGGTAGCTCGGACGGCCTGAAGCGTGGCATGGCAGTAGCCAACACCGGTGCACCGATTTCGGTGCCGGTTGGTAACGCCACCCTGGGTCGCATCATGGACGTACTGGGTAACCCGGTTGACGAAGCTGGTCCGGTGGCTACCGACGCACGTCGCGCCATTCACCAGTCTGCTCCGAAGTTTGACGAGCTGTCTTCCGCTACCGACCTGTTGGAAACCGGCATCAAGGTGATCGACCTGCTCTGCCCGTTTGCCAAGGGTGGTAAGGTTGGTCTGTTCGGTGGTGCCGGTGTAGGCAAGACCGTGAACATGATGGAACTGATCAACAACATCGCGAAGGCCCACTCCGGTCTGTCCGTGTTCGCTGGTGTAGGTGAGCGTACCCGTGAAGGTAACGACTTCTACCACGAAATGAAGGACTCCAACGTACTGGACAAGGTTGCGATGGTGTATGGCCAGATGAACGAGCCGCCGGGTAACCGTCTGCGCGTTGCACTGACCGGTCTGACCATGGCCGAGCATTTCCGTGACGAGAAGGACGCCTCCGGCAAGGGCCGTGACGTTCTGCTGTTCGTAGATAACATCTACCGTTACACCCTGGCCGGTACCGAAGTATCCGCTCTGCTGGGCCGTATGCCTTCCGCAGTGGGTTACCAGCCGACGCTGGCCGAAGAAATGGGCCGTCTGCAAGAACGTATTACCTCGACCAAGGATGGTTCCATTACCTCCATCCAGGCCGTATACGTACCTGCGGATGACTTGACCGACCCGTCTCCGGCAACCACCTTCGCCCACTTGGACGCTACCGTGGTTCTGTCGCGTGACATCGCTGCCCTGGGTATCTACCCGGCCGTGGATCCGCTGGACTCGACCTCGCGTCAGCTGGACCCGCTGGTGGTTGGTGACGAGCACTACTCCGTAGCCCGTGGCGTGCAATCCACGCTGCAGCGCTACAAGGAACTGCGCGACATCATCGCGATTCTGGGTATGGACGAGCTGTCGGAAGACGACAAGCTGGTGGTGGCACGCGCACGTAAGATCCAGCGCTTCCTGTCCCAGCCTTTCCACGTAGCTGAAGTATTTACCGGTTCCCCGGGCAAATACGTCTCCCTGCGCGACACCATCAAGGGCTTCAAGGCGATTCTCGCTGGCGAATACGACCACCTGCCGGAACAAGCGTTCTACATGGTTGGCTCTATTGAAGAAGCCGCTGAGAAAGCCAAGACCCTTTAATTAAGGAGAGGGCTTATGTCCAAGATGCATGTGGAAGTGGTAAGCACTGAAGAACTCATCTACTCGGGTGAAGCCGAGTTTCTGGTTGCCCCGGCGCTGGAAGGTGAGATCGGTGTCTATCCGCGACACGTGCCGCTCCTGACCCGTATCAAACCCGGTGTATTGCGCATGACCGTGCCGGGTAGCAAGGAAGAAGTGTTGGTGGCTGTCTCCGGCGGCATGCTGGAAGTACAGCCCACCCACATCACCGTTCTGGCTGATACGGCGATCCGCGGCGAGGATCTCGACGAAGCGCGCGCCAATGAGGCCAAGCGTACTGCAGAGGAATCCCTGCAGCATGCAACCGACGACCTGAGCACGGCAAAGGCTCACGCTGCCCTGGCAGTTGCCATTGCCCAGCTCAAGGCGCTGGACTACCTCAAGAAACGCGTGCACTAAAAGCGCGGGAACGAATCGTGTATAGTTGCAGGCTGCCACTTCAGTGGCAGCCTTTTTCATTTTTGGTCAGTTAAAGAGTTCGCATGGACAGCCTCAGTATTGTCATTCTGGCGGCAGGCAAGGGTACCCGCATGTACTCTGCCATGCCCAAGGTATTGCACCCCATCGGTGGCGCACCGATGCTCGCCCGCGTCATTGCTACCGCCCGCTCGCTGAATCCATCCCAGTTGGTGGTGGTGTACGGCTTTGGTGGTGATCAGGTACGCCAAACCATCAAGGACGAAGATATTGTCTGGGCCGAACAGGCCGAGCAGCTGGGTACCGGCCACGCATTGAAAATGGCGCTACCAGCCTTGCCGCAAACGGGCAGGACGCTGGTACTGTACGGCGATGTGCCGCTCACCCGCAGTGAAACACTGCAACAGCTGATTGCCGCGGCTGGTGATGGCATGGCGGTGCTCACCGACGTGCTGGAAGATGCTACTGGCTATGGCCGCATGCTGCGTGGCAGCGACGGCAAACTCAAGGCCATTGTCGAACACAAGGATTGCACGCCGGAGCAACTGGCCATCCGTGAAATCAATACCGGCATGATGGTGCTGCCAAACAGCCAGCTGTCAGGCTGGCTGCAAGCCCTGCGCAATGGCAATGCCCAGGGCGAATATTATCTGACGGACGTGCTGGCACTGGCCGTGGCCGATGGCGTTGCGGTGGAAAGCGTCAGTGTGTCCGCATCGTGGGAAGCCGCCGGGGTGAACAACAAGCTGCAACTGGCCGAGCTGGAGCGCATCCTGCAGCAGAACCAGGCCCGTGCGCTGCTGACTGCCGGCGTCACGCTGGCCGACCCGGCCCGCATCGATATCCGTGGCAGCCTGAAGCATGGCCGCGACGTCAGTATCGACATCAACTGCGTATTCGAAGGCCAGGTCGAGCTGGGCGACAATGTCGAGATCGGTGCCAACTGCGTGCTGAAAAACGTCAAGATCGCTGCAGGCAGCCGTATTGCCGCCTTCTCGCATCTGGAAGATGCCGTAGTCGGGGCGGATTGCCGCATCGGCCCGTATGCCCGCCTGCGTCCGGGAGCGGCATTGTCCGACGAAGTGCATATCGGCAATTTTGTCGAAATCAAAAAGAGTACGGTTGGCCTGGGTTCTAAGGTCAATCACCTCACCTATATTGGCGATGCCGAGATCGGCAGCAAGGTGAACGTGGGAGCCGGCTCGGTCACCTGCAATTACGATGGCGTCAACAAGTTCAAGACCGTGATCGAAGACAATGTGTTTGTCGGTTCCGGCACCTTGATGGTGGCACCGGTCACACTGGAAGCAGGCGCTACAGTTGGTGCCGGCTCGGTCATCAGTCGTACGGCCCCGGCAGATACGCTTACCGTGGCACGCGCTCGCCAGATCAGTATCCCCGGCTGGAAGCGCCCACAGAAAAAGAGCTGATTTCCTGCTGCACTTGCTGGCCGCATGCCCGCTGCGCTTTCCTTAAGGAAGGTCTGCGGGCATTTTCTTTGGAAAACTCCAAAATAAGGTGTCGCATTTCTTTCGTTTCAAAAGAAAATTTCTAAATTCAGGTGGATATGTGATTGCTGCAGGAATATTCAGCAGTTATCATGGCAAAACTTTCGAAACGAAATGTTTCAATGACAAAACGAAATACCCAGCAACGCCGCCACGCCATCGCCACTCTTGTACAGGAGCGGGGCGAGGTGAGTGTTGACGAACTGACACGCCGCTTTGCCACCTCAGAAGTGACCATCCGCAAGGACCTGGCCCTGCTGGAAACCGGTGGTTTGCTGCTGCGCCGCTATGGCGGTGCAGTATCGCTGCCTAGCGAAATGGCGGTAGAGCCGGAGGTGGGTGTGGTGTCCGACCGCAAGCTGGATATCGCCCGCGCAGCAGCAGAGCGCATTCGCGACCACAACCGCATCATCATCGACAGCGGTACCACCACCAGCGGCATGATTCCCTTGCTCAGCAGCAAGCGTGGCCTGGTGGTGATGACCAACTCGCTGAATGTTGCCGCGGCATTGCGCGAGCTGGAAAACGAACCAACGCTGCTGATGACTGGCGGCACCTGGGACCCGCACTCCGAATCGTTTCAGGGGCAGGTGGCCGAACAGGTGTTGCGCTCTTATGACTTCGACCAGCTGTTTGTCGGTGCCGATGGTATCGACCTGGAACGCGGCACCACGACTTTCAACGAGCTGGTTGGCTTGTCACGGGTGATGGCAGAGGTGGCACGCGAAGTTATCGTAATGGTGGAGTCGGACAAGATAGGCCGCCGCATTCCCAATCTGGAATTGCCGTGGCACAACATTCACACCCTGATTACCGATGAGGCACTGCCTGCGGAGTCCAGGGAAATCATTCAGGCCAAGGGCATCACGCTGATCTGTGCGCCCGCTGGCAGCGATAGCGCAAGGAGAAAATAATGTGTGGCATCGTTGGCGCCATTGCGGCGCGTAATGTGGTTCCCATTCTGGTTGATGGCCTCAAGCGCCTGGAATATCGCGGTTATGATTCCGCCGGCATTGCCGTGCATACCGGGAACGCCATCAGTCGTGTGCGTCGCGTTGGCCGCGTGGCCGAAATGGAAGCCGCTGCCGCCGCCGAAAACCTGCAAGGCCAACTGGGAATCGGTCATACTCGTTGGGCTACCCATGGCGGTGTTACCGAGCACAATGCCCACCCGCATATCTCCTTTGGCAAGATCGCCGTGGTGCATAACGGCATCATCGAAAACCACGAAGAGCAGCGCCAGCGCCTGAAGGAGCTGGGCTACGAATTCACCTCACAGACCGATACCGAAGTGATTGCCCACCTGGTGCACCACTACTATCAGGCTGGCGTCAGCCTGTTTGACGCGGTCAAGCTAGCCACGCGCGAGTTGACCGGTGCCTACGCCATTGGCGTCATCGCGCTGGATCGTCCGGATGAACTGGTGTGTGCCCGCATGGGTTGCCCGCTGCTGGTGGGTCTGGGCGAGGGCGAGCACTTCATCGCTTCCGACGTTTCCGCCATCCTGTCCGCCACCCGTCGCGTCATTTTCCTGGAAGAGGGCGATATCGGACTGCTCACCCGTGACAGCGTGCTGCTGCATGACAAGAACGACCAGCCGGTAGAGCGCGCTGTGCATGTGTCCGATGTATCGTTGGCTTCGCTGGAGCTGGGTCCGTACAGCCACTTCATGCAGAAAGAAATCCACGAGCAGCCCAAGGCGCTGTCCGATACCATCGAGGCGGTACTGGAAAACGGCTTTGCCGCCGGACTGTTCGGCCCCAAAGCCGCCTCGCTGCTGCCGCAAGTGGAAGGGGTGAAAATTCTGGCCTGCGGTACCAGTTACTACGCTGGCCTCACCGCCAAATACTGGATCGAAAGCATTGCCGGCATCAGCTGCGATGTGGAAATCGCCAGCGAATACCGCTACCGCGCCGCCTTTGCCAACCCCAAGCACCTGGTGGTCACCATCTCCCAGTCCGGCGAAACCCTGGATACCATGGAAGCGCTGAAGTACGCCAAAGAACTGGGCCACACCATGGCACTGTCCATCTGCAATGTGCGCGAATCCGCCATTCCGCGTGCCAGCGAACTGGTGTTCTACACCCGTGCCGGTGCCGAAATCGGCGTAGCCTCCACCAAGGCCTTCACCACCCAGCTGGTGGGTCTGTTTGCGCTAGCAGTTACCCTGGGCAAACTGCGTGGCCGGGTGGATGCTGATACCGAATATGGCTATCAGGATGCACTGCGCCAACTGCCGGGTTCGGTACAGCATGCGCTGAATCTGGAGCCGCAGATCAAGACCTGGTCCGACAAATTTGCCGCCAAGCAAAACGCTTTGTTCCTTGGCCGTGGCCTGCACTATCCGATCGCACTGGAAGGCGCGCTCAAGCTCAAGGAAATCTCCTACATCCACGCCGAAGCCTATCCGGCTGGCGAGCTGAAACACGGCCCGCTGGCGCTGGTGGATGAAAGCATGCCGGTGGTGGTGATTGCCCCCAACGACGCGCTGCTGGAAAAGGTGAAATCGAACATGCAGGAAGTACGCGCCCGTGGCGGCGAGCTGTTCGTGTTTGCCGATCTGGACAGTCACTTCAGTGAGTCTGATGGCGTTCACGTCATCCGTACCCCGCGCCATGTTGGCGTGCTGTCTGCCATCGTGCATACCATCCCGGTACAGCTGCTGGCCTACCACGTGGCCCTGGCCCGTGGCACCGACGTTGATAAGCCGCGCAACCTGGCCAAGAGCGTGACGGTGGAGTAAGCACTTCGCAGTCAGCTCAGGCCTCCCGGCCAGGGCCAAGTGATCGCAGCCCGGCAAGCATGTCTTGCCGGGCTGTTTTTATTGGCAGATTACGGTTGCGCTGGGGATGTGCCGCTAAGCTACAGCGCGGCAGCGGTTTTTACATGCAAGGGCTGCGGGGTGGCATTGGTAGCGTGCCATACCGCGTTGAAGTGGTCGATCACCTGTTCGCCGCTCAGTGCAAAGGCACTCAGGGTGGTATGCGCATCTGCAATCACGGTGACCTGGAACCCCCGTGATACCGCATTGCGCAGGGTGCTGTCTACGCAGAAGTCTGTTGCACAGCCGCCCAGCCACAGCTTGCTGACGCCCAGCGTGTCCAGCAGGGAGGCTAGCGGAGTGTCGCAAAAGCTGTCGCCATAGCACTTGAAAATGCGGTGATCACCGGCAGCCTGCTGTAGGGCCGGATGCAGCTGCCAGTCGGCACTGTCCCGCTCCAGCCCGGCCTCCTCATGCTGAACAAACACGACGGGAAAGCCACGCTGGCGTGCCTTGGCAATGGCCAGGTTGAGGTTTTCCAGCACAGCGTCCAGCCGGACGGCAGGCAGATCACCCGCAACAACCCCACACTGGATGTCCACAATCAGCAAAGCAGTATCCGGCATACATCCTCCTTGGTGAGCAGACAGGATAATTGTTATTTAAAAGTCATGCAGGTTGGTGTGATCTGCTTCTGCCTGCTTCCTGGTCCCGCGGAATGGCCTTGCTGTGGTTCAGGCTGCTTCGCTCAAGCGTGATCAGGCCAATGCGCTGCGTGGTTCTTGCTGGATTTTCGTCTTGATTTTGGGAAAATATTTCCTGTATATTGGAAATATGAACCTGGATACCCAATTAGCCAAACGCATCCGCAGCTTGCGCAAGGAGCGTGGCTTCTCTCTGGAGCAACTGGCAGAGCGCAGCAGCGTCAGCCGCTCGATGATTTCGCTGATCGAACGTGCCGAAACCAGTGCGACGGCAGCTGTGCTGAACAAGCTGGCCGATGCGCTGGGGGTGAACCTGGCCTCGCTGTTTGATGAGGAGGCTGCCGTCGGTGCCGCCCTGCCGCTGGCACGCGCAGCAGAGCAGCAAGTGTGGCAGGACCCGGCCTCTGGCTATGTGCGCAAGCATCTGTCGCCGCATGGTTATGGCTCGCCGCTGGAGCTGGCTGAAGTCAGTTTTCCGCCCGCTGGCCGCGTGGTGTTTGATAACGCCATGCGCAGCATCACCACGCATCAGCAGCTATGGATGCTGGAGGGGGAAATGGAAATCACCCTGGAAGGGCAGGTGTGGTTACTGCAACGGGGCGACTGTCTGGCCATGACTTTGGGTCAGCAAATCATTTTCCACAATCCGGGCAGTCAGCCCGCCCGTTATCTACTTGCCCTGACGGCAACACCTTCTTTTCCCGGGAGATAGTCATGACTCAGCCGCAACTGGTTTGCTGTACCCATGAGCGCCACGCCGCTGCCATTCTGGATATTTTCAACGATGCCATCGTCAACTCCACCGCACTGTACGACTACAAGCCCCGCAGCCCGGACAGCATGGATGGCTGGTTCGCCGCCAAGCGCAAGGGGGGCTATCCTGTCATCGGCATTGAGAACGCCGCTGGCCAGCTGTTGGCATTTGGCAGCTATGGCAGTTTTCGGGCCTGGCCAGCCTACAAATACACGGTGGAACATTCGGTGTATGTACACAAGGATTTCCGCGGCAAGGGCCTGGGGCGTCAGATCATGCAGGCGCTGATTGCCGCAGCCAGAGAGCAGGGCGTGCATGCCATGATGGGCGGTATTGATGCCAGCAATAGCGGTAGCGTGTCCCTGCACGAGAGCCTGGGCTTCCGTCATGTCGGCACCCTGCCCGAAGTGGGTTTCAAGTTTGGTCGCTGGCTGGACCTGGCCTTCTATCAGTTGCTGCTGGAAACCCCGCTGCAGCCGGTGGATGGCTGAATTACCCGCCGGGATAGCCTGCGATGAATGCTTTTCTGGTATTTCCGCTGCTGGTAGCGGCTGGTGTGGCGCTGGTGTTCCAGAACCTGCTGATGGTGAAGATCACCCAGTCGGTGTCTACCGTGCTGATCACGCTAGCCATCAACTCGGCGGTGGGCCTGGTCTTGCTGCTGGCCAGTCTGCTGGCGCGCAAGGGCCTGGCCGGGCTGGGCGAGATGGTGCAGGCCATGCAGCCCTGGCTGCTGTTGCCGGGTTTGCTGGGTTCGTTTTTTGTCTTTGCCGGCATCATGGGCTATCAGTCGATTGGCGCAGCCGCCACCATTGCCGTGCTGGTGGCCAGTCAGCTGCTTACCGGCATGGTGGTGCAGATGCGGCAGACACATACGCTGCCTGATGTAAGCGCGCTGCTGGGGGCTGTGCTGTTGATGGCTGGTGTGGTGCTGATTCTGCGTGCGCGAGCGTGATTTTCTTCCCGCTCATGACTGGCAGGCCCCGTGCCGGTGGATGTTCCCGGCCAGACAAGAAAATGCCGTTCCCTTGGCTTGGGAACGGCATTTTGCCGTAAGGGCCAGTTGCTGGCTCAGCCCTGTGCCTCGGCATTGATGCGCGACTGGGCACCGGTATCACGCATAAACCAGCAAACCAGCAGGGTGCAGGCAATCACTGCGGTGGTGTACCAGTAAAAGCCGCTTTCCAGCTGGATGGACTTGAACCACAAGGCCAGGTATTCCGCCGTGCCGCCAAATACCGATACCGCAAAGGCGTAGGGCACGCCCACCCCGGTGGCGCGGATGCTGGCCGGAAACAGCTCGGCCTTCACCAGTGCGTTGATGGAGGTATAGCCGGACACAATCATCCAGGCGCAGGCGATCAGGCCAAAGGCTTCCCACGGCCCGCTGGCGTGGCGGATGGCGGTGAGCAGGGGTACGGTGAACAGGGTACCCAGCAGGGCAAAGCCGATCAGCAGCGGCTTGCGGCCAATGCGGTCGGACAGCGCGCCATACAGCGGTTGCAAACACATGGCAAACAGCAGCGAGGCGGCCGATACGGCGGTGGTTTGCATGTCGGTCAGGCCCACCGACAAGCGCAGGAATTTCTGCATATAGGTGGTGTACACATAGAAGGCCAGCGTGCCGCCCATGGTGAGGCCCACCACCAGCAGTACTTCCCTGGGATGTTGTGCCAGTTGTTTCAGGCCACCCATGGCCTTGGATTTCTTGCGGGCTGCTTCAAACGACGGGGTTTCCGGCAGATTGTGGCGCATGCGCAAGGCCAGTACCGCCAGTGCCGCACCTACAAAAAACGGAATGCGCCAGCCCCAGGCGCGCAGCTCTTCCGCACTGAGCAGGAATTTCTGCAATACCAGCAGCAGGATCAGGGCCAGCAGCTGTCCGCCAATCAGGGTGACGTACTGAAAGCTGCTGTAGAAACCACGGTGTTTGGAATCAGCCATTTCCGACAGGTAAGTTGCACTGGCACCGTATTCGCCGCCCAGGCTCAGGCCTTGCAGCAGGCGGGCAAGCAGCAGGATGCAGGGCGACAGGATGCCGGCGCTGGCATAGGTAGGCGCACAGGCAATCAGCAGCGAGCCGAAGCACATCAGCAGCACCGAGGCCATCAGCGCGGTCTTGCGGCCCATGCGGTCACCGATGTGGCCAAACAGGATGCCGCCGATGGGGCGGATGAAAAAGCCCAGTGCAAAAATGCCGGCGGTGGACATCAGTTGTGCGGTGGTGTCCTGTGCCGGGAAGAAGGCATTGGCAAAATACAGGGCAAATGCCGAGTAACAGTAGAAGTCGAACCATTCGACCAGATTGCCGGCCGAGCCGACGATGATGGCGTGCAGACGCTTGCCGGATATCCGCTCGCTGTTGCTGCTACCGGTGCTGCTGGCCGGTTGGGTAGTGGCGCTACGCATGTGTTCTCCTTTGTTGTGCGGGATATAAGTATGTTTGTTGGGCGCCCCGCTGCTGATCTACCACTATGCGGTGCAGATCGTCGGAAGGCATCCGCAACTTTGCCGCTGTGCTCTCCGTAAAACTACGGAGAAGCGTTCCATGCCGGCCGGACTGCTGCTAAGGTCTGCGCTTGGCAATGGGCGGAGAGAGGTCATGCAAGGCAGGTTCACTGCACGTCACTGGCGCTGGCTGTTGCTGGGGCTGGCCGCGCTCTGGCTGATCGTGCAGTCCGGCAACTGGGCGGAGCGGCACGAAATGGAAGCGCGCACCGCCGCGCTGCGTCAAGCGGCGGCGGCCCATGTGCTGGGCCTGCGCGGGCTGGTGGAGAGACATGACTTCCTGCCCTATGCCGCAGCCCGTCACCCGGATGTGCTGGCCTTGCTGCAGTCGCCGCAGGATGCCGCGCTGCGCGCACGGGTAAACCGCTACTTTGCCGATCTGCAAACCACTACTGGTGCGGCGGCGCTGTTTCTGGTGGATCGCAATGGCCTGACGCTGTCGTCCAGCAACTGGAATCAGCCTGCCAGCTTTGTGGGCGAATCCTATCGCCAGCGCCCTTATTTCGAGGATGCCATCCAGGGGCGGCGCGGCTTCTTTTACGGCCTGGGGCTGACCACCGGCCAGTCCGGCATGTTCATCGCCGAGCCGGTGCGCGGGGAGGACGGCATCCTGGGGGTGGCCGTGGTCAAGGTGAGTCTGGAGCCTTTGCAGAATGCATGGATGCGCGGCACCGATCCGGTGCTGCTGCGTGACAGCCGTGGCGTGGTGTTTCTCAGTGCGGTACCAGAATGGCTGTTTCATGCGGCCAGTCCCTTGTCGGCGGCGGATTTGCACTGGATCAGCGCGCACCGGCAATATGGCGCGCGCAACAGTTTTCCCCAGCTGCCCTGGCGCATCCAGTCCCGGGCAGCGGGCGGGCATATCGTGCACACGCTGCTGCAAGGCCGCCCCAGAACCCTGTATGCACTGGATACCGCGCTGCCGGAACTGGGCTGGACCCTCACCGTCACCACCGACATGAAAGAAGTGGCCCAGGCCCGCCAACTGGCGCTGATTCTCAGTTTCACGCTGCTGGCGCTGCTGCTGCTCACCATTCTGTACTGGCGCTTGCGTGAAAAACGCTTTGTCGAACAGCGCACCGCCAGGCTGGAACTGGAACGCCGGGTGGAAGCCCGCACCCGTGATTTGGAAGAGGCCCACACCTTTCGCAAGGCGATGGAGGATTCGCTGCTGGTGGGCATGCGCGCGCGCGACCCGGAAGGGCGCATCATCTACGTCAACCCGGCGTTCTGCCGCATGGTGGGCTATGACGCGGAGGAGCTGCTGGGCTGCCGGCCACCCTATCCCTACTGGCATCCGGACGAGCTGGAAAAACAGGCCAAGGTGAGCGACGACGTGTTGCAGGGCCGGGCGGTGCCCTATGGTTACGAATCACGCATCCGTCACAAGGACGGCCATGACGTGATCACCATGATTTACACCGCCGCCCTGGTGGATGCGCGCGGCGTGCATCGTGGCTGGATGAGTTCGGTGGTGGACATCACCGCGCAGAAACAGGCTGAAGCCCGTCAGCGTGACCAGGAACTGCGGCTGGAACGCAGCGCACGGCTGGCCAGCGTGGGCGAAATGGCCTCCACCTTGGCGCATGAGCTGAATCAGCCGCTGATGGCGCTGTCCAATTTCGCCCTGGCCGCTCGGGCGCTGGCCGATCGGGGTGCCAGCAGCCTGTTGGCCGAAACGCTGAACGACATCATTGCCCAGTCGCGCCGGGCTAGCGAAATCGTCAAGCGGGTGCGCGTATTCATCAATCCCCAACGCGCGCAGTATGAAAACCTGCAACTGGCCGAGGTCATCAACCATGCGGTGGCCCTGCTCAAGCCGGAATTACAGCGCCACCATGCCCAGTTGCAACTGCAGTTGGAGGAGGGAACACCACCGGTGCGTGGTGATCGGGTATTGCTGGAGCAAGTACTGATGAACCTGATTCACAATGCCTTGCATGCTGTGCAGCCGTTGCCGGCGGGACAGCGCAGCATCCTGCTGCTCAGCCAGCGAGTGGAGCAAGGTGTGTGCGTGACCGTGGCGGATAATGGAGCTGGCATTCCAGCGGCACAGCTGGAGCAGATTTTCGCCCCCTTCTTTACCTCCAAGCCCGATGGTCTGGGACTGGGGCTGAATATCTGCCGTACCATTGTCGAGGCTCACGGCGGCAGCATTACCGTGGAAAACCGCCCCGACGGCGGCGCAGCTTTTACCTTTACCCTACCGCTTGCATCATGAAAGACATGCCGCTCACCCTGTTTGTTGTCGACGATGACGAGGCCCTGCGCCGTTCCCTGTTGCTGCTGTTGCTGTCACAGGGGCTAGCCGTGCAGGCTTTTGACTCCGGCGAGGCTTTTCTCAGTGCCGTCAACCTGCGTCAGCCAGGCTGCGTGATTCTGGACTTGCGGCTGGGTGGCATCAGCGGCCTGTCGGTGTTTGAGCAGTTGCTGGCGGCGCACAGCCCGCTGGTGACGCTGTTTCTGTCCGCGCACGGCGACATTCCCACCGCGCTGGAAGCGGTAAGGCGCGGTGCTTTTGACTGGGTGGAAAAGCCGGACACCCAGCAGCTGCTGGACAAGTTGCCTGCCGCCATCGCACTGGCCCGGGTACGCGCCCAAGCTTTGCGGCAGTGGGCAGAACTCACCCCGCGCGAACGCGAGGTGGCCCGCTTGGTCGGGCTGGGACAGGCCAACAAGGAAATTGCCCGTGTGCTGGTGCCGCCCTGCGGCCACCGGTCGGTGGAAACCCACCGCGCCAATATCTTCAGCAAGCTGCAGTGCGCCAACGACAACGAACTGGGGCGCTGGCTGGCTGCCCATCCCTGGTTGGATTAAGGCTGCGGTGGGGCAACGGCCTGCAAGGGTTGCGGCTGCTTACAGGTGTGCGGCCAGAAACTGCAGGCTGCGACCGGTGGCCAGCGCTGCGGCAGGCTGGTTGTACACCGCGTGGCGGCCCCAGCAATTGAAGCCATGGCCCACGCCGGGATAATCGAAGAACACGGCATTGCTCTTGCCGGCAAAGGCCGCTTTCACGGCGGTGACGGCAGTCTGCGGAATATGATCGTCATTGCCAGCGTAATGGAACAGGATGGGCTGGGTGATCTGCCCGGCTAGTGCCAGGTGCTGGTCAATGCCACCACCGTAGAAGCACACTGCCGCATCCGCCTGGCTGAGTGCCGCTGCGCGGAAGGCCAGCTGGCCACCCAGGCAGAAGCCCAGCGTAGCCACTTTGCCGCTGACTTCCGGTCGACTGCGCAGCAGGGCGACGGTGGCGGCAACATCGGCGGCTGCCTGGGCGGTATCAAGCGTCTGGTAATAGCCGAATGCCTGGCGGGTGCCGGCCTCATCGTAAGCCAGGTCCACACGCGGATTCAGCCGCCAGAAAACATCTGGTGCCAGTACCACATAGCCGGCCAGGGCGTACTGGTCTGCCACGGCCCGGATATGTTCGTTCACGCCCCAGATTTCCTGCACCAGCACGATGCCAGGGCCATGGCCTGCGGGTGGCAGGGACAGATAGCCGCCGAATTGCTGACCGTCAGCGGAGGGGATGTCGATCCAGCTTGCATTCACGGGAAACTCCTTGGGTACGGGATTGCATCAGATGGCAAGCAATGGCTTGCCGGGTTGGGGCTTAGCATAGTCAAAAACCGTAGCAAGGCGCAGTGCTTTTTGTAGCTGTGCTGCCGGGTAAAGGCAAATGTACTATTTATAGGTGTCTGTAAACTGGGATAAAGGATGGCATATTTGCTAATATAAAAAACGGCATTCACCATTTCTCCCTCCATGATGCAGCGCTCGCAACGCACTTTCATTGTGTTTTTCCTGCTGTTGTTCGTGGCGACTGCAGCGCTGATTGCCTTTCTGCTGGGAACCTCCTATGTGGAGAAGCAGCGTCAGGCCGAGGTTAATGCCAGCAATGTCGTAAGGGTGCTGGAGGCCAGGCTGGAAGCAACCTTGCGGCGCAGCCAGGCCACTTTGGAGGAGCTGGCCAGGACAACTCCTCCTGCTGTGATGTCGCTGGATGTGCGCGCACAGCATGCGCTTGCCATCCAGCGTGAACTGGCCTTACGGGCCAGCCATTTTCCGGAAATCGTTGGCCTGCGGTTGATTGATGCCCAGGGCAATGTGTTGTACGCCTCGGATTTTCTGCTACCAGAGGCATCCGTGCGCGACCGCAGCTATTACAAGCTCTTGCAGCAGCATCCGCAACAGTCCTTGTTTTTTTCGGAAGTCTCCATCGGCCGGCTCAGCCACACCCGTCAGCTATACATTGCCGTACCTATTCGGGATGCCCGCGGCGGCTTTGCCGGCGTAGCCATGGCACCGCTGGACATTGCCTATTTCCAGAAACTGTTTGCCGCGGTGGATCTTGGCCCGCATGGCGTGATTACTTTCCGGCGCAGCGATGATGGCCGACTGGTGCTGCGCCTGCCAGAAAAGCCCGATACCGTTAACCACAGCCTCAACTACAACCCTATGCAGCAGCGTATCGATGCCGGAGACGCACTGGGTACTTTGCGCTATCACTCCGATGTCGATCATATCGAGCGTGTCTATGCCTTCCGGCGGATTGGTGACTACCCCTTCTACCTGGGGGCCGGCATTGCCAGCCGCGATTTTCTTGCGCCGTGGTATGCCACCTTGCTGGGGACGGTGGGGGTCAGCCTGATGGTATTGCTGGCGCTGGGATTGCTGCTGTACCGCTTGCAGCGCTCGGAGGTACGCCAGCAGGATGCCACGGCAGACTTGCAAGCCAGTGAAGACCGTTTCCAGCTGCTGATCAATTCGGTGGGCGAGGGTATCTGCGGCATGGATCATGACGGGCGCTGCATCTTTTCCAATCCGGCGGCCCGCCGGCTGCTTGCCTATCAGGAAGATCCCGCCTTGCTGGGGGTGGATTTGCTGTCGTTGATCCACCAGCACCTGCCGGATGGCCAGTTCTTGCCAGCAGAAGACTGCCCCATCCGCCAGGCCTTGCGTCAGGGCCACAGTGCCCATGCCGAGGATGATGTCTTCACGCGTGCGGATGGTACCTTGCTGGCGGTGCGTTACGATGCCTATCCGCTGGTCAAGGACGGGCGGGATATTGGCGCGGTGCTGTTGTTCCAGGATATTGGCGAGGGCAAGCGTCAGCAGCAGCAGATTGCTTTTCTGGCACACCATGATGTGCTGACCGGCCTGCCCAACCGCATGCTGGCGGAAGAACATTTTTGCCAGCTGGCCAGCCTGGCCCAGCGCCAGGGCGGCATGCTGGCCATGCTGTTTCTGGACCTGGATGGTTTCAAGACCATCAACGACTCGCTAGGCCACGATGTGGGCGACGAAATGCTGCAAGCCGTGGCCCTGCGTCTTCGCAGCCTGTTGCGCGAGCACGATACAGCCTGCCGGCTGGGCGGCGACGAGTTTTTGCTGCTCTTGCCCGGTATTGCCGGCGTGGACGCGCTGCTGCCGCTGATCGGACGCATCCTGCATGGGTTGGAGGCTCCATTTACGCTGAGCCGCCACCAGCTGTCCACCTCGGCATCCATCGGGGTGGCGCTGTATCCGGTAGACGGCGATGACTTCACCACCTTGATGAAAAAGGCGGATACCGCCATGTATCACGCCAAGGATGCCGGGCGGAATACCTGCCGGTTGTTTGATGCCGCCATGCATGTAGAGGCGCAGGAAATGCTGCGTTTGCGCAGCCAGTTTCTGACGGCGCTGGAGAGTGGCCAGTTTGTGCTGCATTACCAGCCACAGCTGCGGCTGGGCGATGAGCGGGTGCTGGGGGTGGAGGCGCTGGTGCGCTGGCAGGATGGCGAAACCCTGATTCCTCCTGCACAGTTCATCCCCATGGCGGAGAGCAGTGGCTTGATCGTGCCGCTGGGCGAATGGGTGCTGCACGAAGCCTGCCGTCAGGCCATGTCGTGGCAGTCCTGTTATGACAGCCCGGTGGTGGTGGCTGTCAATCTGTCTGCCGTGCAGTTCAAGCGCGGTAATCTGGAGCAGGCGGTGGCATCCGCCCTGGCCAGCAGCGGACTGGCACCGCATCTGCTGGAACTGGAACTGACAGAAACCACCTTGCTGCACCAGACCGAAGCGGTGCTATCCACTCTGCACCGGCTGAGCCAGCTGGGCGTGCGGCTGGCAATTGATGATTTCGGCACTGGCTACTCCAGTCTGGCCTATCTCAAGCGGCTGGCAGTCAACACCCTCAAGATTGATCAGTCTTTCATCCGCAACCTGGCTTTCGATCCGGATGATGCCAATATCGTGTGCGCCATCATCGAAATGGCCCACAAGCTGCAGTTGAACACGCTGGCCGAAGGTGTGGAAAGCCGGCAGATTGCCGACCTGCTACTGCAGATGGGGTGTGACCAAGTGCAGGGTTACTATTATTCCCGCCCGGTGCCGATTGACCAGTTACAGGTTTATTTGCGCAGCCGGCAAGCCGCCACGCAGGCTCAGCCGGGGGGCAGGTAGGACGGGTGACCAGGCGGAATCAGGTCGGTCACCAGAAAGTCGATAAAGGCGCGGATGGCCGGCGACAGGCCGCGCCGGGTGGTGAAGGCGGCATGCAGAATGCCCCACGGGCTGTCGAAGGCGGGCAGCAGTCTGACCAGCCGACCTTGCTGCAGTGCCTCGTCGCACACCATCACCGGCAGGGCGGCCACGCCCAGTCCGGCAATGGCAGACTCCAGCAGCACCAGCAGATCGTCGGTCATCAGGCGCGGATTATCGATCTGCAGGCTGTAGGTGTGGCCGGCCTGATCCAGCAGCTGCCATTGGCCGCGCCCGTCCGGACGGCTCATGGTGAGCGCGGGCAGCCCGGCCAGTTCTGCCGGTGATTGCGGCATCGGGTGCTGTTGCATGAAGGCCGGGCTGGCCACCAGGATGACCTGGCTCACTGCCAGCTGGCGTACTACCAGATTGGCGCTGTTGTCTATGCTGTTGCGCACCCGTAGCGCCACATCAATATTGTCTTCTATCAGGTCTACCCGCCGGCTGGTGGCTTCCAGTGCTACCCGTACCTGCGGATAGCGCTGCATGAAGCGCGGCAATACCGGGGCCAGAAGGGTCTTGGCCAGCAGTTCCGGACAGCTGACCCGCACCAGCCCGCGCGGCTCGGCGGTAATGCGCGAGATGGCATCGTCAGCGGCTTCTGCCTCTGCCAGCATGGCCTGGCAGTGTTGGTAATAGCTGCTGCCTACCTCGGTAAGCGCCAGGCGACGGGTGGTACGTTGCAACAGGCGCACGCCCAGCCGCTCTTCCAGTTCGGCTACCCGCCGTGACAGGCGGGACTTGGGAATGCCCAACATACGGCTGGCCGCCATGAAGCCACCAAATTCCACCACCTTGGCAAAGTAAAGCAGGTCGTTAAGGTCTTGCATTTTATTGTCCTATTGGTGGAACAATGTTTCCTTTTTTAGCAGTCTAGTCATGATTGGCTACAAAAACTACTATTCAGCCATACCCCACTGCACATAAAGGAAGTCCACCATGAAACTGTTGCACCTTGATTCCAGCATCCTCGGTCAGAACTCCGTTTCCCGTCAGCTGACTGCTGCCGTGGTGGATGCCGTCCGCCAGAAACATGCAGCTGTTAGCGTGAGCTACCGAGATCTGGCTGCCCAGCCGATTGCCCATCTGTCCGGCGAAATCATCGGTGCCAATTTCACTGCCGAGGCTGACTGGACTGAAACCCAGCGTCAGGAAAGCGCGCTGAGCAATGCGCTGATTGAAGAATTCCTGGCCAGCGACGTACTGGTGATCGGCGCGCCGATGTACAACTTCTCCATTCCTTCGCAGCTCAAGAGCTGGGTTGACCGCGTAGCCGCCGCAGGCCGTACCTTCAAGTACACCGAAAACGGCCCGCAAGGCCTGGCAGGTGGCAAGAAGGTGGTGATCGTGTCCAGCCGTGGTGGTGTGTACTCCACGGAACAGGGCCAGTTGATGGACTTCCAGGAAGACTATCTGCGCACCGTACTGGGTTTTCTGGGTATTACCGATATCGCCTTCATCCGCGCCGAAGCGGTCAATATGGGTGAAGACAAGCGTGCAACTGCCATCTACGCTGCCAAAGACGCCACTGCCAAGCTGGCCATCTGATTGCTGCTTGCTGCTGAAACGGGCCCATCGGGCCCGTTTTTCATTGCATGACGTTGAAATTTTGCCTGCTGGGGTGTGCAAATTTTGACCACTATTACTTGTCAACATATACAAAGTACGGTTTTATTCAGACAAGTGTGTTGCTGGTGAGTGGGCAAGATGCGCAGGATATGGTTAGGGGAAGTGGTTCTGGATCATCAGCCTGCCTTTCGGTTTGGTCTGGCGCTGGTGATCATGCTGCTGCTGGCATCCAATGGCTGGTATGTCTACTCGCGCTCGCTTAGTCTGGCAGACCAGTACGCCCACCATGCGGTAACCGGCGTTAACCAGCATTTTGCCCGTATCTTCGGTTTCATCGACACCATCCAGTCCGAAACGGTGAACGAGCTGCAATGGGGCAGGCCGCATCATAATGCCGAGCTACTATCCGCTGCCCTGCACAATCCACCCGGGCAGGCCTTCTATGCACTAGACACGCTGCCGCCACCATTTACCCATGCCGAACTGGGCAATCTTACCGGGCTGGGACAGGTCGCCACCCTGGATGCGCGACACCGCCACGAAATTGGCGTGACATTGGGGATGGCCCCGATGCTGACGGCAGCCTATCGCCATCTGGGTGATCAGGGCGTGGCCTGGGTGTATTACCTGTCCAACCAGCAGTTCATCTACATTTACCCGTTCACCTCTTCCTCCAGCTATCACTACAGTCCCGCCACCGCTGCCGGGCAGTTCTGGCGCATGGCCCAGCCGGCAGTCAATCCGCAGGGCCGACGGGTGATCACGCCGGTGTATATCGACCAGGCCGGCAAGGGGCAGATGCTCACCATCAGCCAGCCCATCTGGGTGGATCACCAGTTTCGTGGTGCCTTGTGCATAGATGTCAGTGTTTCCATGCTCAATCGCCTGCTTGGCAGTGTTGAGGCGCCACTGGGCAGCCTGTATCTGCTCAATGCCCAGAACCAGGTGGTGGCGGCCAGCAACGAGCAGGCGCTGCCACAGGAAAACCTGCTGGAACTGCCGGTCTCTGCCGAGTACGAAGCGGGCGCGGGGGCGCATGTACGGGTATTTGCCGTGGGCAACACCGGCATGCGGGTGGTGCACTACCTGCCCAATCACTGGCTGGCACGAGAGATAGCCAAGGGCTGTGCGCCTGGCATGGTGGCGGCTCTGCTGCTGTGGCTGGCCTTGCTGCTACTGCTCCGAACCTGGAGACTTAACCGCGAATTGCGTCGTCTGTCCGAGCACGATGCCCTCACCGGCGCACTCAACCATCGTGCTTTCCAGGCCTTGCTGGCACAGCTGTATCAGGCCTATCGGGAACATGGCACGGTGTTTTCCCTGGTGATGGTGGATCTGGATCATTTCAAGAAGGTAAACGACAGCTTCGGGCATGCCATGGGGGACGATGTGCTGAAAGTGCTGGTAAGGCTGGCGCGCCATCTGTTGCGCAGTGAGGACAAGGTGGCAAGGTTGGGCGGCGAGGAGTTCGTGTTGATTCTGCCTGGTGCCGATTTGCGCGATGCCATGAAAGCAGCCGTCCGCCTGCGTCTGCAGCTGGAGCGGCTGCACTGGAGCAAGCTGGGCTTGCCGGGCAAGGTGACGGCAAGCATGGGCTGTGCCGTGGTGCTGGCCAGCGACAGCCAGGCCGGAGCGGTACTGAAACGGGCAGACGACGCCATGTATCGTGCCAAGCAGGAGGGACGCAACCGGGTGTGCCTGGATTGGCATGGTCAGCCACCCGGTGTGCAGTGATCGCGTTTATACCCAGTCGCGGGCGGGCAGAAAGCGCTCGTACAGCTCTGCCTCCGCGCTACCCGGTTCCGGCTGGTAGCCGTATTCCCAGCGTACCAGCGGCGGCATGGACATCAGGATGGATTCGGTACGGCCACCGGTCTGCAGGCCAAACAGTGTGCCGCGGTCCCACACCAGATTGAATTCCACATAGCGACCACGGCGGTACAGCTGGAACTGGCGCTGGGCATCGGTCCACGGGGTGGCTTTGCGTTTGTCCACGATGGGGACATAGGCGCTGACAAAACCATTGCCCACCGCTTGCAGAAAGTCAAAGCTGCGCTCGAAACCCCAGGCGTTCAGATCGTCAAAAAACAGCCCGCCCACGCCACGGGCTTCGTTGCGGTGCTTGAGGAAGAAGTATTCGTCACACCATTTCTTGTAATCGGCATACACCGTGCTGCCAAAGGGCTGGCACAGATCACGTGCCACGCTGTGCCAGTGGACCACGTCTTCTTCCACTGCATAGTAGGGTGTCAGGTCAAAACCGCCGCCAAACCACCAGATCGGCTCGGCACCGTCTTGTTCGGCAATGAAAAAGCGCACATTGGCATGGCTGGTGGGAATGTGCGGGTTTTCCGGATGAATCACCAGCGATACGCCCATGGCCTCGAAGCGGCGGCCAGCCAGTTCCGGGCGGTGTGCGGTGGCCGATGCCGGCAGGGCATCGCCGCTGACATGGGAAAAATTCACCCCGGCCTGTTCGAATACCGCACCCTTGCTCAGTACCCGGCTGCGTCCGCCGCCGCCTGCCGGGCGCTTCCAGGCGTCCTCGATAAAGCGCCCCTGGCCGTCAGCCTGTTCCAGGGCGGCACAGATATGGTCTTGCAACTGCAGCAAAAAGGCTTTCACCTTGTCGGCATGGGGGTGGCTCATCGCAATATCCTGGGTGGTCGTGTGGCTGGCATTGTAGCAGAGGGGGTTCTGGCTGCTGCACTGGTGTGGGCTGTAGAGAGTGCAGAAAAAAAGAACCCGCCGGGAAGGCGGGCTGCACATCGTCACACAAAGGACAGAGGAGTACAGGTCTGTTGCCAGACCCTTACAGATACAAAGCAAGAGGTTTGTCGCAGGCTCGGGGGTGTCTGCGGCAAGGCCGTCTGCATGCAATACAGTGTGCCAGAGCCAGCATCCGTTACTGTGCGGCTAGCGTCCTGCCTGTGTGCCAGCGCTGTGCCGGCTTGGTGACGGTGGGTGACAAAGCGCCGGACTTTGTTGCGAATGATGAAGCGCCGGAACTTGGGACGCCGGAATGAAAGCAGGGCCGCGACGCGATGGCGTGGCGGCCCTGTCGGGATGTGCTACCGGATTCAGGCGGTGACTGCGTCGGCAGGCCACTGGCTGATGCTGGCGCTGCTGGTGTCCTTGCGTGGTGCCGGGCGTGCCTGGAAGAAGTCCACGCTGCGTGCCAGTACGGCCATGCGCTCGTTATCGACCAGAATCATGTGATAGCTGTCCGACAGTGGCATGAAATCCACCTTGCCGCCCAGATGGGCTTGCAAATGATGGGCCGAGCGCGGGCTGGTGATGTCGTCTTCGTCGGCATGCACGATCAGGGTGGGGCAGGTAATCTGCGCCAGGCGCGGCATCAGCTGGCGGCGCAGCTTGTCGACTTCGCGGATACAGGCCAAGGGTACATAGGGGTAGTGGAAGCGCTCGCCACGCTCGAAGCGTTGCTGGATCAGCTTGCGGATGCGCGGGTTCTTGATACCGAAGGGCTCGGCTTCCGGAATGCGCATGCGGCGCGCCATGCCTGGCAGGATATAACCCAGCGGGCGCAGCCAGGTCAGACGCGGCAGGCTCCAGCCATCGAGGAATAGCGGCGGTGCGTACAGTGCCAGCTTGTCCTGATGGTTTTCCAGCCGCGCCACTTCCAGTGCCACCAGCGCACCCAGGCAAACCCCGGCCAGATGCACCACGCCATGGCGTTGCTTCAGCGCACGGTATTCGGCGCGCATGCTGTCTATCCAGTCGGTCCAGCCGATGTCCAGCAAGTCGGTCGGTTCCGTGCCATGCCCGGGCAGCAGCGGCGCATGCGTGACGATGCCCACATCTTCCAGGGTACGACCCAGCGAGCCCAGGTCATAGACAGTTCCACCAAGCCCGTGGATCAGCAGGGCAGCAGGTCGGGGAGAGCGCATGGCAATTCCGCATACTCAAATTGAACAGCCTGCATTATGCGGGGCTGTATCGTGTTGGTCTGTCCGCTTCGTGTCCGCGCTTTGTGACAGGCTGTGACCCGATGGCTGTCAACTCAATGCAATGCGCAAGGTCAGCCGGGCACCGCCCAGCGGGCTGCTACCGGCAAAGGCGCTGCCACCGTGGTGTTCGGCAATCAGCCGTACATAGGACAAGCCCAGGCCATAACCGCCGGTGGAGCGGTCACGGCTGCGGTCCAGCCGCCGGAAGGGTTCGAAGATGCGTTCGCGGTCCGCTTCCGGAATGCCATGCCCATCATCATCCACCTGGATTTCCAGCATGGTGCCCTGGCGTTCCACGATCAGATGCACCTGATGCTGCGCATATTTGAAGGCGTTGAGCAGCAGGTTGCGGCTGGCCACGTAGATGAGCTTGCGGTCGAAGGTGGCTTGGCCGCGGGCGCAGTCCATGGTGAGGCTGATGCCGGGGGGCTTAAGCGGGTTGACCAGATCCAGCAGGTCGTCAAACCAGTCGTACAGATCTACCTGCTCGCGCTGCAGGATGGACTCACCGCGGTTGAGCTTGGCGTATTCCATGCTGGCAGTGATCAGTTCTTCCAGCTCCTGCATGTCGCGTTCCATGCCGTCACTGTAGCGACGGCGTTCGTCTTCGTTGTCTTCTTCTTCCAGCATGGTCAGGCCAAAGCGCAGCCGGGCAATCGGGGTGCGGATTTCATGTGCCACCGCGTGGCTCATGGCCTGGTGCATTTCCAGCAAACGTTCCAGTCGGGCGGCCATGCTGTTGAGCGCGGTGGATAGCGGGGCAAACAGGCGGCTGTGGGCTTGCGGGGTGCGCACATGGAAGTCGCCGTTGGCAAACAGCTCGGCGGCATCGCGTACCGACACCAGGTCACGCCACATCGGTCGCAGGTAGAAGTACATCAGCAGGCCCAGCGTGCCGCCGGTGAATACGATCCACAGCAGCAGTACCTCGATGTCTTCGGTAATCCAGCCACTGTCGTTGCTGTTGGGGGTGGCGTCCAGCGGGCCGAGCAACAGCATGCGCTTTTCATCCGGCAGCGGGATGTAGAGCAGGTTGTTATCGAAATCCAGATAGGTTTTGCCGCTGGTAAAGTTCTGCTGGCTTTCCGGGTCCAGATCAGCGGGCAGGCTGGATATCAGTTTTACCGGATAGCTGAAGTGACGGACGAGTTGTGGCAAGGCGTGTTCGCGGGCGGCCACCGGCACGCGTTGCAGCTCCTGCACCAGCAAGGAGGCGGGGCCGTCCAGCATGCGCCGGGCGTTTTCGCTGTCGCTGTTCTGGTACAGCTTGCCCAGCATGAAGGCGAAACCGATGATGATGGCCAGCTCTGCTGCCATGGCAATGATGAAATAGCGGGCAAACAATGTGGCCAGCGATGCCTTGCCGGCACGTGGTTTGCGGTCTGGCCGCAATGAGGCGAGTTTCATCATTCCCAGTCGCTACGCGAGAACAGATAGCCCTTGCCGCGCACGGTCTTGATGCGGGTGGGCGAATCAGGGCTGTCGCCCAGTTTTTTGCGCAGGCGGGAGATGCGGGCGTCGATGGAACGGTCCAGCCCGTCAAAGCCGATGCCGCGCAGCTCGTTCATGATGTCGTCACGCGACAGTACTTGGCCGGCATGGCTGGCCAGCAGCCACAGCAGGTCGAACTCGGCGGTGGTGAGTTCCATTTCCTCGCCGGCCAGATAGGCGGCGCGGGTACCCTGGCTGATGGTGAACTGGCCGAATGCCAGTTCGTCGTTGTCTTCGTTGTCACCGCTGCCCTCATCTGCAGCACCGCGGCGCAGCAGGGCGCGCACCCGGGCCAGCAGCCGGCGCGGTTCTACTGGTTTGGCCAGATAGTCGTCGGCTCCCAGTTCCAGCCCCAGGATCTCATCCACGTCTTCATCCCGCGCCGTCATGATCAGGATGCGGCCATGGTAGCGCAGCCGCACTTCGCGGCAGACGTCAAAACCTTCCTTGCCGGGAAGCATGACGTCGAGGATGACCAGGTCGGGGCGGGTGTCCAGAATGACATCGGCGGCGGTGTCGCCACGGCCATGCTGGCTGACCTGATAACCATGCTTGGTGAGGTAGGCGGCAATCAGCTGGGAGAGATGGATGTCATCTTCGATGATGAGAATGTGGGGTGCCATGCGGTGTCTGCCGGAAACAATGGGAGAAATAGTATCACCATACTGGCAGATGGCTTGTAATTCCGAATCCATACGAACAGAATGAAACGCGTGTTTTCCATACACATTCAGGCCGGTCCCGATGTCGGCCCATGATTAATTCAAGGACAGAGAAAATCACATGCAACGCTTAAAGGAATGGGCAATCTGGATTGCCGTCGCCCTGGCGGGCGCCATCGCCTTTGCCGTGGTGGCATTGAATCGAGGTGAGCCGGTCAATGCGGTCTGGCTGGTGGTGGCTGCCGTGTCGGTGTACTCCATCGCTTATCGTTTCTACAGCCGTTTCATTGCCGATAAGGTGCTGGAACTGGACCCGCGCCGTTTGACACCGGCAGAAAAGCATAATGACGGGCTGGACTACGTACCCACCAACAAGTGGGTGGTATTTGGCCACCATTTTGCCGCCATTGCCGGTGCCGGCCCGCTGGTAGGCCCGGTGCTGGCCGCGCAGATGGGTTATCTGCCGGGGACTTTGTGGATTCTCATCGGCGTGATGCTGGCCGGCGCGGTACAGGATTTCCTGGTGCTGTTCCTGTCCATGCGCCGCGATGGCAAGTCGCTGGGTGAAATCATCCGCCTGGAGCTGGGCCCCATTCCCGGCGTGATTGCCTCCATCGGCATCCTGATGATCATGATCATCCTGCTGGCGGTACTGGCGCTGGTGGTGGTCAAGGCGCTGGCCGGCAGCCCGTGGGGCACCTTCACCATTGCCTGCACCATTCCGATTGCCCTGTTCATGGGGGTGTATACCCGCTTTATCCGTCCGGGCAAGATTGGTGAAATCTCGGTCATCGGCTTTATCCTGCTGATGCTGGCCATTGTCTACGGTGGCGATGTGGCGCACAGCCCGACGCTGGCACCGCTGTTCACCTTCCAGGGCACCACACTGGCGTGGATCCTGATTGGCTACGGCTTCATCGCATCGGTACTGCCGGTATGGTTGCTGCTGGCCCCGCGTGACTACCTGTCCACCTTCCTCAAGATCGGCACCATCGTCGGTCTGGCCATCGGCATCCTGGTGGTGGCACCAAACCTGCACATGCCGGCGCTGACCAAGTTCATTGATGGCAGCGGTCCGGTATTTGCCGGCAATCTGTTCCCCTTCCTGTTCATCACCATTGCCTGCGGTTCGGTATCCGGTTTCCACGCACTGGTGGCCTCCGGTACCACGCCCAAGCTGATCGAGAACGAAACCCACGCCCGTGCCATCGGCTACGGTGCCATGCTGATGGAAAGCTTTGTCGCCATCATGGCGCTGATTGCCGCCTGCGTGCTGGATCCGGGCGTGTACTTTGCCATGAACAGCCCGGCTGCCGTCATCGGCAAGACTGCGGTAGACGCGGCGCAGGTGATTTCCAGCTGGGGTTTTGTCATCACCCCGGATGTGCTGACGCAAATGGCCAAGGATGTGGGTGAAACCACCATCCTGTCGCGGGCTGGTGGTGCACCGACGCTGGCAGTGGGCATGGCGCACATCCTGTCCGGCGTGATCGGCGGCAAAACCATGATGGCCTTCTGGTATCACTTTGCCATCCTGTTTGAAGCGCTGTTCATTCTCACCACCATCGACGCCGGCACCCGCGTGCTGCGCTTCATGATTCAGGACTTGCTGGGCATCTTCATCAAACCCATGGCCAATACCGAATCCTGGGCAGCCAACCTGGTGGCCACCGGCCTGGCCGTGGCCGGCTGGGGCTACTTCCTGTACCAGGGCGTGGTGGATCCGCTGGGTGGCATCAACACCCTGTGGCCACTGTTCGGCATCGCCAACCAGATGCTGGCCGGCATTGCGCTGATCCTGGCCACCGTGGTGCTGATCAAGATGCAGAAGCTGCGTTATGTCTGGGTGACCGCTGTTCCCACCATCTGGTTGCTGATCGTCACCCTGGTGGCTGGCTGGCAGAAGCTGTTCCATGCCAGTCCCAAGATCAGCTTCCTGGCGCATGCCGACAAGTTCTCCGCAGCTGCCGCCAAGGGCGAGTCGCTGGCTCCGGCAAAAAACCTGGCACAGATGCACCAGATCATCTTCAATGATTATGTGGATGCCACGCTGACTGCCATGTTCATTGCCGTGGTGGTGGCCATGCTGGTGTTCTCCGTCAATGTCATCCGCAAGGCGCTGGCCGTGAAGTGGGTTACCACCAGGGAAGTACCGGCTGCCTATCGTGAAGGAGAAGCCAATGTCTGAGTTGCTGCGGCAATTGACTGAAGCGGCACGGCTGATGGTGGGGGTGAAAGACTACGACAAGTATGTCGCCAGTCGCCGCCGTTGCAGCCCTAACGCGCCGGTGATGAGCCGCGAGGCCTTTTTCGCCCATTGCCAGTCCGAACGTTACGGTGGCAAGTCGATGAAAAAGTGCCCGTGCTGATTTCCAGTCTGCCATAGAAAAACCGCCCGACTCCGGGCGGTTTTCTTTTGCCTGCTGGCAAACGGCGTTCAGAGCTGGTGCAGCAAACAGGTGATGCCGCTGTTGATCAGCGTGCCACCTACCAGCAACCAGCCAAACAGCGCGCTGGCCAGCAGCATCGGCTTGGTTCCGGCGCGGCGGATGGCGGAAAAGTGGGTGGTGAGGCCCAGCGCGCCCATCGCCATGGCCAGCAGCAGATTATCCAGCGCAATCAACTGGGCGACCCAGGCCTGCGGCAGCCAGTGCAGCGAGTTGAAACCCGCCATGGCCAGAAAGCCCAAGGCAAACCACGGAATGGTGATGCGGCGGGTCTCACCGCTGCCGGACTGCTGGCGGCGGCCCAGCCAGGCCGACAGCAACAGCAGAAACGGGGCCAGCATCATCACCCGGATCATCTTGGTAATCACCGCGCTATTGGCCGCCTGCTCGCTCACCGCCCGCCCTGCCGCCACGGCCTGGGCCACCTCATGCACGGTGGAGCCGGTAAAAACACCGTAGGCAAACTCGGACACGCCCAAAGCCTGCGTCAGCGAAAACAGCAGCGGATAGAGAAACATCGCCAGCGTGCCGAATACCACCACGGTGGCCACCGCCACCGCTACTTTTTCGGCATGGGCCTTCACCACCGGCTCGGTGGCCAGAATGGCGGCCGCACCGCAAATCGAGCTGCCGGCACCAATCAGGATGACGCTCTGTTCATCCAGCCCCAGCTTGCGCCGGCCCAGCCAGTAAGCCAGGGCAAAAGTGGAGCTCAGCACGCAGGCATCGATCAGGATGCCGCTGATGCCAACCGCGGCAATGTCCTGAAACGTCAGCTTGAAGCCAAACAGGATGATGCCCAGCCGCAGGATGCTGCCTTTGGCAAAATTCACCCCGACATGGCTGCGCTGTGCCAGCAAGGGGTAGATGGTATTTCCCAGCAGCATGCCGCCGACAATGGCCAGAGTGAGGGCGGACAGCCCCAGCTGGCTGAATAGTGGCAGGCCGGCGGCAAACTGGGCCAGCAAGGCCAGCAGCAGAACTAGTAGCAGGCCGGGTAGTTTTTGTGAGATGGAAGGCATGATGATGTACCGGTGAAGCGGGTTTCTGCCCCGTTATCTGCACCATACGCGTCATCAATAAAGTTGAAAAACGGATAAAATTTCTATAAACAATTAAAATAATTAATATATTGCAGTAAAACACATTCACCATAGAAGGTGGATAAGGAAGGTACGTGAACATGGCATTACGCCTTAGCCTGCGTGAACTGGAAGTTTTTGCGGCCATTACCGAGTCAGGTACGGTGACGGCAGCGGCTGATAGCCTGTCCATGACGCAGTCGGCCGCCAGCCAGGCCTTGGCCGCACTGGAGAGTGGGCTGGATGCCAGCCTGTTCGATCGGGTGGGCCGGCGGCTGGTGCTGAACGAACATGGCCGGCTGTTGCTGCCGCGTGCCCGGGCCATGCTGGATGCGGCGCAGGACATGCAGCGGCTGTTTGATGACCAGACAGCTCTGCATCTGCGACTGGGGGCCAGTACCACCATCGGTAACTACCTGCTGCCGGAGCAGATTGCCCGCTTCCGCCAGGCACAGCCGCAGGCTCAGGTAGAGCTGATGGTGGCCAATACCGCCGACATTGTCGATGCGGTGGCCGGTTTCAAGGTGGACATGGGCTTTATCGAAGGCCCCTGCCATCACCCGGATTTGCTGGTGGAACCTTGGCGTGACGATACCCTGCTGGTGTTTGCCGCCGCCAGCCACCCGCTGGCGCAAGGTGCGGTCAGCCTGTCCCGGCTGGCACAGGCACAATGGGTGCTGCGCGAAAGCGGTTCCGGCACGCGGGAGGAGGTGGAGCGCCTGTTGCTGCCGCATCTGGGCAGCTTTGGCGAGGTGATGGAAATGGGCCACTCGGAAGCCATCAAGCGTGCAGTCGCCGCCGGGCTGGGAGTGAGCTGCCTGTCCTTGCACGTGGTGCAGGAGCTACTGGACAGCGGGCAGATTGTCGCCGTGCTGGCAGCACTGCCCACCCTGCACCGCACCTTGTTCCGCATCACTCACAAAGACAAAGGACAGACGCGTGGCATGTTGCTGTTCAATCAGGGCTGAAACACAAACAGGCTGCACACGGCAGCCTGTCACGGGAATGGCAGTACCGGTTTACAGCCAGAAATCGCTGCGCTGGCGGTGAGCTTCCACCAGACGCTGGAACACCTTGGGATCCTTGGTATAGGTCAGCTCGCCGTCCATTGGCTGGTAGAGATCCAGCAGGCGCGAAGTCCAGAAGCGCAGGGCCGCAGCACGCAGCATCACCGGCCAGGCTTTCTTCTCTTCAGCAGTCAGCACCCGTACCGACTGGTAGCCGGCCAGGAAGGCGGCTGCCAGATCAGGATCTATGCTGCCGTCTTCCAGTCTGGTCCAGTCATTGAAGGCAATGGCCACGTCGTACAGCAGGATGTCGTTGCAGGCGTAGTAAAAGTCGATGAAGCCGGCGATTTTGTCGCCGTCCATCAGCACATTGTCCTTGAACAGGTCGGCGTGGATCACCCCGCTGGGCAGGTGATCAAAGCGGTGCTGGTCCTGAAACTGGATTTCCTGACGCAGGCTGGCGGCATCTGCCTCCTCCATGAAAGGGTACATGGCAGTGGCGGTATTGCTCCACCAGCGCGGGCCGCGCGGATTGCGCATCTTGCGCGGGAAGGTGGCACTGGCCACATGCATCTGCGCCAGCATCTCGCCTACGGCATGGCACTGGATGGCGGACGGCTGGCTGATGTCGGCCCCGGACAGGCAGCTAACCAGACAGGCCGGCTTACCGGCCAGCAGTGAGGCAAACTGGTCGGTGTTGTCTGCCACCGGTGCCGGGCAGGCCACGCCATGACGCGCCAGATGGCTCATCAGTGTCAGGTAGTAGGGTAGTTCTTCCAGCTGCAGGGTTTCAAAGATGGTGAGAACGTAACGACCATGCGTGGTGGTGACAAAGTAATTGGTGTTGGTGACGCCAGCGGCAATGCCCTTGAGTTCGACCAACTGGCCGAGCGCATAGCGGCTCAGCCAGCTTTGCATCATGTCATCGCTGACGGTGGTGTAAACCGACATGCCTGTTCCTCAGAAGCGCTTGAGAACCCATTGCGGGATGATGATGCGGCGATTGGGGTCTACCTGCTTCATGCTGCCATTGCCCTCTTCATCCATCAGGTAATAGGGGAAGCCCACGTTGGGGGTGACCTTTACCATGTAGAGCTGGCCGTTGAGGCGGTATTCCTCGATCTTGTCATCACCGCGCTGGATGATGCGCACTTCCGGCTCTGCCGTGCCGGCGGCGTCCTGCGAAATGGTGGGCGGGGGCGGTACCGTGGCAGGAGCCGGCGGTGTTTCGGCCCAGGCTGCCGACAGCGGCAGCAAGGCGAGCAGGGCAAGGAAGCGGCGCATGAGGATGGGTCCTTGGTGAAGTTATAGATTGAGCAGTTTTTCGCGTTCTTCCGGCAGGGCCTCGAAGCCGCGGGTCTCGTAGTGCTTGAAGATGGTTTCCACGATCTGGCCGGGTTCGTCGATCAGCTGGATCAGGTTGACGTCGTCAGGGTTGATCATACCTTCTTTTACCAGATGATTTTTCACCCAGTCGATCAGACCGCTCCAGAATTCGCTGCAGCACAGGATGATGGGGATGGGCCGCGACTTGCCGGTCTGGATCAGCGTCAGCGCCTCGAACATCTCGTCCAGCGTGCCAAAACCGCCCGGCATCACCACATAGGCAATGGCGTGCTTGACGAACATCACCTTGCGGCTGAAAAAGTGGTTGAACTTGATGGACAGGTCCTGGTATTCGTTGGGCTTCTGTTCGTGCGGCAGCACGATATTGAGTGCCACCGACGGGCTTTTGCCATAAAAAGCGCCCTTGTTGGCCGCTTCCATGATGCCGGGGCCGCCACCGGAAATCACCGAGAAGCCGGAATCAGAAAGAAGCCGGGCTACTTCCTCGGTAAGCTTATAATAGCGATGGTCGCGCGGAGTGCGGGCGCTGCCGAAGATGCTGACTGCCGGCGTGATACCTTGCAGTTCTTCGGCCGAGTCGACAAACTCCGACATGATCTTCATCACGTGCCACGCCTCGCGCGAGCGGAAGCGCTGCATCATGTCGTATCGATCACTGGTCTGCGGCAACTTATCGGACAAGCTCATCATTCGCCCCTTTTTCTATGAAAACATTGTTATTGATCGACGGCTCTTCCTACCTGTATCGCGCCTTCCACGCGATGCCCGATTTGCGTTCTCCGGATGGCCGGCCCACCGGGGCGGTTTACGGCATGGTCAACATGCTGCGCCGGCTGGAGAAAGAGGTGCAGTTCGATTATAGCGCCTGCGTTTTCGACGCTAAAGGCAAGACTTTCCGCGATGAGCTTTACCCGGAATACAAGGCCAACCGGCCTTCCATGCCGGAAGAGCTGGCCGCACAGATTAAGCCGGTGCACGAGGTGGTGCAAGCTTCGGGCTGGCCAATGCTGATGGTGGACGGTGTGGAAGCCGATGATGTCATCGGTACGCTGGCGAAGATGGGCGAGGCCGCCGGCTTCAAGGTCATCATCTCCACCGGCGACAAGGACATGGCCCAGCTGGTGACGCCGATGGTGTCGCTGGTAAACACCATGACCAATGAAAACCTGGACCAGGCCGGGGTGAAAGAGAAGTTCGGCGTACCGCCCGAGCGCATCATCGACTACCTCACCCTGATTGGCGACAAGGTGGACAACGTCCCCGGTGTGGACAAGTGCGGCCCCAAAACCGCCGTCAAGTGGCTGGAAGAATACGGCACGCTGGACAATATCATCGCCAATGCCGAAAAAATAGGCGGCAAGGTGGGCGAAAACCTGCGCGCCGCGCTGGACTGGCTGCCGCGCGGCCATGAGCTGATCACCATCAAGTGCGATGTGGATTTGCAGCAGGAGATGCCCTATGGCCTTAACAGCCTGCAGCACGGGGTGAAAGACCGCCCGCGGTTGGCCGAGCTGTTCAAGGATCAGGGTTTCCGCACCTTCTACCGTGAAATGACTGAAGGCGAAGATGCACCGGTCAGCACCCAGGCCGCCGTGGCTGCACCTGCCGCTGGCACCGGCCAGACTGACGATATGTTCGCCATGGCCGATGCGGTATCCGCTCCTGCACCGGTCGCCCCGCCTGCCGCCGCCATTACCCGTCAATACCACACCATTCTGGACGAGGCCGCGCTGGACCTCTGGCTGGACAAGCTGGGCAGCGGTGCGCTGGTGTCGCTGGACACCGAAACCACCAGTCTGGACCAGATGCAGGCCCGCATTGTGGGCATCAGCTTTGCTCTGCAAGCCGGTGAGGCCGCCTACCTGCCGCTGGGCCACCACTATGCCGGTGTGCCGCAGCAACTGGCGCTGGATGAGGTTCTGGCCCGGCTCAAGCCCTGGCTGGAAGACGCCAGCAAGCCCAAATGCGGTCAGAACCTGAAATACGACCGCCACGTGTTTGCCAATCACGGCATTACTTTGGCCGGGGTGGTGGACGACTCCATGCTGGCCTCCTATGTGCTGGAAAGCCACCAGCGCCACAATATGGACGACCTGGCGGCGCGCCATCTGGGAGAAACCACGGTCAGCTATGAAGACATCTGCGGCAAAGGGGCCAAGCAGATCGGCTTTGGCGAGGTGGATATCGAGATTGCCGCCAATTACGCGGCGGAAGATGCCGACATCACGCTGCGGCTGAACCAGTACTTTGCCCCGCAGCTGACGGGCAAGCTGGGCGAAATCTACCGCGACATCGAACTGCCGGTGGCCGAAGTGCTGTTCCGTATGGAGCGCAACGGCGTGCTGATCGACCGCGACCAGTTGGCAGCGCAGAGCCATCAGCTGGGCACGCAGATGCTGCAACTGGAAAGCCAGGCCTATGAACTGGCCGGCCAGCCCTTCAATCTGAATTCGCCCAAGCAGTTGCAGGAAATCCTGTTCGGCAAGCTGGGCATTCCCACCAAGGGCATCAAGAAAACGCCGTCCGGTGGTTTCTCCACCGACGAATCGGTACTGGAAGCGCTGGCGCTGGATTACCCGCTGCCCAAATGCATCCTGCAATACCGCAGCCTGACCAAGCTCAAGTCCACCTATACCGACAAGCTGCCCACGCTGATCAACCCGGACACCGGCCGGGTGCATACCAATTATTCGCAGGCAGTGGCCATTACCGGGCGCTTGGCCAGCTCGGACCCGAACCTGCAGAACATCCCGGTGCGTACCGCCGAAGGCCGCCGCGTGCGCGAGGCCTTTATCGCCAAGCCGGGCCACAGCATTGTCAGTGCCGACTATTCGCAGATCGAGCTGCGCATCATGGCGCACTTGTCCGACGACGAAGGCATGCTGGCCGCCTTTGCCAGTGGCGAGGACATTCACAAGGCCACGGCTGCCGAGGTGTTCGGCGTGACGCTGGAACAGGTGAGCAGCGACCAGCGCCGTGCGGCCAAGGCCATCAACTTCGGCCTGATCTACGGCATGAGCGCCTTCGGCCTGGCCGCCCAGCTCGACATCGAACGCAGCGCCGCCCAGCAATACATCGACCGCTACTTCATGCGCTATCCCGGCGTGGCCGACTACATGCAGCGCACCCGCGAAACCGCGCGCGAGCAAGGCTATGTGGAAACCGTATTCGGCCGCCGCCTGTATCTGCCGGAAATCAAGCTGGCCAACCCGGCCCGCCGCGCCGGGGCTGAACGTGCCGCCATCAATGCGCCGATGCAAGGTACCGCCGCCGACCTGATCAAGCTGGCGATGATTGCCGTACAGAACTGGCTGGATGCACAAAAGCTGTCCAGCCTGCTGATCATGCAGGTACACGATGAACTGGTGCTGGAAGTACCGGATACCGAGCTGGAACTGGTGAAACAGCAGCTGCCGCAAATCATGGCCGGCGTGGCGCAACTCAAGGTGCCGCTGCTGGCGGAAGTGGGTGCCGGCAATAGCTGGGAAGCCGCGCACTAAGCTTCATCATCTTCAATCCTTCAGCCAAAGCCACCCATGCCGGTGGCTTTTTCTTTGCCTTTTTATGGCAATGCCATGGGCATGGTCAGGCTATTCAAATGTAATACCAGAGCCTGCTGGCAGCCTGCCGTGGCAATCCTGGCGACCATGTGCTGTTGCTCCAGTCAATGTTCGGAGGTGGCTCCATGTTGCAAGCCAGGTCGCGTGATTGCCCGCATGCTGGTTTTACCCTGTTTGAAATATTGGTGGTGATGGTGGTCAGCATGATTCTGCTGACCCAGGGACTGCCGGCAATGCAAGGCGTGATGGCCCGTCTGCAACTGCAGGCCCGCAGCCAGTTACTGCATGCCAGCCTGATGCTGGCCCGTAGCGAGGCCATTCGTGCCAATCGCCCGGTATGGGTGTGCGCGCTTAACAGCAAGGTCAATCTGGATATTCAGGGCTGCCAGCCGGAACGCAAGACAAGCTGGCAGGACTGGAGCGAGGGCGTGCTGGTGTTTGCCGATAGCCCGGAACAGGCCCATGGCCGCTACGACAGCGGCGAGCGGCTACACCACGCGCTGTTTTCCGCCAGCACCATTCAGGTACGTGCCAGCCAGCATGTCTTTGCATTCTCGCCTGCCGGCAGGTTGATGGCTGGCCAACTGCCGTATTTCGAATTGCGCAGCAGCCAGGGGCAGTGCCACCGCTTGCAACTGCTGGCAGGCGGACGGGCGCAATGGTGTCGTCAGGAGGGTTGCTGTGCCTGAACTGCACGGAAAGCTTGATGGCTTCAGCTTGCTGGAAGTGCTGCTGACCTTGTTCATCCTGTCCTTTGCCTTGCTGCCGCTGTCCGCCATGGTGGCCAACAGCCTGCAGCAGGTGCGGGGCAGCGATGCAGCCAGCCGTCTGCTGCTGGCTGCAAGCAATCTGGCCGAGGCACGACAGCTGGAAACCGTCCGGAATGGCAAGGCAGGGCCATTGGAGGCCGTCACCACTGAGGCCTTGCAGCAGACGGTTCAAACCTTGTGGCCGGATCAATCGCCCTTGCTCGCCCTGACTTGCCGTGAGCCCGGAGGGCTTCCCGCCACGGTTGCGGCGGCTGACTGTGCTGCTCCTGCACAGTTGTGGTTGCATCTGACCCTTGCCTCCGGGCCGAGCTGGCAGTTTCCCGTGGATTAGCCCATATGAGCGTCATGCGCGGATTTTCCTTGCTGGAACTGCTGCTGAGCATGACGCTGGGCCTGCTGTTATGCGCCTTGCTGTTGCCGGTGCTGCAAGCCAGCCTGCATAGCCAGCGCTTTGCGCTGATCCAACTGGATGCCCAGCAGGAAGCCCGCTTTATCTTGCAGCAACTGGGGCGAGACATCCGCATGGCAGGGAGTTTTGGCTGTGCCGGTCCGGCCCAGTGGCCCGCCGGGCAGGAGCCTGCCATGCCATTGCCAGACAGCAACAGCCTGGCGCTGCGCTATGCCGATGCGGGAGTGGCTGTCATGCCCGTTGTTGCCGAGGCGGGCAGGCCTGCGTTGCGCCTGCTGCAAGCACCTCCGCCATGGATGCCGGGACAAGCCCTGTTATTGAGCAGTTGTCACCATATCGACCGGCTGGTGCTGGGGGAGCAAGCCTGGCTGGAAACAGAGGGCGAAACGGTATGGCTGCGGCTGCCGCCACATCACCCGGTATGGCAAAACCTGAAATTCCATCACCTGTTGTCGCTGGAGCTGCAGCCCTTACGCCAGCTGCGCTATGACTGGCAGTCACCCGGCAGCCTGTGGTGGCAACAGGATAATGACCCGCCACAGCGCCTGAGCGATGACCTTGCCGGCCTGACAGTGCAGGCGAGGCCAGCAACTGACTGTGCCAACGGGCTGCGACGCTGGTGGTGGACGGTACAACTGACCATGCAAGGTGGCAGCTTGCCCGCATACCAGATGCAGCTGGCCAGCCGCATGGGGGCGGCATGCTGAACCGGAACCATCTGAAGCAGCGTGGTGTGGTGCTGCTGACGGCCTTGTTGTGGCTGATGCTGCTGACCGTTGTCACACTCGGCGTCGGGCGCTTGTTGCGTGATGAACAGCGCATAGGCAGCAATCTGGATGATGCACAGCTGGCCTTCCGTCTGGCAGAAACTGCCTTGCAAGCGGGGGAGGCGGCCTTGCCAAGGCTGCCGCAACTGGCACGGTTGGGCGCAATGCCGGCGGTGGAACTGAATGGGCCGACTTCTCCCTTTACCCTGACGTGCCGCCAGCCGCGCAATCCGCCGCCCTGGCAGCAGGGTTTGTGTCTGTCCGCTGCGTTGGCCGGGCAGGCGCATCCTGTACCGTGGCATCAGCGAGATAGCACCGGAGTGGAGCTGCTCCATCCCTGTGGCGCAGCCCAGCGCGTGACATTGCAGCCGGTATCCAGTGGCAATTACTGCCCCGGCGTGACACCCGGGCCATGGTATTGGGCAGATCCGCATTATCTGATCGAGTTGCTTGACCCGCGTTATCCCTCCCCTGATGGGCGCGGGCTGTTATTCCGCGTCACCGCGCGTGGCTGGGGCAAGCAGGCCGGCAGCGTGGTCACGCTGCAAAGCCATGTGCTGCTGGAGCCTGTAGGTAGCACTGGCCGCCGGCTGCAGCGGCTGTCATGGCGGGTGCTGCAATGAAGCCAGGACGCATGGGAGGCTTCAGTTTGATCGAACTGTTGACGGCGCTGGCCTTGCTGTCATTGCTGCTGGGCCTGGCGGTGCCACCGTTGCGTGGCCATGTGGTGAAAGTTCGTCAGGCCGAGGCGCGTGTGGCCTTGCTGCAGGCCAGCCATTTCATGGCGCAATGGCGTAGCCAGCATGGGCGCTACACCCAGGGCTCTGGTAGCTGGCCGGTGCTGCCGGTCAGCGAAACCACACATTACCAGTTGGTTTTTGGTGCACAGGACGGCAATGCCCGCAACGACAGCTTTCAGCTGCGCGCCATACCCAAAGCGGGTCATGTATGGCTGGGGGAGGACGTGCTGGTGCTGGATCAGGACGGCAATATCAGGCTGTGCGCCAACAATGCCGAAGGGAAACTACGCTGCCGGGTGGATTAGCCGGTTTTGTATGGGCGCACGAAAAAGCCCGCTGGCGCGGGCTTCAGGCTTAATGCGCGCCGCTGTCGGCCGCACCGCTGGAGGTGAACGGTGGCCGGGCAAACCACACCAGGGCAATCAGGGCGACAAACATGATGCCGAACAGCCAGAACACCTCGTTGACACCAATCAGTGAGCCCTGACGGGTAATTTGCAAGGCGGTGTAGGCCTGCTGCTGGCTGGTGGACATGCCGGTACTCTCCAGCAGGCGGAACCACATCAGGCTGGCCTGATCGTACAGCGTCACATGCTGGGTGAGCTGGGCGTGGTGCAGGGCTTCGCGCCGGTCCCACAGCGTGGTGGTGATGGAGGTGCCGATACTGCCGGCCAGGATGCGCAGGAAGTTGGACAGGCTGGAGGCGCTGGCAATCTGGTTCGGGCGCAGGCCGGACAGGGTGATGGTGGTCAGTGGCATGAAGAAGCAGGCCACGCCAATACCCTGGATGAACTGCGGCCACACCACATAGGCAAAGTTCATCTCCACGTTGAAGGTGCTGCGCCAGAAGAAGCACAGCGCATACACGCTGAAGCTGATGGTGACCAGCCAGCGCATGTCCAGCCGGTGTGCATTCTTGCCGATGATGGGCGACAGGAAAACCGGCAGGATGCCGATGGGCGCAGCGGCAAGGCCGGCCCAGGTGGCGGTGTAGCCCATCTGGGTTTGCAGCATCAAGGGCAGCAGCACCACCGCGCCGAAATACAGCATGAAGCCCAGGCTGATGGCCACGGTGCCCACGGTGAAATTGCGTTTGGCAAACAGGGTGAGGTCGACAATGGGGTGTTCTTCACCCAGCTCCCAGATCACCAGATAAATCAGCGATACGGCCGAGACAATGGCCAGCACCACGATTTCGGTGGAGTTGAACCAGTCCAGTTCCTTGCCGCGGTCCAGCATCATTTGCAGCGCGCCCACGCCCACCACCAGCAGGGCCAGGCCCAGCTTGTCGATGGGCAGATCGATGATGTCGGTCTCGCGCTCCTTGAGGATTTTCCAGCTGATGAAGGCTGCGCCCAGTCCCACCGGCACGTTGATGAAGAAGATCCAGCCCCAGTGCCAGTTGTCACTAATGACGCCGCCGAGGATCGGGCCGAACACCGGTGCCACAATCACCGTCATCGCCCATAGCGCCAGCGCCAGGCCCTTCTTGGCGGGTGGATAGCAAGACATCAGCAGGCTTTGCGATAGCGGAATCATCGGCCCGGCCACCGCGCCTTGCAGCACGCGGAACAGGATGAGCATTTCCAGGCTGTTGGCCATGCCGCACATCCAGGATGTCAGCACGAACAGCAGGGTGGAGATGGTAAACAGTTTCACTTCGCCAATCTGCTTGGCCAGCCAGCCAGTCAGTGGTACCGCGATGGCATTGGCCACGCCAAACGAGGTAATCACCCAGGTGCCCTGGCTGGTGGCTGCCCCAAGGTTGCCGGAAATGGTGGGCAGCGCGACGTTGGCAATGGTGGTGTCCAGTACCTGCATGAACACCGACATCGACAGCGCCAGCGTGATCCACACCAGGCGCGAGCCGGTCAGTGGTGGATGTTGCATGAAGAGATCCTTGCTGCGGTATCCGCGGCCCTGGCTGTGCCAGGACCGCGTGTTGCCGGGATTACTGGGCGTTGGCAGCCAGCAGGCTGGCGACCAGATCGTCGGCCTGTTTCAGGTCCGGCGTGAGGGCACGGGTTTCCTGCACCGGGTTGTTACGCGCACTCTGGGCCAGGGTAGGACCGTCCTGCTTGCTGGTGTCCACCACCGCATCCACCGACAGGCCGACGCGCAGCGGGTGATCCTGCAGCTGCTTCGCGTCCAACTGGATGCGTACCGGCACGCGCTGCACTACCTTGATCCAGTTGCCGGTGGCGTTTTGTGCCGGCAGCAGCGAGAAGGCACTGCCAGTACCAGCCGACAGGCCTTGCACCTTGCCGTGGTAGCTGACCTTGCTGCCGTACACGTCGGCGGTCAGTTCCACGTCCTGGCCGATGCGGATCTTGGCCAGCTGTACTTCCTTGAAGTTGGCATCCACCCATACGCTGTCCAGCGGAACCACCACCATCAGCGGGGTGCCGGTGGCCACGCGCTGGCCTACCTGCACATTGCGGCGGGCCACATAGCCGGATACCGGTGCCTTCACCTCGGTGCGCTGCAGCGCCAGCCAGGCTTCCTTCAGCTTGCTGGCGGCACGTTGCACATTAGGCTGCTTGGCCAGCACATCCTTGCCGACCAGTGCATTGGTGGCCTTGGCCTGTTCGCGGGCGGCATCCAGTGCTGCCTGGGCGGTCTTTACCGCATCGCGGGCGTGGCCCAGTTCCTCGGCCGACATGGCGTCGGTACCGGCCAGGGTTTCGCGGCGCTTGAGGTCGGACTGGGCTTTACCCAGCTCGGCCTCGCGCTGTGCTGCCTGGGCGGCCAGTTGCTGGGTGCTGGTCATCAGCTGGCGGGTTTCGCGCACGGTTTGCACGAATTCATTGCGGGCGCGTTCAAACGCCAGCTTGGCATCGCTGTTGTCAAACGCCACCACGGTCTGGCCGCTGTTGACACGGTCGGTGTCCTCGGCACTGATTTTTACCACCGTACCGGCAACTTCCGGGGTGAGCTGTACCATGTGGCCGGCCACATAGGCGTCGTCAGTGCTTTCCTGATGGCTGAGCACCAGACCCCAGTAAACACCGTAGCCGATGGCCAGGGCGGCAATGATGCCAGTGGCGACAAAAAGATTGCGTTTGCGGCTTTTTGCCGTCTCGATCTGCTTATCCATGATGGGTGTCCTTAACGGGCTTGTTGGGTGGTTTCACTGGTGGCGAAACCCCCGCCCAGTGCGGTATTCAGCGTGGCCCAGGCCATGCGGTTGGCGGCGGTGGCGTCAATCTTGCCAGCTTGCTGGTTCAGGTCGGCATCCTGTGCCTGTAGTACCGCCAGCTTGTCGACCAGCCCAGCCTTGAAACGCAGCACGGTGCTGTCGGATGCCTTGCGGCTCAACTGTGTGGCCTGGTGGGCGTCAGACAGCTGGCCGGCGGTTTTTTGCCAGGTGGACAGGCTGTCGGCGGCATCGCGCAGGGCATCCAGCACGGTTTGGTTGTAGTTTTCCACCGCCATGTCATAGCGTGCGCGGGTGGAAGCCAGATTGGCCTGCAAGGCGCCGGAGGTGAAGATCGGCAGGTGGATGGCCGGTGCGATGCCGACTACCTTGGAACCGGCCTTGAACAGGTCCGATGTTTCCAGTGCGGACTGGCCGGCAAAGGCAGTCAGCGACACATTGGGGTAGAACTCGGCACGGGCGGCCTTGACCGACTCATTCATCGCTTCCACGCGGGCGCGCTGGGCGGTGATGTCCGGGCGCTGGCCCAGGATATCCAGCGTCAGGGCTGCGTCCGGCATGGCCGGGGCGGGCTTGAGTGCCGCCGGTTTCAGGCTGTCCAGCGCGTGCGGTGGCTGGCCGGTGAGTGCGGCCAGCGCGTGGCGGGCATGGTCGGCTTGATCGGCCAGCACGCTGTCTTGCTGGCTGAGCTGTTTCAGGCGGATTTCTGCCTGACGCAGGCTGTCTCCCGGCAGCAGGCCAGCATTGACGCGGGCCTGGGTCAGCGCCAGCTGACTCTGGGCCAGTTGCTGGCGCGCTTTTAGCAACTGGGCCTGGGCCAGGATGCGTTGCAGACCGGTGTACTGGGCAATCACTGCCTGGGTGATCACCAGCCTAGCCTGCTGGCCTTCCAGCGCGATGGCCTGCTGGTTGCCGATGGCCGCCTTCACCGCCGCGCGGTTCTTGCCCCAGAAGTCGATTTCCCAACTGGCGCTCAGCGACAGGGTGTAGACATCATAATAATTACCGCCGATGGGCGAGGGCAGCAGGCCGTACAGCGAGTAGCGCTCGCGGTCTACGCCGGCATTGGCTTGTACTTGCAGGCCGTCCTTGCTTTCGGTCATGCCGATGGCGCTGCGTGCTTCACGCAGGCGGGCATCGGCCAGTTTCAGGCTGGGAGATTGTTGCAGGGCGGTACTGATCAGCTGGTCCAGCGCCGGGTCTGCCAGTTGCTGCCACCAGCCCTGACGTACCTGGGCGGCTGCATGGCTATCCAGTTGCAGCTGGCTTGCCGTCAGCGGTTTGGCGGGCGCGGTTTCGTCACCGAAACTGGCGCAACCACCCAGCATGGCGGTCAACATCAGCACGCCAGCTGTCTGCTGCCAATTGGGTTTATTCACCTTGTGGGTCTCCGGATTCCATCGTGATGGTTGATCGTGTGATAGTCACTTACGTTATTATCTGGCGGTGCGCGGCCTTGTCAGGCCTGCTCCGGGTCTAGCCGCCCAGTTTTGCCAGCAGCTTGCGCATCATCTTTTCCATCAGCTGCATTTCCTCGGCATCAAAGTCCTGCCACAGCGCACGGTGACTGGCACGGGATACCGGCAGCAGTTTTTCCACCAGCGCCAGTCCGGCATCGGTCAGCTCCAGGCGGATCTTGCGTCGGTCTTCGGCGCAGGGAATGCGCGTGGCCCAGCCATTGCGTACCAGTTCGTCGACAATCCGTGTGGCATTGGTGCGCGAGGAGTCCAGCGTGTCGCTGATGTCTGACGGAAACAGGGTTTGCTGCGGGCAGGCATACATGGCCAGCAGCGACATCCACAACGACTCGTTCAAGCCGTACTCCTTCATGTCTTCATTCAGATGACAGGTCAGGCGCGGCAGGATGTGGTAGTACAGCCGGGTGAGGATGACTTCCTGGCGCGGTACGCCGGGGAAGCGGCTTTCGATGCGATCGATTGCCTGTTCCAGATGATGGAATGATTTGTTCATGCGTCATTTTAGTAACGTGCGTTACTATTTTTCAAGTGATTATTTGCATGAAAGTAATTTCTGGATGATCGGATTGTCGCGTGTTCACGACAGGGTGGCTGTGGAGCCAAAGCAAACGCCAGGCTTGGCCTGGCGTTGAGTAGGGGATGTGGGTGCATGTGCTACCGGTTGATGATGGCGGTACCGCTGGCTGTGACTTCAGTGTTGCAGCAGCGCCAGTACCTTCTCTGGCGGGCGGCCCAGTACGGCCTTGTCCTCGCTGACGGCAATCGGGCGCTCGATCAGCATGGGATTGTCCACCATGGTTTCGATCAGCGAATCGCGCTCCAGCGTGATGTCGTCCAGGCAGAGGGTTTCATATTCCTCTTCCTTGGTACGCAGCAGATCACGCGGCTCCAGTTGCAGCAGGGTCAGGATGTGGTCCAGTTCGGCGGCGGTGGGCGGGTGTTTCAGGTATTCGATCACCTCGACCTCGGCACCGGCTTCTTGCAGCAAGGCCAGTGCTTCGCGCGATTTGGAACAGCGCGGGTTATGGTATAGACGGATCATGGAGGGTCTCCCTTGTGGTTTTGGTGGGGCGGGAAGAGGGTCTGCCGCGCCTGCCCTCCGGGTGGGCACAACGGGTGTGCCAGCAGTCAGCCGGGCAGGACAGTGACTTCCATCTTAGACAGAAAACTTTTTCTTTGTGTAGCTGCAATGCCATGCTGGCCTGCAACATTTCTGCGGCGCGCATTCTCGCTCAGACCGCGGCATGCGCCAAGGGTTTGGCTTTTGCGGCGACGGAACGGTAACATGTGCCGCCCCCACCGCCCTTGATCGGATTCTCATGTCGCATTCTGCACGCAGCCACTTCGGTCTGGCCCTGTTGCTGGCGGCCCTGTCCACGCTGGGCCCCTTCTCGATCGATACCTTTCTGCCGGCCATGCAGGCCATTGGCCATACGCTGTCTGCCTCTCCCTTGCAGATGCAGCAGGCGCTGACGGTATACCTGTTGTGCTATGCGGTGATGATGTTGTGGCATGGTTCGATTTCTGATGCTATCGGTCGCCGACCGGTGGTGCTGGTCACTACTTTGCTGTTCAGCCTGGCCTCGCTGGGCTGTGCGCTGGCACCGTCGCTGGGCTGGCTGCTGTTGTTCCGTGGGCTACAGGGTTTGTGCGGCGGTGCCGGGCTGGTGGTGGGCCGGGCGATCATCCGCGACAAGCTGGACGGGGCGGAGGCACAGCGGCTGATGTCGCAGGTGACCATGTTGTTTTCGCTGTCGCCAGCGATTGCCCCGGTGGTGGGCGGCTGGCTGTTTGGTGCCTTTGGCTGGCATTCCATTTTTGTCTTCATGGCGCTGGTGGGCTTGCTGCTGTTTGTGATGAGCTGGTTTGCACTGGATGAAACCCATCATGCTCATCTGCGTACCCCCTTGGCCTGGCGCTCCTTGCTGCGCAATTATCTGGAGGTGCTGGGCAAGCGCGATTTCCAGCTGCTGGCAGCGGCGGTGTCCTGCAATTTTGCCGGCTTCTTTCTGTACATCCCGTCGGCACCGGTGTTCTTGCTGCAGCATCTGCATTTGCGGCCGGACCAGTTTCTGTGGATGTTTGGTCCGGCGGTGTCCGGCATCATGTTCGGGGCTTATCTGTCTGGCAAGATGGCCGGACGGCGCAGCGCGCGAGAGATTGTCACACTGGGTTACGTGCTGATGTTTGCCGCCGCGGGGGCAAACCTGGCCTACAACCTGGGGGTGGCGGAGGCTGCCATGCCGTGGGCGGTGCTGCCGCTGGCCTTGTACACCACCGGCATGTCGCTGGCCGCACCCTCCATTACTCTCAATCTGATGGACCAGTTTCCCGCGCTGCGCGGTACGGTGTCGTCCTTGCAGGGATTTTTGCAGACCATGCTGGGCAGTATTGTGGCCGGGGTGATTGCGCCACTGGTCTGGGGCAGTACGCTCAGCCTGGCCTGTTGCATGGCAGTGTTTCTAGTGCTGGGTTTTTGCTTTCGCACGGCCTATCGCCGGCGGCTGGCGCGTCTGCCTGCCTGAGGCTGCCGCCGGCCTCATGCCACCTTCGTTCCGGAGCGACCCTGTTGTAAATTCTGCATACTGAGTAGGGTTTTTCCGGAATTTATCAATAATTTTCCCGGATAGTGCCGGTGAGTGGATTGCGAAAGAGAATGATTCGCATATAAAATGCGAAAAATTATCATTCTCCTGCAGCTATCCGTAGCGACTCCCGCTGCCCGCTGCTTTGCATAAAGGGTAACTCATGCGCTCCACCATCAGCACCGTTTTGCTGGCTTCCGCCGCCTTGACCCTGAGCGCCGTTGCGGCGGCCAAGGAATATCCGATTGGCAAGCCGGCCATCAAGAATGGCATGGAAATTGGCGCGGTTTACCTGCAGCCGACCAAGATGGAGCCGGAAGGCATGATGCGCAAGGCGGAAGAGTCCGACGTGCATCTGGAAGCCGACATCCATGCGCTGAAGAACAACCCCAATGGTTTTGAAGAAGGTGCCTGGATGCCCTACCTGATGGTCAAGTACGAACTGACCAAGGTGGGTGGCAAGGGCAGCATCAAGGGCGACATGATGCCGATGGTGGCCAACGATGGCCCGCACTACGGCGATAACGTGAAGCTGCAAGGCCCGGGCAAGTACAAGCTGAAGCTGACCATTCTGCCGCCGTCGGAAAACCCGCACGCCCACTTTGGCCGCCATGTGGATAAGGAAACCGGCGTTGGCCCGTGGTACAAGTCCTTCGAAGTGAACTACGAGTTCACCTACGCCGGCATTGGCAAGAAGGGCGGCTACTAAGTCGCAGCGCCCGACGGCAAAGTGTAATGCGAATCTAAACGCAAACCATTCCCGTTGGAGTATCATGAGAAACAGCGCTGCCCGATTTGAGCCAGCGCTGTTTTCCATTCAGGGGTTGCAGATGAAAGTTGCGATGTTTCTGGCGGCAGCACTGCTGTCGATGTCGGCGCTGGCTGACGACATGCCCACCTACAAGCTGGAAATGAAGGACGGCGTACTTAAGCCGGCCCGCCTGCAGGTGCCGGTAAATACCAAGTTCCGCCTGGAAGTGAGCAATACCGGCAAGACGCCGGCCGAGTTTGAAAGCACCCAGCTGCGCAAGGAAAAGGTATTGGCACCGGGGGTGACTTCCTCGGTGGTGATCCTGCCGCTGGTGGCGGGCGAGTACAAGTTTTTCGATGATTTCCACATGGCAACCGCACAGGGCGTGATTGTTGCCAAGTAAGTGACACGCGCAGGAAGAAGGTAAAAATGGGTCAGGTATTGTTCATTGTCTGGCGCGAAAGCGTGGAAGCCTTGCTGGTGGTGGGCATTCTTAATGCCTGGATGAACCAGAACCCGCAAGGCCGTGCCGGTAAACCCTATTTGTGGGGTGGCGTGGCACTGGGTATTGCACTGGCGGTATTGCTGGCGGTGGCGCTGTTTTCCGCCAGTACCCTGATGGCCGGCTCGCAGGATGTGTTCCAGACCGTGATGGAGTTCATGGCCTCCGGCCTGATCGTGCAGATGGTGTTGTGGATGCGCGAACATGGCCGCACGCTGAAAAAAGAGCTGGAATCCGGCCTGGCCGATAATGCCAGCAGTGCCAACTGGTGGGGCGTTACCACGCTGGTGGCGATTGCGGTGGCGCGCGAAGGCAGCGAGACGGTAGTGTTTCTGTACGGCATGCTGGGCAGTGCCGACGGCCAGACCCTGCTCAATATGAGCGGCGCGGCGCTGATGGGCCTGGGGCTGGCTTTCCTTACCTTCTATATATTGCAACTGGGCGGCAAGGTGCTGTCCTGGCGCTTGTTCTTCCGCGTGACCGAAATCATGCTGCTGCTGCTGGGTGCGTCCTTGTTCCTGGCTGCGGTGGAAAAGCTGATTTCCATGGAAATCCTGCCCGCGCTGATCGACCCCTTGTGGGACAGCTCAGCCTTGCTGGATGACGCTACACCCGCCGGTGGGGTAGTGGCTTCGCTCACCGGTTATCGCGCCCATCCGGCGCTGATGAGCCTGCTGGCCTATCTGTCGTTCTGGGCTGGCGTGTTTGGCCTGTTCTTCTGGCGCAAGCGCCGTCAGGCCGTATGAAACCGCTTGCCGATCATCGTCGCCGGCCCGAGCTGGTGCGCCCGCTGGCTGGCGGTTGCGGCGGCCATGCGCCAGCCGGCAATGGCCGCCTGGCCGTGGTGGGCAACTGGCTGCGCGACCATGCCGGCACCCTGCGCCTGCTGCAATGGCTGGTGGTGCTGGTGTATGCGGCGCTGCTGTTGATTCCGGCCTGGCTGCCATTGCCGGGTGACAGCGCCCGCATCGTCAACAACCTCACCATCTTTGCCCAGTTCGTGTTCTGGGGCATCTGGTGGCCCTTCGTGCTGCTGTCCATGGTGCTGTTTGGCCGCCTGTGGTGCGGGGTGCTCTGCCCGGAAGGCGCGCTCAGTGAATGGGCGGCGAAGAAGGGCCTGGGCCGGCCGATTCCGCGCTGGATGCGCTGGGATGGCTGGCCTTTTGTCGCCTTTGCCCTCACCACGCTGTATGGCCAGCTGGTGAGCGTGTATCAGTATCCCAAGGCGGCGCTGCTGGTGCTGGGCGGCTCCACCGTGGCGGCCATCGCTATCGGCCTGGTGTATACCCGTGGCAAGCGCGCCTGGTGTCGCCATCTGTGCCCGGTCAACGGCGTGTTCTCGCTGTTGTCCAAGCTGGCTCCCATGCATTACAAGGTGGATGAACAGCGCTGGCAGGAGTCCGCCCGCCAGTCCGGCGTCATCCGCATTCAGGCAGTGGACTGCGCGCCGCTGCAGCCGCTGCGTCATATGCAGGGCGGCAGTGGCTGCCATATGTGCGGCCGCTGCAGTGGTCACCGCGATGCTATCAGCCTCAGCCTGCGTTCGCCGGCGGAAGAGGTGGTGAAGGTGGCGGCCAAGGAAGCCACGGTGTGGCAGACGCTGCTGATTGTTTACGGCCTGCTGGGTATTGCCATGGGCGGTTTCCACTGGACGGCCAGCCCCTGGTTTGTCGACATGAAGCAGGCGGCCGCCGAATGGCTGGTGGACCACGACATCATGTGGCCGCTGGATACCAATGCGCCGTGGTGGCTGCTCACCCATTACCCGGATCACAACGACGTGTTTTCCTGGCTGGATGGCATGGCCATCATCGCCTACATGCTGGGTACGGCGCTGGTGATCGGCAGCGGTCTGCTGCTGGCGCTGTCCTGTGCGGTGCGCCTGGCCGGCGCGTGGCGCAGCCAGCGCCTGCATCATCTGGCACAAAGCCTGATTCCGCTGGCCGGCATCGGCGTATTTCTGGGGCTGTCAGCACTGACGGTGACCCTGCTGAAGGCCGAGGGCATTGCCACCGGCTGGGCCAATGATTTGCGCTTGGGCCTGCTGCTGCTGGCCAATGTCTGGTCGTTGTGGCTGGCGGCGGGCATCGTGCGGCAATGGCAGGCCGGCTGGCGTACCTTGCCGGCGCTGGCTTGCCTGCTGGCAGGCATGGCGCTGGTGGATGCCGCCTGGGGCTTTATGTTCTGGTGGTGGTAAACCGCTAATCCCGAATATTCACCCGAATAATCAACAGGCCGCTGTGAGCGGCTTGTTGATTATTGACAAACCCCTCTCGCATCCTGAAAGAAAAGCGAGGCTCCCTTGCAGGGCAAGGGCGGGGGGATTGGGAATAGATGGAAGGCTGCGGAATAAAGCAGTTTGTCGGAAGGCCCGGCTTTGCCGGGTCCAATGCAACCGCGCCAAATAACTTTGTTTGCAGCCAAAACAGGGCGGCGTGACCGCCCTGTTTTGCGTCTGGCATCATGCCGCCGCCTGTACCAGTACCGGCTGCAACACGCGGATGACTTCCTGCGGGTCGATGCCGATCAGAAAACCGCGCTTGCCGCCATTGATATAAATGCGCGCCAGCTCGGCAATGCTGCTTTCCATATACACCGGCATCGGGTGGCGAGTGCCAAACGGGCTGGTGCCGCCCACCTGATAGCCACTGTGCTTGTCGGCGGTTTTCGGGTCGCAAGGATTGATCTTCTTTGCGCCGATCTGCTTGGCCAGCATGCCGGTGCCCACTTCGCGGTCACCATGCATCAGCACAATCAGCGGGTGCTTCTGCTCATCTTCCATGATCAGGGTTTTCACCACGCAGTGCTCGTCCACGCCCAGTTCGCGTGCCGACACGGTGGTGCCGCCCTTGTCCTCGTATTTGTACAGATGCTCGCTGTACTCCACTTTGTGTTCGCGCAGCACGCGAATGGCCTGGGTAACCGGCGCTTTTTCCTTGGACATATCCGTCTATCTGTTACGGCAAAACGGCTACTTTAGTGGCTGTGGCGGTCAACTGCAAACCGGGTGTACGGCGCTATGCCGGCGGCGTCTGGTGACTGCACCAGTTGCCGGTCAGGATCAGCGTGCGGCAGGGCGGATGCTGCACAACAGTTCTTTCCCAAGCAGCTGTATGCAGCTTTCCTGCTCTTCCTGACGACATAACAGCATGATCTGCGTTTTCAGCCTGGAGTCTGGCACGGGCCGATAACAGACCCGGTCGGTATCAATGTGCTGCAAGCCTGCCGGTAGCAGAGCCACACCCAATCCTAGCCCCACCATGGTGATGATGGACTTCCAGGTACGTGCCTGATGCAGGATGCGCGGATGAAACCCCGCCGCGGCGCATTGGGCCAGAATCTGGTGGTGAAAGTGTGGAGAGACTTCCGGCGCAAACAGGATGAAAGGTTGCTGTTGCAGTGAGGGCAGCGGGATGCATTGTTGTGCATGCAAGGGGTGCTCAAGCGGCAGGCAGCAGACAAAGTCTTCTTCCAGCATGGTCTGAGCCTGGATGGATGCGGGTAAATGGGCACCATTGGCGCAGCCAAGATCAATCTGCCGTTGTTCAATGGCTTGAATCTGTTCATGGGTACCCATTTCCTTGAGCGCAATGTCCACCCCAGGATATTGTGCGGCAAAGCGTTGTACCGCCTGCGGCAAGCCCAGATGCAACATCGAGTTGATGAATCCCAGGCGAATAAAGCCTTTTTTTCCTTGTGCATAGCTGCGTAGCATCTGCTGCAATTCATCCGCACTTTCCAGCAGGCTTCTGCATTTGATCAGCAAGGCATCACCGCATTGGGTCAGCCGCACTTCCTTGCTGTTGCGCAAGAATAATTGTACCCCTATCCGTTCTTCCAGTTTCCGAATGTCAAAACTCAAGGCCGGCTGTGAAATATGCAGCCGTTTTGCTGCCCGGCCAAAATGCAGTTCTTCAGCAACTGCAAGGAAATTGCGCAATTGTCTGAGTTCCATTGCCTTCTTTCGTGGATGACGATAACGATGATTTATCGTTCGAGAATTTAAATGTATTGGACGGTGCATTGCCATGCCAATAGCCTGTTTTCCTTCATCAATCAAGCAGTGCTATTGCTTGATCCGGGTGATGATTCTTGAGGAGAAAACAAATGGCAATGCATCAGGATGGACATGGTGGAAATAATATTCCCGATAGCAGAAATTGTAATTTCTTTGCATCGGATAAAGATCTAGGTGCCTTGCTGTCCTTGCATCTTGGTGCCGATTATTATTCCGGCATCAAAAAGCAGTTGTTTGATTTGGGTGGCAGGGTAACGGCGGAATTGGATGAGCTGGCATTGCTGGCTGATCGGAATCCCCCGGTGTTGTATCCACGGAATCGTCGTGCCGAGCCCGTGGATCATATTGAAAAGCACCCGGCCTATATCAAGCTGGAAGAGGTAGCTTATTCAGAATTGGGTTTGGCCTCGCTCAGCCATGATGGAAAAAATAACCCACCATTGCTGAAATATGCACTGACATATCTATTTGTACAGGCGGAATTTGGCCTGTGCTGCCCGGTCAGCATGACGGATTCACTCACCCGCACCTTGTGCAAGTTTGGCGAGCCAGACCTGGTGGCGCGCTATTTGCCTTTCCTCAGCACGCGGGATTTTGACCAGCTGTATCAGGGTGCCATGTTCATTACCGAGCAGCAGGCCGGTTCGGATGTCGGCCAGGTGGCCACCCGTGCGGTGTGCAGCCAGGCGGCTGACGGCAGTAAACAGTGGCAGCTATATGGCGACAAATGGTTCTGCTCCAATCCGGATGCCGAGCTGGCCATGGTGCTGGCACGCCCGGAAGGCGCTCCCGAGGGGATACACGGCTTGGGCCTGTTCCTGTTGCCCAAGCATTTGCCGGATGGCACGCGCAATGCCTACCGCATCGTGCGGCTGAAACCGAAAATGGGCACTCGCTCCATGGCCAGCGGCGAGATTGTGCTGGAAGGTGCCACGGCTTATCTGATTGGCCAGATTGGCCGTGGCTTCCAGCAAATGGCCGACATGATCAATATGTCGCGGCTGTCCAACGGGGTGAGGTCTGCCGGGCTGATGCGCCGAGCCTTGTCCGAAGCCTTGCATGTGGCCAGCCATCGCCATGCCTTTGGCCAGCGGCTGATCGATATGCCGCTGATGCAGCGCCAGTTGCTGAAGATGCTGCTGCCCACTGAGCAAGGCCGTTCCATGTTCATGCATACCGCGCAAATGCTGGGGCGGGCCGATGCCGGCGATGCCAGCGCGCAAGGCGCGGTACGGCTGTTGACGCCGCTGATCAAGTTCCGCACCTGCCGCGATGCGCGCCGGGTGACCGGGGATGCCATGGAAGTGCGTGGCGGGCTGGGTTACATCGAGGAATGGAGCGATGCCCGCATTGTGCGCGATGCCCACCTGGGCTCCATCTGGGAAGGCACCAGCAATATCGTGGCGCTGGACATCCTGCGCGCGGTCAAGCGCGCCGGGGCGCTGCCGCCCTTGCTGGCCCATGCGCTGGCCCTGCTGGACGAGGCGGGCCTGCCCGCCGCCAGTGATCAGTTGTTCCGCCGCGTATTACGTCAGGCGGCTGACAATCTGCTGCAGGTGGCCGAGCGCGGCGATGAGCAGTCCATCCGACAGGTGGGCAGCCAGTTCTATCATGTGCTGACCGCCCTGTTCATGGCCTGGGAAAGCGCCCGTCTGGCCCCGGATTACCGGCGGCTGGCCATTGCCCATCTGGTATTGCGCCACCGCGTGCTGCCGCGTGACCCGATGCAGCTGGATGCCGACGCACTGGCACCAGCGCTGGCGGCCAAATTGCTGGAAGTCCAGCCCTGCAGCCTGGGTGAAGCCATGGCCTGCCTGCCTGCCGGAGCTCAGCCATGAAGCCGGCAGCAGGGGCCTTGCACGGCGTGCGCGTGCTGGACCTGAGCCGCGTGCTGGGCGGGCCGTATTGCAGCCAGGCGCTGGCCGACCATGGCGCGGATGTCATCAAGCTGGAGCCGCCCTCCGGGGATGAAACCCGTGGCTGGGGCCCGCCCTTCCTGGGCGATACCGCCTGGTATTTCGAGGGGGTCAACCGCAACAAGCGGGCCATCTGTGTCGATCTGTCGCAGGAGGCCGGTCGCGCCATTGTGTGGCAATTGCTGGAGCAGGCCGATGTGCTGTTGGAAAACTTCAAGCCCGGCACGCTGGCGCGCTGGGGCATGGATTATGCCCGCGATCTGGCACCGCGTTTTCCGCGGCTGATTCATTGCGCCGTCACCGGTTTTGGCGCGCAAGGGCCGTTGGGGGGCTTGCCCGGCTACGATGCTGCCATCCAGGCGATGACCGGGCTGATGAGCGTCAACGGCGAGCAGGACGGGCCGCCATTGCGGGTGGGGCTGCCGGTGGTGGACATGGTGACCGGGTTGAATGCCTTGTCCGGCATCTTGCTGGCGCTGTATGAGCGGGAGCGCAGCGGGCTGGGGCAGTCGCTGGATATTGCGCTATACGATTGCGGTGTGTCGCTGCTGCATCCGCATCTGCCCAATTATTTTGGCTCCGGCAAGGCCACGGCGCGCAGTGGCAATGCCCATCCCAATATCGCGCCCTACGACAGCTACCGCACCGCCAGCGTGCCCTTGTACCTGGCGGTGGGCAATGACCGGCAATTTGCCCGGCTGTGCCAGATGCTGCAGATCGCCAGCTTGCCTGCCGACCCGCGCTTCATCGACAACCGCAGCCGTTGTGCCCACCGCCCGGAGCTCAAGCAGGCGCTGGAAGCGGCGCTCAGCCAGCACCGGGCTGAAGAACTGGCCCCGCGTCTGCTGCATGACGGGGTGCCTTGCGCGCCGGTGCAGGGAGTGGAGCAGGTGGTGGCCCATCCGCATACCGCTTACCGCCAGTTGCTGGTGGACATGGGTGACTATCGTGGCACCGCCTCGCCGATCAAGCTGTCCCGTACCCCGGCGCGCTATGACACGCTGCCTCCGGCCTTGGGCCAGCACAGCCGTGCCGTGCTGAGCGAACTGGGCTATGCGGACGCACAGCAACAAGCCTTGCTGGATGCCGGGGTGGTGATCAGCCACGACTGAGCCATTCCTGCCCGCTTTCTCCCGCTAACAGCCTGCGTGCAGTGCCGGGAGATGCGCCCTTTTTCTGGAGACACTATCCATGCAACACGTGCAGACCCAGGCGGACGACAAGAAAAAACCAATGCGCGCCGCCATTGCCGCCTTTGTCGGCACCACCATCGAGTGGTACGACTTTTATATCTATGGTCTTGCCGCCGCGCTGGTGTTCGGCAAGGTGTTCTTTCCGGCCACACTGGACCCGGGCGTGGCCACGCTGCTGTCCTTTGTCACGCTGTGGGCCGGTTTTATCGCACGCCCCTTGGGTGGCGTCATTTTCGGCCACTTTGGCGACCGTATCGGTCGCAAGACCACGCTGGTGATCACCCTGATGCTGATGGGCCTGTCCACCCTGGGCATCGGCCTGTTGCCGTCCTACCAGAGCATTGGCGTGCTGGCACCCATCGGCCTGGTGTTGCTGCGCATCGTGCAGGGCATTGCCGTCGGCGGTGAGTGGGGTGGGGCAGTGCTGATTGCCAGCGAAAACGCACCCAAGAACAAGGGCATCCTGTATGCCGCCTTTGCCCAGCAAGGCTCACCGGCGGGTAATCTGCTGGCCACGCTGGTGTTCTTCCTGCTCAGCCGCATGCCCATGCCGGAGTTTGTACAGTGGGGCTGGCGCATTCCCTTTTTGCTGTCGGCGCTGCTGGTGCTGGTGGGGCTGTTTATCCGCCTGCAGTTGACCGAATCCAAGGCCATGCAGCAGGTGATGGCGGAGAAAAAGGTAGAGCGGTTGCCGCTGCTGAGTGTGCTGCGTCAGCACGGCATGCTGGTATGGATGACCATGCTGGTGCCTACCGTCATCCACGTGACTTATCTGAAAACCACCTTCGCCCTGTCCTGGGCCACCAGCGAGCTGGGTTATGGCCGGGAAACCTTTTTGCAGATCATCCTGTGGGCCTTGGTGGTGCAGTTTGTGGTGCAGCCGTTTGGTGCGCTGCTGGTATCGCGCATGGACAAGGTCAAGGCCATTTTGTGGATCTTGCTGCCGGAATTCCTGCTGATGCCGCTGATGTTCTGGGCCATCTCCACCGGCAGCTACTGGCTGGCCATCACGGCCATGTGCTTGGCCACCATTCCGCATTCCATGTTTTACGGTGCCATTGGCGGTCTGCTGGCCCAGGCTTTTCCGGTACAACTGCGCTACACCGGCATGTCCTTCTCCTACCAGCTGTGCTCCCTGCTGATTGGCGGCGGCACACCGGTGCTGGCGCAATGGCTGCTCAATGTCACTGGCGGCATTAGCTGGGTGGCGGCCATTTCTGGCTGTTATGCACTGGTGTCGCTGTTCAGCACCCTGTGGCTGCTCAAACGCATTCCAGCGTCGGATGCTTCGGCGTCCAGTGAGCAAACTACCCCGGCTGCCACTTCTGTGACCACCCCCGCGCATTGATCAATCGCTTCTGCTGGAGAAACAAGCATGCCATATGCCGATATTCCCGATTTATTGCTGTGTGCCGGTCCGGTGGAGGGGGTGCTGACCCTCACCCTGCACCGTCCTGCGCTGCGTAATGCCTTGTCCACCCCCTTGCTGCAGGCCTTGGTGGCGGTGCTGGCGCGGGCCGAACAGGACGAGGCCGTGGCGGTGGTGGTGTTGAGCGGTGGTGACAAGGTGTTTGCCGCCGGGGCCGATCTGGCCGAGATGGCGGACAAGAAGCTGCCCGCCATGCTGTGCGATGAACGCCCGGCGCTGTTTGCCGCCATTGCCCGCTTTCCCAAGCCGCTGCTGGCTGCCGTGTGTGGCTACGCCTTGGGCGGCGGCTGCGAACTGGCCATGCACGCCGACATCATCATCGCCGGGGAATCTGCCTGTTTCGGCCAGCCGGAAATCAAGCTGGGCATCATGCCCGGTGCCGGTGGCACCCAGCGCCTGCTGCGCGCGGTGGGCAAGTCGCTGGCGATGAAAATGGTGCTCAGTGGCGACTTTATCGGGGCCGAAGAAGCCAGGCAGGCCGGGCTGGTGGCCGAGGTGTGGCCGGATGCCGATTGCCTGCCCAAGGCGCAAGCACTGGCTGCGAGTATTGCGCGGCAAGCCCCGCTGGCTTTGCGCCTGGCCAAGGCGGCGCTGCTGGCGGCCCAGGAAACCGGCCTGTCCGCCGGGTTGGCACAGGAGCGTGCCCATTTTGTCACGCTGTCTGCCAGTCAGGACCGGCAGGAGGGCATCCGCGCCTTTCTGGAAAAGCGTCCGCCTCAGTGGCAGGGCTGCTAGTCCGTCTTCCCCCCATTTCGCAAAGAGAGAAGCCATGCAACACGCTCTTTCCCTATCTCGCCCGGTAGCGATCATCGGCAGTGGCGTGATGGGCCGTGGCATCGCCATGGTGGCCGCTGCCGCTGGCCACCGGGTCTGTTTATATGATGCCAATGGCAGTGCCAGCGCCCAGGCGGTGGCAACCATCCAGCAGCAATGGCAACGCCAGGCCGACACAGGCAAGTTATCTGCGGAAGAGGTGGCCCGCTTGTGCGCGCGGCTGTCCCGCGCCGAACAACTGCAGCAACTGGCCGAGGCCGGTTTGGTGATTGAAGCCATTGTCGAAGACCTGGCCGCCAAGCAGGCGCTGTTCTGTCAGTTGGAGCAAATCGTGGCGGCGGACTGCCTGCTGGCCAGCAACACCTCCTCGCTGTCCGTCACCGCCATTGCTGCCGCCATGGCCGCACCGCAGCGGCTGGTGGGCATGCACTTCTTCAACCCGGCTCCGGCCATGCGGCTGGTGGAAATTGTCCACGGCCTGGCCACCGATGCCGCGCCATTGGAGCAAGTGCGCGCCACCGCCCGCGCCTGGGGCAAGGAGACGGTGCTGGTGCGCTCCAGCCCCGGTTTCATCGTCAACCGCATTGCCAGACCGTTTTATCTGGAAAGCCTGCGTTGCTTGCAGGATGGTCTGGCCGATTGCGCCACGCTGGACCGGCTGTTGCAGCACAGCGGTGGCTTTCGCATGGGGCCGTTTGCCTTGATGGACCTGATCGGCCTGGATGTGAATCTGGCGGTGCATCGTTCCATCTGGCAGGCCATGTGTTACGACCCGCGCTACACCCCGCTGTGGATTCAGCAGGAAATGGTGGCGGCCGGCTGGCTGGGCCGCAAAAGCGGTCGCGGTTATTACACCTACCCGCTGGATCAGACAGCAGAGCCGGACCGCTTGCCCGTCGTCCAGCCGGACTGCAGCCAGATCACCTTCAATCCGGCGCAGCCGGTGGCTGTCGTGCTGGCGCAGCGGCTGCAGCAGGCCGGAGTGCAACTGGCGACGCAACACGCGGCGGCGGACTGGCTGTTCCGTACCGCCAGCGCGCATGTCTACTTGAGCGATGGCCGCCCGGCGGCGCGGCGCGAACAGGCGGAGCAGCAGCCCTGCCTGCTGCTGGATCAGGCTTTTGATTTTCAGCACGTCAGCCTGCTGGCCGCCCAGTCCAGCCCCGGCCTGTCACCGGCGCAGCGGCAGGCGCTGGAGCAACTGCTGAATGCAGCAGGCATCCGCTTGTGCCATCTGCCGGATGCTGCCGGGCTGCCGCTACTGCGCACCGTGGCCATGCTGGTCAACGAAGCGGCAGAGGTACTGCAGCAAGGCCTGGCCAGCGCGGAGGATATCGATAGCGCCATGTGCCTGGGTCTGAATTATCCACAAGGCCCGTTGGCCTGGGGCCGACGGCTGGGCTATGGCTGGCTGGCCCAGGTGCTGCGCCACCTGGCGGATTACCACGGCGATGGCCACTACCGTGTTGCCGGCTGGCTGCAGCAACAGGCCTTTTCTTCCCTGTCATCCCCTGCCGAGGTGCTGTAATGCAAGACGCTTATATTTGTGATGCCGTGCGTACTCCGATTGGCCGCTATGGCGGCAGCCTGTCCACCATCCGCTGTGATGATCTGGCCGCCTTGCCCTTGCGCGCCTTGCACGCGCGCCATCCGGAGCTGGATTGGGGCGTGCTGGATGATATCTGGCTGGGTTGTGCCAATCAGGCCGGGGAGGACAACCGCAATGTGGCACGCATGGCTGGACTGCTGGCCGGTCTGCCGATGACGGCTGCCGGGGTGACGCTGAACCGCCTGTGCGGTTCCGGCATGGATGCCGTGGGCAGCGCCGCCCGCTGCATCGCGCTGGGCGAGGCCGATTTGCTGCTGGCCGGCGGGGTGGAGAGCATGTCGCGCGCGCCCATGGTGCTGGGCAAGGCGGCGCAGGCGTTTGAGCGCACGCAGCCGCTGTTTGACACCACCATCGGTTGGCGCTTTATCAACCCCGTGCTGGCACAGCAGTTTGGCACCGACTCCATGCCGCAAACCGCCGACAATGTAGCCGCCGCCTTTGGCATCAGCCGTGCCGATCAGGACCGCTTTGCCTTGCAGTCGCAGCAACGCTGGCAGGCCGCGCAGCAGCAAGGACGCTTTGCCACGGAAATCATCCCGGTGACGCTGTCGCGTCCGCGCCAGCCAGAGCGGGTGTTTGATTGCGACGAGCACCCGCGCCCGGAAGTGACGCTGGAAGGGCTGGCCAAGCTGTCCGGCATCAATGGCAAGGATCTGTCGGTGACGGCAGGCAATGCCTCCGGGGTGAATGATGGCGCTTGCGCGCTGCTGCTGGCCTCGGCGCGTGCAGTGCAGCAGCACGGCCTGCGCCCCCTGACCCGCGTGCTGGGCATGGCCTGCGCCGGGGTGGAACCACGGCTGATGGGCATCGGCCCGGTACCAGCCAGCCGCAAGCTGTTGCAGCGGCTGGGGCTGCGGCTGGAGCAAATGGAGGTGATTGAAATCAACGAAGCCTTTGCCGCCCAGTCACTGGCGGTGCTGCGCGAGCTGGGCCTGCCGGAGGATGCCGATTACATCAACCCCAATGGCGGGGCGATTGCCATGGGCCATCCGCTGGGCATGAGCGGCGCACGCTTGTTGGCCACCGCCAGTTACGAGCTGCAACGCCGTCAGGGCCGCTATGCCCTGTGCAGCATGTGCATCGGTGTGGGGCAGGGCATTGCCGTGGTGCTGGAGCGGGTCAGCTAGAGCGGCGCAGCCTGCGGTACACGCGCCAGCCCAGCAACACGGCCAGCACGCTGGCGTACAGCATGGGCTGGGTGAGGTCTTTCTTCACCAGCCACCAGTAATGCAATACCCCCAGTAGTGCGATCGGGTAGACCAGCCGGTGCAACTGGCCCCAGCGGCGTTTCAGCCGACGCATCCAGCCCTGGGTGGAGGTGATGGCCAGCGGCGTCATCAGCAGCATGGCGGCAAAGCCCACGGTAATGAAGGGGCGCTTGACGATGTCGTGCAGCATGCCCGGCCAGTCGAAGAACTGATCCAGCCACACATAGGTGCTCAGGTGCAGGCTGCCGTAAAAGAAGGCATACAAGCCCAGCATGCGGCGCAGACGCAGCGGCCAGCCCCAGCCGGAAATCTGCCGCAAGGGGCTGATGGTCAGGGTGATCAGCAAGAAGCTCAGCGTCCAGGTACCGGTGGAGCGGGTGATGAACTCCACCGGGTTGACGGCAGCGCCGGACAGCACAGTCCACGCCGCGCGGGCCAGTGGCAGCAGGCAGAGCACAAAGACCGCAATCTTCAGCCAGTTGAAGCGGGCAGGCTGGCGGGCGGCAGCAGGGTTTTTCATGCGCAGGGTAGTCATGTCAGAAGTTCTTGCGCAGGTCCATGCCACGGTACAGGCTGGCCACCTGATCGCCATAGCCGTTGAACATCAGCGTTTTGCGCTTGAGGAATTCGCCGATGCGCCGCTCGCTGGCCTGGCTCCAGCGTGGGTGGTCCACCTCCGGGTTCACATTGGAATAAAAGCCGTATTCGTGGGCATTGGCCATATTCCAGCTGGTGGCGGGCATTTGCTCTTGCAGATGGATGCGCACGATGGACTTGATGCTCTTGAAGCCGTATTTCCACGGCACCACCAGCCGGATCGGCGCGCCGTTCTGGTTGGGCAGCACATCGTTGTACAGGCCAACGGCCAGAAGGGTGAGCGGGTGCATGGCTTCGTCCATGCGTAGCCCCTCGCGGTAAGGCCAGTCCAGCACCCGGCTGCGCTGGCCGGGCATTTCTGCCGGGCGTTGCAGGGTTTCGAAGGCCACGTATTTGGCGCGCGAGTTGGGGGCTACTTGTTTGAGCAGGCTGGCGAGCGGAAAGCCTATCCACGGAATCACCATGCTCCAGCCTTCCACGCAGCGCAGGCGGTAAATACGTTCTTCCAGCGGCTGTTTCAGCAGTTCTTCGATGCCAAAGCTGCGCGGCCTGCCCACTTCACCATCCACCACCACATTCCACGGCCGGGTTTTCAGGCTGCCGGCGTACATGGCCGGTTCGCTTTTGTCGGTGCCGAACTCGTAGTAGTTATTGTAAGTGCTGATTTCTTTCAGGCTGTTGGGCTTGTCGCTGACTGACAGCGGGCTTTTCTTGCCGGCCAGCGCAGCCAGGGTTTCACCGGACAGCAGCAGGCCGGCACTACCCAGCATGAACTGGCGGCGGTTGAAATAGACGCCTTCGGGGGTGATTTCCGAAGGCTGGATGTCGGCAGGGCGTTTGATGAGCATGATGGTTTCTCCAGTGCTGTGCTTCTTTGTCGCAGCAACAGGGAGAATCTGACATGCAATCTTTGCGATTGTTCTGGCTGGTTCGATAGCCAATGACTAATTTGTGTTAAGCAGCCACCCGGTGACGGGATGATCCCGCTGTCAGGCGGCTTGTGCCGACCAGCTACGCCCCAGCGCGCTGCCCTGGCCACCATCGCGTGCCAGCAACTGGCCAATCGCTTGCAGGGCCGTCCAGCGCGGGCCACACCAGTGCGGCGCAATCAGGGTAGGGGCTTGCGCGGTGGCAGAAATGCGATGGAATACCACCTCCGGCGGGGTATGACGAATCAGGGAAGCGGCCAGGCTGGCGTAGTCGTCCAGTGCCATGGCAGATACCTCGCCGCGCTGATGCTGGGCGGCCATGCGGCTGCCGCGCACTATCATCAGCGGGTGCAGTTTCAAGCCCTGTACACCGATTTCCAGCACGGTATCCAGCGTGGCATGCACATCGGCGGCGTCTTCACCGGGCAGGCCGGCAATCAGGTGGGTACAAACCTTGAGGCCATGCTGCTGGGCGCGACGCACCGCATCGCGGTAATCGGCCAGGGTGTGGCCGCGCAGGATGCGGCGCTGGGTATGGTCGTGTGCGGTCTGCAAGCCCAGCTCCAGCCACACTTCCTTGCCAGTGGCCTGGTAGGACGCGAGCAGTTCCAGTGCGCTGTCCGGCACGCAGTCCGGCCGGGTGCCCACGCACAGGCCCACCACATCGGCACTGGCCGTGGCCTCGTCATATAGCTCTCGCAGGCGGCTGACTTCGGCATAGGTGCTGGTGTAGGCCTGAAAATAGGCCAGATAACGGCGTGCACGGTCGGTCTTGCCCTTTTCGCGGGCAATCTGACCCGTAATGGACAGTTCGGCGGCATCGCGGCCAAAGCTTTTGACATTGCAGAAGGTGCAGCCGCCCCGGCCCAGCGTGCCGTCGCGGTTGGGGCAGGTGAAGTCACCCGCCAGTGACAGCTTGTGTACCGGCTGGCCATGACGGCGTTTGAGGTAGTGCCCGAAGGTATGCAGGTGAGCGGTAAGGTCCATGGTGCTAAACGGCAGAGTGCAGGCAGAAAAGCCCACAGCTTAGGCAGTTTGCAGCTGTATGGCTCTGTGCCATATCAAGGCTTGCCCTTACAACTGGTGAAAGCCCAGCCAGTACAGCAGCACGAAGATGGCGGAAGCAGCCAGCAGGGCAGTAGCCAGCGTGCTGACGAATTCGCGCAGGCTGGCGCGCTGACGCCGGTCCAGCAGCCAGCGGGCGATGGCATACAGTACGGTAAACAGCAGTAGCAGGCGGAACAGACGACCGATCATGGTGTGAATCAGGCAGGAAAACCGGGCCGATTATGCGGTGCAGGCCGCGCGGGGGCAAGCAAGGCTATGGATATAATCGGCCAGACAGGCGATGATAGCAGCCGTAGCCTACAGGAGGCTCCGCACCGAGAATGGCCGGCAAGGCCGCCGGCGGGGCAATAATCATTAGAGGCCTTTTTTGTTATGTCCGATCTGACAAGGTCTGTCGGCATCGTGCAGGCGCAGACAGCGGAGTTCGACACGCCGCTGCATCTGGCCAGCGGTGCCGTACTGCCTGCCTACCAGCTGTGTTTTGAAACCTATGGCACGCTCAATGCCGCGCGCAGCAATGCCATCCTGATCTGCCATGCGCTGTCCGGCCATCATCATGTGGCAGGCCGCTATACGCCGGAGGACAAGGCAGCAGGCTGGTGGGACAATATGGTGGGTCCGGGCAAACCCATCGATACCGACCGCTTTTTCGTGGTGGGGCTGAACAATCTGGGTGGCTGCCACGGTAGCACCGGGCCGTCTGCCATCAATCCGGCCACCGGCCAGCCCTGGGGGTCGACTTTCCCGGTGGTGACGGTGCCGGACTGGGTGCGTTCGCAAGCACGGCTGGCCGACCGGCTGGGCATAGACCGCTGGGCCGCCATCATCGGCGGCAGCCTGGGCGGCATGCAGGCCCTGCAATGGAGCATCGACTACCCGGAGCGGGTGGCGCATGCGCTGGTGATTGCCTCTGCACCCAAGCTGTCGGCACAGAACATCGCTTTTAATGATGTCGCCCGTCAGGCCATCCTTACCGATCCCGATTTCCATGGCGGCGATTTCTACGCCCACGATGCCATTCCGCGGCGCGGCCTGCGTCTGGCGCGCATGCTGGGCCATATCACCTATCTGTCCGATGACGGCATGGGCGAGAAATTCGGCCGCATGCTCAAAAGCGGCGATTACCAGTTTGGTTACGAGGTGGAATTCGAAATCGAATCCTACCTGCGTTATCAGGGCGACAAGTTCTCTGATTACTTCGACGCCAACACCTATTTGCTGATGACCAAGGCACTGGATTATTTCGACCCGGCCAAGGACCTGAACGACGACCTGGTGGCGGCGCTGAAAAAAGCCAGCGCCCGTTTCATGGTGGCCAGCTTTACCTCGGACTGGCGTTTTTCGCCGGAGCGCTCGCGCGAAATCGTCAAGGCGCTGGTGGCGGCGGACAAGGAGGTGGTGTACGGCGAAATCGAATCGGTACACGGCCATGATGCCTTCCTGATGCTGGATGCGCCCTATGTCAACCTGATGCGTGCCTATCTGAACCGCGTGGCCGAGGAGGTGAACGCATGAGCGCAGCCAACACCTTGCGGGCCGACCTGCAACTGATTGCCGACTGGGTGGCCCCTGCCAGCCGCGTGCTGGACCTGGGCTGCGGCGACGGTGCCTTGCTGTCCTGGCTGAACCGCCATAAAGCCGTGCGCGGCTATGGCGTGGATTTTGACGTCAACAATGTGGTGCGCTGCGTGCAAGCCGGCGTCAACGCCATTCAGGGCAACCTGGAAACCGGTCTGGCCGAGTTTGAAGACCAGCGTTTCGACCATGTGGTGTTGTCGCAAACCATTCAGGCCATGCACAATACCGAGCAGATTCTGGTGGAAATGCTGCGCGTGGGCCGCGAGGCCATCGTCACCTTCCCCAATTTCGGCTACTGGGAAAACCGCTGGCAGATCCTGCAAGGCCATATGCCGGTGTCGGAAACCATCCCTTACCAGTGGTACAACACGCCGAACATCCATTGGTGCATGCTGGGGGATTTCGAAGCGCTGTGCGCCAAAAACGGCATCCGGGTGCTGGAGCGGGTGGTGATGAACGAAGCAAAGCGCATTCACTTCCTGCCCAATCTGCGTGGCAGCCTGGCGTTTTACCGGGTTGCCCGACAGACGGGCTGATGATTGATGACTCACAAAGGCGGCTGGTGGCCGCCTTTTTACATTGCCGTTTGCATTGATGACTGCGGCCACAAGGATACATGACGCAAGCTCCCGTTCACTGGCGTGAGGCCATTCTGTCGCGCCGCATGCTGATTTGCATTGCCACTGGCTTTAGCTCCGGCCTGCCGCTGTATTTGCTGATCAATCTGTTACCCGCCTGGCTGCGCAGCGAAGGGGTGGATCTCAAGGCCATCGGCCTGTTTGCCCTGATCGGCCTGCCTTATACCTGGAAATTCCTGTGGTCGCCGCTGCTGGACCGCTTTGTCCCTCCGCTGCTGGGACGGCGGCGTGGCTGGATGCTGCTCAGCCAGCTGGCCTTGTTGCTCAGCATGGCCTTGTTCGGCCTGTTCAATCCAGCCATTCAGTTACAGCAGATTGCTGCGCTGGCCGCGGTGGTGGCCTTTTTCTCGGCCAGTCAGGATATCGTGCTGGACGCTTACCGCCGCGAGCTGCTGCCCGAGGCCGAGCTGGGGCTGGGTAACTCGGTGCATATCAATGCCTACCGTCTGGCCGGTCTGGTGCCCGGTGCCTTGTCGCTGATTCTGGCCGATCACACCAGTTGGGCCAATGTGTTCATCATCACCGCACTGTTCATGCTGCCCGGGCTCGTCATGACCCTGCTGGTGTCCGAACCCAGGCTGGCTGCTGCGCCACCCAAAACCCTGCGTGAAGCCGTGGTGGAGCCGTTTCATGAGTTCATCCACCGCCAGGGCTGGCACAGCGCCGCCACCATTCTGGGTTTCATCTTCCTGTACAAGCTGGGCGACAGCATGGCCACCGCACTGGCCACGCCGTTTTATCTGGACATGGGCTTCGCCAAGTCGCAGATAGGCCTGGTAGCGAAGAATGCCGGGCTGTGGCCGGCGGTGATCGGCGCCCTGCTGGGCGGGGTGTGGATGCTCAAGCTGGGCATCAATCGCGCGCTGTGGTTGTTTGGCGTGGTGCAGGTGCTATCGATACTGGGTTTTGCCTGGCTGGCCAGCTATGGTCATTTTGCGCAGATCGGCTCCACCCAGCTGGCGCAACTGGCGGTGGTCATCGGTTTCGAGGCACTGGGCGTGGGGCTTGGCACGGCCGCCTTTGTCGCCTTTATCGCCCGTACCACCCATCCGGCCTATACCGCCACCCAGTTTGCCCTGTTTACCAGTCTGTCCGCAGTGCCGCGCACCTTCGCCAATGCGGCTACCGGCTATATAGTCAATGATCTGGGCTGGATGGGGTTTTTCCTGCTGTGTACCCTGCTGGCACTGCCCGGCATGTTGTTGCTGCTGAAAGTCGCCCCGTGGCACGGGGATGATCAGAACGGAGAGAGCGCATGAAGGCAACTGTTATCCTGTTGAGCCTGCTCAGCCTGCCAGTGCTGGCCGCGCCGGGGCCGGAAGCCGTGCCGGAACCTGCCACGCCACCAGCAGGCAATATGGTGGTATTGCAAAAGGTGGATTACCAGTGTGCTGCCCAGCGCGTGGTCAGTGTGGAATATCCACAGCCCGAGGTGGAAGACGTGGTCCCCATCCGCATCAGCTGGCATGGCCGGCATTACCGGCTGGTGCGGGTGAGCAGTGCCAGCGGCGCGCGCTATGCCAGTCAGCAACTGGTGTGGTGGAACAAGGGCGAGCAAGCGGTATTGCTCACCCGGGGCGGTCGCACACTGGCGCGGGATTGCCAGCCCTTGGTCGCAGCCGCCACCCCGCCTGTCCTTACCCCGGCAGCACCATGAAAAAAACCGGCCATCAAGGCCGGTTTTGCTTTGTGCTGCGTGACTCAGGCTTTTTTACGGTGCAGGTCGGGCAGCAAGACGGTAATCACTCCCAGCAGCGGCAAATAGGCGCATAGCTGATAAACGGTTTCGATGCCGTAATGGTCGGCCACTTGTCCCAGCACTGCCGCACCGATACCGCCAATGCCGAAGGCAAAGCCGAAGAACAGCCCGGACACCATGCCCACCTTGCCCGGCACCAGCTCCTGCGCATATACCAGGATGGCGGAGAAGGCCGACGCCAGGATGAAGCCGATAATGAAGGACAGCACGCTGGTCCAGAACAGGTCCACATGCGGCAGCGCCAGGGTGAACGGTGCCACGCCCAGAATCGAAAACCAGATCACCCGCTTGCGGCCAATGGCATCACCGATCGGTCCGCCCAGCACCGTACCGGCAGCCACGGCAAACAGGAAGATGAACAGATGCAGCTGTGCCGCCTGCACCCCCAGCCCGAAGTGCTGCATCAGGTAGAAGGTGAAATAGCTGGTAATGCTGGTGAGGTAGAAATACTTGGAAAACACCAACAGCACCAGCACGCCCAGTGTGAACGCCGTGCGCTGCGGCGACAGACCGGTGGCCACGACGGCCTTGTGTGCCTTGGCGGTGCGCTGCTGGTGGGCATACCAGTTACCGATGCGCCACAGCACCAGCATGCCCAGGAGAGCCGCCAGCGAAAACCACGCCAGGCTGGGCTGACCGTAGGGAAACACCACCAGCGCGGCTAGCAAGGGGCCGGTGGCGGTGCCGGCATTGCCACCCACCTGGAACAGTGATTGCGCCAGGCCGTGGCGACCACCGGATGCCATGCGCGCCACACGGGAGGATTCCGGATGGAAAATGGACGAGCCGGTGCCGACCAGCGCGGCGGCCATCAGCAGCACCTGATAGCTGGACGCCACCGACAGCAGTAACAGGCCGCACAAGGTGGAGCCCATGCCGAAAACCAGCGAATAGGGCAGCGGCCGCTTGTCGGTGTAAATGCCGACCAGCGGTTGCAATAGCGAGGCCGTGCACTGGTAAACCAGCGTCATCAGGCCGATCTGGGCAAAGCTCAGATGAAAGCCGCCCTTGAGTACCGGGTAGATGGCCAGAATCAGCGACTGCAACATGTCGTTGAGGAAATGGGTAAAACTGATGGCACCCAATACCCGGAAGCGGGTGTCCTGCGGCGGTGCCATGCTCTGGCTGGCGCTTGTCATGATGATGTCGTCTTGTGGTGGTGGGTTCATCATGCTATCAAGGGCTATCCCTGCCCGTCTTGCGTATTCGGGGCAATCATCTGCGAGAAAAAGACAGTCATGAGTGATTATCAACATCTGCACCAGTACGACACCGGTATTGCCCCGGTAGTGGCCAAGGCGCGTGATTACCCGGCGGGTGAAGACACGCCGCGCCATGCCCACCCCACGGCACAACTCTTGTATGCGGTGGAAGGCGTGATGGTGGTGAGCACGGCGCTGGGGCAGTGGATCGTGCCGCCTACCCGTGGCATCTGGCTGCCAATCGACACCTGGCATCAGGTACGGATGATCAGCGCAGTGCGCATGCGCACGGTGTATGTGCGCGAGGATAGTCTGGAGGGCTTGCCGCAGGAGTGCCGGGTGCTGGCCATCTCCCCCTTGCTGCGCGAGCTGATTCTGGCGGCGATGAGCATTGTCGTGCCTTATGCGCCCGATTCGCGCGATGAGCGGCTGATGAAGTTGCTGCTGGATGAAATCCGCAGCCTGCCCACGCTGGCTTTGTCCCTGCCACGGCCGCAAAGCCCGGCCTTGCAAGGTTTGTGTGATGTATTGCTGGCCGAGCCGGCGGATGCCCGTTCGGTGGAGGAGTGGGCCACGCAACTGGCGATGGACCCGCGCACCTTGCAACGGCGCTTCAGCCGGGAAACCGGCTTGTCACTGGGGCAGTGGCGGCGGCAGGCACGGCTGATTGCCGCGCTGGAAAAACTGGCCTGCGGGGCCAGTGTGCTGGAAGTGGCACTGGACCTGGGTTATGCCAGCCCCAGTGCTTTTGCCACCATGTTCAAGCGCGAACTGGGCGTGTCACCCAGCAGCTTTTATGCGCCGCTGCCGGATGAACATTACTCGGTGATATGCGGGGGTTAGGGTAAGGCGCGGCGCAGCGCGTCCAGCTGGGTGAGGCTTTCATCCAGAATCAGCAATTGCAGCATCTGCTCGGCCAGTGCTTCCTTGCCACCCCGGTAGGCTTGGGCAAAGGCATCCACTGCGGTGGCATCCAGCAGGGCGTCCGTCAGGCGGTGCAGTCGGCTGCCAAGGCCAGAAAAACGCTCGGCCAGACTGGTTTTCAGCCAGCCGGCAAGCGGCGGGTTGAAGCCGCGTTTCTTGCGCTGGAAAAAGTCGGCCGGCAGGGCCGGGTGCATGGCACGGCGGAAGATCAGCTTGGCAGGCTGGGTGTAGCGCTCGGCGTCAGTCGTGGCCAGCAGATGCTGGTACAAGCCGTGGTCCAGCAGCGGGGCGCGGCCTTCCAGCCCGTGCGCCATGGTGCACAGGTCCGACTTTTGCAGGATGTAGTCCGGCAGGTAATTGGCGAAGTCGATGGCCAGCAGGCTTTGCAGGCCAGGGATGGCATCGCTGGCTTCCGGGCCGATATCGTCCGCTGCGCGCCAGTAGCTGAGCCGTTGCAGCTCGCGCCCGGCTTGCAGGTAGCGGCGCTGGCCCGGTGTCATGCCGGAAAAGCGCAGCGAGTAGGCCTCGGTCCAGCTCATCGCCAGCTCGGTGCCCAGCTTGCCCTGCTTGCCGTCCAGTGAGGGACGGATGCCCAGCGGCAGTTGCAGGTGACGACGCCAGCGGGTGCGCAGATGCTTGTTCATGCGCTTGTAGCCGGCCAGTAGCTCGTCGCCGCCGTCGCCCACCAGCACCACTTTCACGTGCTTGCTGACCTCACGTGCCAGATACCAGGTAGGGAAGCTGGACGGGTCGGCAAAGGGCTGGTCCAGATCGGCCACAATGCGTGAGAAATCAGCCGCCAGATTCTCCGGCATATCGATGCGGATATTCTGCAGGCCCATGCGCTGGGCGGAATCTGCCGCGTCGACCGATTCATCCAGCGTGCTGCCGGGAAAGGCCGCGGTAAAGGTGGAAAACTGCTGATAGCCCTGGGTAGCCAGTCGGCTGGCAATCAGGGTGGAGTCAATGCCACCGGACAGCAGCACGCCCAGCGGCCGGTCGGCCACGGTACGCATGCTGACGGCGTGGTCCAGCTCGGGCAACCAGTCGCCCGCCGTGGCCTGCGGTTGCCAGTAGCGACGTTTCTTCAATTGACGACTGGCAAGGTCGAACTCCAGGCAATAGCCGTTTTCCAGCCGCTGGATGTTTTCGAATACGGTGGCCGGTGCCGGGATGTAGCGGTGCGCCAGATAGGCGTCGATGGCGGCGGGGCTGAACTGGCGGGCAGGTAGTGGCAGGAAAGGCAGCACCGAACGCACCAGCGAGCCGAAGGCCAGATTGCCATCCAGCAGCGCATACAGCAGCGGTTTTTCGCCCATGCGGTCGCGCGCCAGATGCACCTTGCCCTGACGCAGGTCGAGAATGGCAAAGGCAAACATGCCGCGCAGGCGTGTCAGCAGGCCGTCAATGCCCCAGGCCTCGTAGCCGCGCAGGATGAATTCGGTATCGGAGTGGGTGCGGAACACGGCACCGGCCTGTTCCAGCTCGCGCTTGCCGGCTTCCCAGTCGTACACCTCGCCGTTGTAGCAGATCCAGATCTGGCCATCGTCATTGCCCATCGGCTGGTCGGCCTCGGGGCGCGGGTCGATGATGGACAGCCGCGCATGTAGCAGGGCGTTGTGGATATTGTCAGCCCCGGCCTGTCCGCCATGCGGGTCAAGCAGGAGCTGGTGGGCGGCATCCGGACCGCGCCGGGCCAGTTCGAGCAACATGGCATCGGCGGTGGCGGTCGCAACCGGGTGTTGGGAGAAGAAACCTGCGATTCCGCACATGTCTGAGGGTCCTGATCCTGACCGTGGCAGAGGGCTGTCGGTCAGTCGTCGCAAAAAATAAAACCGGCCAGCTTGCCATCCAGGGCCAAGCCGCCGGTATTGGCCATACAGCCTGGCTATATTCCGATGAATTAGTGATTGCTGTCCGGCAACGGTTGTTGCAGCCGCAGGGCGGCTTCGGCCAGACGTTTGCCCTGGGCCTGCGCCAACTTGCGCTCGTCTTCGGACAACGGGCGGTCGTTTTGTATCCCGGCCACATGGCTGACGCCATAAGGCGTACCACCGGCCTGGGTGGCGGCCAGAGATGGCTCGGAATAAGGCAGGCCGACAATCAGCATGCCATGGTGCAGCAGCGGCAGCATCATGCTCAGCAAGGTGGATTCCTGTCCGCCATGCATGGACGACGAGCTGGTAAACACGCAGCCCGGCTTACCGGCCAGTGCGCCAGCCATCCACTCTCCGCTGGTGCTGTCGATGAAGTACTTCATGGCCGCCGCCATATTGCCAAAACGGGTGGGGCTGCCCAGTGCCAGGCCTATGCATTCGGCCAGATCGGTTTTTTCCACATAGGGTGCGCCCTGTGTCGGAATGGCCGGCTCGCTGGCTTCGCACACGGTGGATACCTTGGGCACGGTGCGCAGTCGCGCCTGGCAGCCAGGCACGCTTTCGATGCCGCGGGCGATCAGGCGGGCCAGTTCGGCGGTAGCACCATGCTGGCTGTAATAGAGAACAAGAATGTCTTGCACGGCAATATCCGTTGATATGCCATCGTCAAATGATGGCCACGATAACAGGCTGCATGATAACAGCTTCCAATCGTTAATTTGTATGAAGACGGTGTACAAAACATGATGCCAGCAGGGGGATTGCCAGCTTCTTGTTACCGGCAATGTGCCGGATGCCGCGACTGTTGCTTGCCAGTTGCGGGTGGCTGCATTACCTTGCGCCTCATGAATTCGCTCCGACAATACGCTTCGCAAATCGGCTTTGCCGGTTTTCTGGTCAGACGCATGGGCAGCCAGCGTGTGCTGCAGGTGGCCGGCAGTCTGACCTTTACCACCTTGCTGGCGCTGGTGCCGCTGTTCACCATTGCGCTGACGGTGATTTCCGCCTTCCCGGTGTTTGCCGATTACAGCACGCGTTTCAAGGTGATGTTGTTGTCCACGCTGGTACCGGAGTTTGCCGGCAAGGTGATTTCCGTCTACATGCGCCAGTTTGCCGACAATGCGGAAAAGCTGACCGCTGCCGGCATCGTGATGCTGGGGGTGACCGCACTGATGCTGATGTCTACGATCGAGCGCACTTTCAATGCCATCTGGAGCGTACGCCGCGGTAGGCCCTGGCTACAACAGAGCATGGTGTACTGGACGGTGCTGACGCTGGGGCCGCTGGTGCTGGGCGGCGGCCTGTTGTCATGGCGCTGGCTGCTCAAGTTCACCCGTTTCGAAAAAACCATGCCGCTGCTGGCCAGCACGGTAGAGGCCGGTGGCACCATTCTGCTTACCGGCATCGTACTGTCCTTGCTGTACCGCATCCTACCCAACCGCTTTGTGCCCATCCGCCACGCGGCACTGGGTGCAATGATTACTGCGGTGCTGCTGGAACTGACCAAGCTGCTGTTTGCTTATTACATCGGCCAGGTGGCCAACTACCAGCTGGTGTATGGTGCATTTGCCAGCATTCCCATCTTTCTGTTGTGGGTGTACTGCCTGTGGATGGTGGTGCTGGCCGGCGCGGTGTTCACCGCCTCCCTGTCTTATTGGGAGGGTGGTGCCTGGCGGCGGCGTTTCGAGCCGCGACGGCGCTTTCTGGATGCCGTGGAAGTACTGCTGATGCTGGATGTGGCCCAGGAGCAAGGTTGCAGTTTGACGCCGGCACAGCTGCGCCAGCAGGTGAAGATCGGCTATGACGAGCTGGGCTTGGTGCTGGACAAGCTGGCCCAGCATGGCTATGTGCAGAAAGGCCAGCGTGATGGCTGGGTGCTGATGCGCAAACTGGCTACCGTGCAGCTGTCCGACTTGTTCCAGCTGTTTGTCTACCGGGCAGACCTGGCCAATGACGATGATGTCGGCCAGGGCATTGAAGTCTTGCTGGGCAGTGTCACGGAGCGGCTTCAGACCGTTTCGCTGGATGACTTTGCCCGTCGGCTGGGGCGGAAGTAGTCGGTGTTTTGGTAGAAAGCTGGGTTTTCATTGTCCGGCCACCAGCCGGGAATGCCCAGCAGCGGCAGCGGCCATAGCTGGCGCGGGTTCTCCAGCCAGCCGTCATCGGCCAGGCGCGTGGCCAGCATGGCATCCAGCTGCTGGCGCTGCACGGTTGTGCTGGCGGTGAAAAATGCATCGTCCACTGGCAGCAGCAAAGCCTTGCCGCACCAGCCGATATGTGGCTGCAGGCCGACTTCGAAGATGGCATGTCCCAGCGTGTGCACGCTGATCTGCCGTCCCCAGGCACTGCGTTGTTCCACAAACAGGGTTTGCCACTGCATGTCATCCAGCGCCTGGCCCAAGTCCGGGTACGAGCAGGCCACGATCACGCCACATTCATCCAGCAAGGTGGCGGCGTCGCGCCGCGGACCGCGTTTTATCTCGCCAGTCCCGATGGCACGCAGATGGCGTGCATTGAGGGCGGCCTTGCTCAAGGGCCACGCCAGCCAGGCCAGGGCATTGAACCAGTCATGCCAGTTGCGGCTGCGGGTGGGGACTTCTCCGGTGTTGCCGATATGCATTTCATAGTAGGCATCGGCTTGCAGATCGCAGCAGAACCGTAGTGTTGCCGGCAGGGTGCTGAGCGGGCGGGCCAGTTGCAGCAACTGATCATAATCCTGCTGTGCTGGCCAGTCAGTCAGTGGCAGCAGGTGGGCAAAGTCGGCCAGCGGCTGGTATAGCGGATGGGTGAGGTAGTCGTTACGCCAGTGGTTCACGGCAAGGGCTATCGCGAAGAAAAGCGTATCTTAGGGCCGGCATGGCCGGATGCGATAGTCCGGCCCGCTGGATTGGCACCGGTCAGACGAGTTTCAGCATCAGGTCGTGGCACACTTGATTGCGGCCTTGGTGCTTGGCCTGATAGAGCAGCTTGTCTGCCCGTTTCAGCAGGTCGTCCACATGCTGATCGCTATCGCGCAACAGGGACAGGCCGATGCTCACCGTGTAGTGAATCTGCTGACCGTTGGCCTCGACCAGGCTGTCATTCACCGCGGTGCGTAATCTTTCTGCCACGGCCAGTGCATGTGTGCTGTCGGCCTCCGGCAGCAAGGCGGCAAACTCCTCGCCGCCGAGCCGTCCGGCCAGATCGGTCGCGCGCAGAATCTGGCGGCACAGCTTGGCAAAATGGGTGATCACCTGATCGCCCGCCGCATGGCCATAGGCATCGTTGATGTTCTTGAAGTGGTCCAGATCCATCATCAGTACGGCCATGTCCGTGCCGTTGCGCTGGCTGCGCTTGAGTTCGCGCGCGGCTTGCAGCAGGAAGTTGCGGCGGTTGTCCAGCCGGGTCAGCTCGTCCATGGTGGCTAGCTGGAACAGCTTTTTTTCATGCTGGTCGCGCTGCAGGGCGATGGCGGTGATATGCGAGCTACGGTAGACCAGGCGCATTTCATCCGGGTTCGGTGTGCGGGGCTCGTTGTAGTAAATGGCAAAGGTGCCCAGTAGCTCGCGCTGGCTGCTAAATAGCGGTGTCGACCAGCAAGCGCGCAGCCCGAAGGGGCGGATCAGCTCCAGATAGGGCTGCCATAGCGGGCTGTTTTCCATATCGTCAACGATGATGGTGCGCTTGAAGTAGGCCGCAGTGCCGCAGGAACCCACCTGAGGGCCAATAGCAATGCCTTCGATGATGGCAAGGTACCCGGCTGGCAGCTTGTTGCCGGAGGCCACGTGCAGGTGCTCGCCGTCTTCTGTCAGCAACATCACCGAACAGCATCCGCCAGTGAGCTGGGATTCGATCATGGTACAGATCTGGCCCAGGATATCCTCCAGCGGCTGATTGGCGGCAATCATCTCCATCACGGCGTTTTCTTCGCTCAGCAGGCGGTTGGCCTGCCGGCTGTCGGTAATTTCGCGATCTACCGACAGGATGCTGGTCAGCTTGCCGTTGCTGTCGAATTCGGGAAACAGGCGGGTTTCAAAAATGTAGCGCCGGTTGTGCGACAGCAGCTCCATTTCAAAACAACGTGGCTCGCCGCTGTCGATCAGGCGACGGCACTCCTGTTCGAACTGGGCCACCACATTGTCCGGCCAGCCTTTTTCATGCACGGTCTTGCCGATGTGCTCGTCACGGATCATGGGCGAGTAGCGGCTGACGCTGCGGTTGATAAACTGGCAGCGCAAATCCAGATCATAGCGGGCGATGATGTCACTGGAATTTTCCACCAGAGTACGGAATTCCAGCTCACGTCGGCGCATGGCTGTTTCGGCTAGCTTGCGTGGTGTGATGACCTGACTGAACACCTGTACATGACGAGGGCGTGTGCTCGCATCGGCAGGCTGGAATATCTGCTCCAGCCATTCCCAGTGCTGATCGGCATGTTGCATGCGGTATTCCAGATCCAGTACGGCTGTCGTGCCCAGCCCGATGTTCTGCAGCGCATTGTCCAGCAGGCTGCGGTCTTCCGGATGTACGCGTTGCCGCCAGTCGTCCAGGCCGATGGTCTCTTGGTCAGCTGGTAGCCCCAGCAAGGTGTGCAGCGCGCCGCTATTGCAGTTGATCCTAGCCTGATCAAGGTCGAATTCGCACAGGCCGATGCGCGCACCCTGCAGTGCCGTAAGCATGGTCGAGGCCGGTGTCGATACAGGATGAGGGGTGTAGACCGTATGCAGCAGTAATATCCGCCAGTGTGCAGGCAGGGTGTCGGCTGGCATCACCAGCTGCTGCACGCCCAGGCGCAATGGCCGTTGTTGGGTGTCTTGCCAGTCTATGAAGTGCGGCGGTACCAGCAATGTCGTTTGCTGCTGCAGCTGCTGACACAGCCGGGCAGGCAGGCCGCTGGTCTGCAGGCTTTGTGGGGTATGGCCGAGCAGGTCGGCACAGCCCTGGCTTGTCACCTGTACCCGGCCAGATTCATCCAGCGCAAGCAGCGCATCGGTCGAGTGCTGTACATGAAAATGCAAGGCATTGATGCGTAGTCGGGACTGGCGCAGCCGTTGCCAGATACTACCCAGCCAGATACCCGTAGCCAGACACAGCAAGCCTGCCAACGGCCAGTCCCAGGGGGCATGTCGCGCCGACTCCGCCCACGCTTCCCCACTGGCCAGCAGCAGAGCACTGCTTGTCGCCACGGTTGCCATGGCCATGCCTGATCTGAAATTATTCAATGTTCACCCGCCGCTTCCTTGTTTGCCCTTTTCTGCCGGTGGTGCAGGGCGTCATCTCAATCATGGCATTTAGTATGGAAATTGTGATGACGAAAATCAGGCTACATGCGCCGTTTTCGTCGTTTTTATGCAACAAATAAAGTATGCTGTGGCGATTGTTGTGGAGTGATGCATGGATTACTTTCCGATTTTTCTCAAGCTGCAAGATGCCGCCTGTCTGGTGGTTGGCGGGGGCGACGTAGCCCTGCGCAAGGTACGCCTGCTCAAGGCCGCTGGCGCGCGGCTGACCGTGGTTGCACCCGAAATGACGGACGAGCTGGCCTCGATGGCCAAACGTGGCGAATTGCAGTGGTTGCCCGGCTATTTTGCTGACGATATGGTCAGCGGCATGCGGCTGGTCATTGCGGCCACCGATCAGCGCACGGTCAACCAGCAGGTTTCCCAAGTGGCGCAGCAGCACAATATCCCGGTCAATGTGGTGGACGACCCGGAAATCTCTACCTACATCACCCCTGCCATCATTGACCGCTCGCCATTGGTGATTGCGGTTTCCTCCGGTGGCAGTGTCCCGGTGCTGGCGCGACTGGTACGCGCCAGGCTGGAAAGCATCATTCCGGCCAGTTTTGGCCTGCTAGCGGCATTTTCTTCCCGCTTCCGCGAGCGGGTAAAAGCCCGGTTTGCCGATGTTGAAGCGCGGCGTACTTTCTGGGAGTCGGTACTGGAAGGCCCGGTAGCCGAAGCCGTGATGAATGGCCGCGAGGCAGTTGCCTGCGAAGAAATGGAAAAACGGCTGGCCAGCACGGAAGACTGCCCCAGCGGTGCGGTGTATCTGGTGGGAGCCGGCCCGGGCAACCCTGATCTGCTGACTTTCCGTGCCCTGCGCCTGATGCAGCAGGCCGACGTGGTGCTGCACGACAAGCTGGTGGCACCCGAGTTGCTGGAGCTGGTGCGACGCGATGCCGAACGTATCTACGTGGGCAAGGCGCGTGCCAATCACACCCTGCCGCAGGAAGACATCAACCAGCTGATGGTGCGCCTGGCGCAGTCCGGCAAGCGGGTGCTACGGTTGAAGGGTGGCGATCCCTTTACCTTTGGCCGTGGTGGCGAGGAAATCGAAACCCTGGCCGAGCACAATATCCCGTTTGAAGTGGTGCCGGGCATTACGTCAGCAAATGGCGCTGCCAGCTATGCCGGTATACCCTTGACCCATCGTGATCACGCCCAGTCGGTGACATTTGTTACCGGCCACAAGAAAGATGGCAGCATCGATCTGGACTGGCCGGCGTTGACCCGACCGGATCAGACCGTGGTGGTGTACATGGGGCTGACCATGGCCGCCGAGCTATGCGCCGCTTTCATCGAGCATGGCAAGCCGGCGGATACCCCGGCAGCAGTCATCGAATGGGCAACCACTCCGCGCCAGCGTACGCTGAGCGGAACGCTGGAAACCCTGCCGGCACTGATATCGTCCTATGGCGTTGCATCGCCGGCGCTTATCATAGTGGGCAGTGTCGTTTCGCTGGCAGATAAACTCGCCTGGTTCCGTCGGGTGGAAAACGGGCCTGCTACAATGCCGGATTCGCAGCAGAAATGAAGCACGGTTCGCCGCAGCGGACTGTGTGCCGATAATCGTTACGGACAAGAAGACGCAGGCATGGTTGGTGTACTAGTCATATCTCATGGCAATCTGGGCGCTTGTCTACTGGACTGCGCCCGGCATGTATTAGGACGGGACCCGGACAATATCGCCACGCTGGCGGTAGAAAAAACCGAGGATCCGGATCAGAAACTGGTCGAGGCTTCTGCGCTGGTGGCACGCCTGGAACAAGGCGATGGCGTAGTGGTACTGACTGATATGTATGGTGGCACGCCATCCAATATTGCCAGCCGGCTGATTGACCCGGGCAAGGTGGAAGCCGTTGCCGGGGTCAGCCTGCCCATGCTGGTGCGTGCGCTCAGTTATAGCAGCCAGCCGCTGGAAATTGTGGTCAGCAAGGCCATTACCGGCGGGCTGGAGGGCGTACTTTATATTCTTCCAGGGGACGGTAATGCTGCGCGTTGAAATACAAATTATCAATAAACTTGGCCTGCATGCGCGGGCTTCGAGTAAATTCACCCAGCTTGCCAGCCGTTTCAAGAGCGATGTGGGCATTGCCCGCAATGGTCGCCGCGTGAACGGCAAGAGCATCATGGGCGTGATGATGCTGGCCGCAGCCAAGGGCTCCACCGTGGAGCTGGACGTGGATGGCCCGGATGAACAGGAAGCGCTGGATGCGCTGGTGGCACTGATCAACAATCGTTTTGACGAGGCTGAATGAATCAGCCCGCTTGAGGAGGGGATGGGACGATGAATATCACCCTGCATGGTGTAGCCATAGGTGGCGGCATCGCCATTGGCCGGGCCCATCTCATCTCGCGCAGCATGGACGATGTGGCGCACTACGGCCTGGAGGATGCAGAAGTTCCAGCCGAGATGACCCGTTTTGACGAGGCAGTGCGTGCCACGCGCAAGGAGCTGGAAATGCTGTGGGGCAGCATTCCGGAAAATGCTCCGGCCGAGCTGGGTGCCTTCCTGTCCTTGCACATCATGTTGCTGGGCGACGTCACCATTTCACGCGAGCCACGTGAAATCATTGAAAAACAGCGCTGCAATGCCGAATGGGCATTGAAGCTGCAATGCGACCTGCTGGTGGAGCAGTTTGACGCCATCGAAGAAGACTACCTGCGCGAGCGCAAGAACGACGTGTTGCAGGTGGTGGAACGCATTTTCAAGAACCTGGACGGTCATGCCCCGCAACTGCCGGCACCGGGTGACCTGCTGGACGACACCATTCTGGTGGCGCACGACTTGTCGCCGGCTGACATGGTGTATTTCAAGGACTCCAACTTCGCTGCCTTCGTCACCGACGTGGGTGGTGCCACCTCGCATACCGCCATTTTGGGGCGCAGCCTCGACCTGCCCTCCGTCATTGCCCTGCACCATGCCCGTGAGTTGATCCGAGAAGAAGAACAGATCATCGTCGATGGTCAGCAAGGCGTGCTGATCGTCAATCCGGATGAGTTGGTCCTTAGCGAATACCGCCGTCGCCAGCGTGCCTGGCGCGATGCCAAGCGCAAGCTGTCCTCCATCCGCAAGTCCGATGCCAAAACCAAAGATGGCACGGTGATAGAACTGCTGGCCAATATCGAATTGCCACAGGATGTCGATGTGGTGAAAAGCTCCGGTGCCGCCGGTGTGGGCCTGTTCCGCAGCGAGTTCTTGTTTCTGGGGCGCGACACCCTGCCCACCGAGAACGAACAGTTCGAGGCCTACCGCAAGGTGGCCGAAGACATGAAAGGCCTGCCGGTCACCATCCGCACCATGGATCTGGGGGCCGACAAGAATCCCAAGTGGCTGAATCACGACGTGGCGGACAATCCGGCACTGGGCCTTACCGGCATCCGCCTGTGCCTGGCCGAGCCGCTGATGTTCCGTGCCCAGTTGCGGGCGCTGTTGCGTGCCTCACACTATGGCAAGGTGAAAATCCTGTTCCCCATGCTCAATTCGCTGGGTGAACTCAAGCAATCCATTGCCCAACTGGATTACGCCAAGCAGGAATTGCACGAAGAAGGCCTGCCATTCGATGAAAAGGTGGAAGTGGGCGCGATGATTGAAATCCCGTCCGCTGCGCTGGTGGTGGGCAGTTTCATCAAATATGTCGACTTCCTGTCCATCGGCACCAACGACCTGATCCAGTACACCCTGGCCATCGACCGTAACGACGATTCGGTCAGCCATCTGTACGACCCGGTACATCCGGCGGTGCTCAAGCTGATCCTGCATACCATCCGCACCGGCATCAAGGGTGGGGTGCCGGTGTCGGTGTGCGGCGAGATGGCAGGCGACCCGCGGCTTACCCGGCTGCTGCTGGGCATGGGGCTGCGCAAGTTCTCCATGCACCCGGCCAGCCTGCTGGCGGTGAAGCGCATGGTACTCAATACCCACCTGGACGATATCGCCCCCATTGCGGGACGCATGCTTCGATCCGAAGACCCTGATAAAATCGCCGATCTTTTGCAACTGCTGAATACCGAGCCGGATGCCTGATCCGGCTTTTTTCACCCAATCTATGCTGAACGACTCCATCGATCTGACCCAGGTACGACGCGTCTTGGTCATCAAATTGCGTCACCATGGGGATGTGCTGCTGACGTCTCCGGTTTTTTCCGTGCTCAAACAGCAGGCCCCGCATCTGGAGGTCGATGCCTTGGTGTACCGCGATACGCAGGAAATGCTCAGCCTGCATCCGGCCATCAGCCAGCTGCACACCATAGATCGCAACTGGAAAAAACTGGGTCCCATCGGCCAACTCAAGGCAGAGTTGTATTTGCTGTCTGCCTTACGCCAGCGTCGCTACGATCTGGTGATCACCCTGACCGAGCACAAGCGCGGGGCATGGCTGACGCGTCTGCTGTCGCCACGCTGGTCGGTAGGGCCGGATGGCCGCTACGGCAAACTGTTTCGCAACAGCTTTACCCACCGCTATCTGCAAGTGCCGGGTAACCGCCGCCATACCATTGAAATCCATCTGGATGCCTTGCGGCGCATCGGGATTTATCCGGCTGAAAATCAGCGTCAACTGATGCTGGTGGCCGGCCACAATGCCGAGGCCACCCTGGCCGCCAAACTGGAACAGCAGGGCTTGCAGGCCGGGCAGTACATTCTGGTACACCCCACCTCGCGCTGGCTGTTCAAGAGCTGGACGGTGGAAAACATGGTTGCGCTGATCAATACCCTGCAGCAGCGTGGCCAGCGTGTACTGCTGACTGCCGCACCCAGCCCGGATGAGATGTCCATGCTGGCCGATATCCAGTCGCGGCTGACCATGCCTGCTGCCAGCCTGGCCGGCCAGCTCAGCCTGAAAGAACTGGCTGCCGCCATCGATAACGCCCGGCTGTACATCGGCGTGGATTCGGTGCCCATGCATATTGCCTCGGCGATGAAAACGCCCTGTGTGGCCTTGTTTGGCCCGTCTGGTGACATCGAATGGGGGCCGTGGCAGGTGCCGCACCGCGTGGTGGCTGCCTCGGTGCCGTGCCGGCCGTGTGGCAATGCTGGCTGTGGCGGTGGCTGGAACAGCGAATGTCTGAATCTGATCAGTCTGCAACAAGTCATGGATGCGGTTGACGCCGTACTGGGAGAAACCGCATGACCCGTCTGGCCATTATCCGGCAGAAATACAATCCGGCAGGCGGTGCCGAACGCATCGTCAGTGCCATTCTGGGCCAGTTGAAACAGCAGCCCGAACTGGAGCCGGTACTGATCAACCGCAATTGGGAACAGCTGGATGGTGTGGCTGTCTGCCGCGTCAATCCATTCTATCTGGGCAGTATCTGGCGCGACTGGGGCTTTGCCCGTGCCGCGCGGCGGGCCTGGCAACAGGTGGGTGCCGATCTGGTGCAGTCGCACGAGCGCATTCCCGGCTGCCATGTATTCCGCGCCGGAGACGGTGTGCACGCAGCCTGGCTGGATGCGCGCGCAGAGGGCAAGGGCTGGCGGCACAAGCTGTCGGTCTGGTGCAATCCTTATCACCATTTCATGCTGCGTATGGAGCGCGCCATGTTCTCGCATCCAGACCTGCGGGCGGTAATCTGCATTTCCGAGATGGTGAAACAGGACGTACTGCAACGTTTCCCGGTGAAGCCGGAGCAGTGCGTGGTGATTCACAATGGCGTGGACAGCGCACGCTTCAACCCCGAGGCTGCGCGCATGCGGCGCAGCGCCTTGCGTGCGCAATATGCCATCCCCGATGATGCGCCGGTGCTGGTATACGTCGGTTCCGGTTTTGAACGCAAGGGCGTGGCCCAGGCCATCCATGCCATCGTGCAGCAGCCTGCCGTGCATCTGGTGGTGGTGGGCGGCGACAAGAAGCTTGCCCATTATCAGCAGCTTGCCAGCGTGCTGGGGGTGGCCACGCGTGTGCATTTCACCGGCCCGCAAAAAGATGTACTCAGCCATTACGGCATGGCTGACGGGTTCATCCTGCCGACATTGTACGAACCGTTCGGCTCGGTGGTGGCTGAAGCCTTGGCCTGCGGCCTGCCGGTGCTCACCAGTACCCGCTGTGGCGGTGGCGAGTGTGTTACACCCGGCAAGACCGGCTGGCTGGCCGCTCCGCAGGATACGCAGGCTTGGCAGCAAAATGTGGCGGCATGGCTGGCGGCGCGTGCGCAGTGGCCGGAGATGGCCCGACAGGCCCGCGAGCGGGTACTGACACAGACCGAGCAGCACATGGTGGCCCAGATGATGGCACTGTATCGTCGCCTGTTGCAGGGAGAGAGCAGGCAACAGCCGCCGGTGGTGAGCGTGGCATGATGAAAGAGAGTCGATTTCCCGCACGGGCGCTGATTTTCCTGTCCCTGCTGCTGCGCCTGCCCTGGCAATGGCTGCGGCACAAACCCGAGGCTGAAACGGTGCAGCGCGTGCTGATTTTGCACCAGTTCCTGCTGGGCGATGCCTTGATGGCCACCAGCCTGCTGGCCAAGGCGCGGCAACGTTATCCACAGGCAGATATTGTCATGGCCTGCCCGCCAGGTCAGGTCGCACTGTATGCAGGCCAGCCTTATGGTGTGCGTGCCTTCGGTTGGCATATCCGTCATTTCGCCTCGGTATGCCAGCTATTTGCCATGCCTCGGTTTGACCTGGTGTTGCTGATGGGCGAAAACCGGCTGAGCTATCTGGCTCGCGCCATTGGTGCGCGTTGGATTGTCGGCTTTGCCAATGAACAGCCGGCGCACAAGAACTGGCTGCTGGATGAGGCCATTCCGTATGCCACCGAGCCTGAAGCCTGGACCGATACTGCCGCCCGTCTGGTGGATGGCCCGGAGCCTGCCCCTTATCAGCTAGGCGACTGGCCGATGCCGCAGCAAAGCCTGCCATCCTTGCCGGATAACTATGTCGTGCTGCATGTGGGGGCCAGCTCGGCCACACGTTTCTGGCCGGCGGCGCACTGGCAGGAATTGGCCGATAACATTCGCCGTGCCCAACTGGCGGTGGTGTGGTCGTGCGGGCCGGGTGAGGAGGCTCTGCTGCTGCAGATCGACCCGCCGACGTCTGATGTTCGCATGGCTGGTTGTCTAACCTTGTTGCAGCTACGACAGCTGCTGGCCGGTGCCCGTGCCTGCGTGTGTCCGGATACCGGTGTCGCCCATCTGGCCAAGGTGGCGGGTACGCCATTGCTGATGCTGTTTGGCCCCGGCAGCGAGGTATTGTTCGGAGCCAGCCGCTTCTTTGCCCATTACCCGTGTTTAGGGGTGGGACCAGACTTGTTCCCCTGTCGCAACCAACGCAGCGTGCACCACCGCGATGTGGATTGGGCCCTGCGCTGTTTCCGCCGTTTTGGCGACCGTGGCGATGCCTGCCGTCGTGCCTTGTGCATGGAGGCCATAACTAGTCTACATGTATCACAAATGTTGAACTTTTTACTGGATATTCAATGAAAGTCGTAGCTAATCACAATGGGTGGAGAGATCAAGCAGTACTGCTTCTATCTTGGCTGTTTCTCACCCTTGCTAATGTTTCGCATACAATTGCATTACGTTATGTCATCTTGGTTTTGATGCTACTAATAGCAATTTTTGGAAAATTATCTTTTGTGCGATCACTTGGAAATGCCCGAGCAGTAGTGCTAGCGTTAGTAGTTTTTCTTGGTTATGCAACTATGCATACATGGCTACTGTCTGGGTGGTCCCAGGTATCCTTCCACGAGGAGTATAGCCAGTTACTGATTGGAGGGTTATGGTTTCTGGCTGGTCTGTGGTTGTTTAATCGACAGCGTTTGTTGTCTATTGCTGATTTAGTTATATTGTCCGGAACAGCACTTGCTGTTGTTGAGTTTGGTTATGGGGCCTATCAATATCTTAAAATTGGCCAATGGCCATTCATGGAAACTTTTACTACGGCGACAAAGCTGGAGTTTACTTTTTTCATGAATTATGTATTAGGCTTTGTCGCGGTAGCTTTCTGTTTTAGTAGTTTTTCTTGTGATCGTCGTATAACATTTTTCCCCCGTTGGGCATTGTTTATCTTAGCGTTGTTGATCCTTTTTGTTAGCCTAAGGGCGGGGGCACGCAATGGAATGATTGGTCTAATTTATCTAGTTTTATCAATGTTGTTTGTTTTTATGGTATTTGAAGGATTTCGTTTTTCATGGCGCAAGGTATTGGGCATCAGTCTGCTTGTTTTTTCTACAATTATTGCAATTGGTATATACACGGTTCGCCAGGATCCTCGGAGTCATGCCTTTATTGAGTCGGCTCAAATAGGATGGAATTATCCAGCGACCAAGGCGTGGCTGCGGATGGAACCGCTGCCCAAAATGTCGAATGGAGAACCAGTAGATGGCTCAGCTTATGAACGTATTGCTTGGATTCATAGTGGCTTGGATTTGATTGTGACTCGACCAATTGGCTATGGCTTCTCAAGAGATGCTTTTTCATTGGCGCTGACAGAGACTGGTCATCATAATCAAGTAGGTCATAGTCATAGTGGTTTTATTGATTTAGGAATTGGGCTGGGGATTCCCGGTGTTTTTCTTTGGCTAATATTTTGTGGCTTACTTGTACGCAGTGGTTTTCAGGCATTTAGCCAGCGTCGTGAGATGCTCGGTTTGGTATTGATGCTAGTTACGTGTGGCTTTATGGGTAGGATGGTACTGGAAAGTGTTAATAAGGACCACATGCTACATATTTTTCTTTTCACCGCTGCGGCACTCCTTGCCGAAATAAAGCAAAGGCAAGGAATAAGTAGTGGCGAATAAGTGGGTGCTGTTCACCGAGTCCTCCGATAATGTCGGCGGGCAGGAATTGCAGCTGATGCAGCAGATGCGCCAGATGCAGCAGCATGGCCTGCGTACCATGCTGGCCTGCCGCCCGGGCGGACGCGTAGAACAGGTGGCCAGGCAGCAGGGCCTGGCGGTGCTGCCGGTCCGCTTTCGCAACAGCCTGCATCTGCCGTCGATTGCCATTCTGCGGCGCTGGATCAGCCAGCATCAGCCGCGCCTGGCCATTTGCCACAGTGGCCATGACAGCAATAATCTGGCGATTGCGGCAAGGCTGGTGTGGCATCGGCCCTTCCTGCTGCGCTCCCGTACCTATCAGCCGGGCAAGCCCTCGGCTTGGTCGTATAACCGGCTGGTGGATGCCACCATGGTGCCCAGTCATTACCTGCGCGATGCCTTGTTGCAAAACCCCGCCATCCGTCCTGATCGCATCCATGTAGTGTATCCGGGTATCGACTTTGCCGGACTGGATGTTGCAGTGAATCAGCCGCTGCCGGCCCATATCAGCGACTGGCTGGCTGCTTCTGCCGCACCTGTGCTGCTGCATGCTGCCATGTTACGTGGCGAAAAAGGGCACCTCACCATTTTGCAAGCCATGGTGGTGCTGCGGGACAGTTATCCGCACTGGCGCTATCTGGTGGCGGGAGATGGCGTGGCCCGGCAACAGATCGAGGTGGAAATCCAGCGTCTTGGTCTGGCTGATCGCGTATTGCTGGCTGGCGTGGTCTCACCAGTGGCACCCTTGTACCGTCATGCCGATCTGTTGCTGATGCCGTCAACTTACGAGCCCTTGGGCATGTCGCAAATCGAGGCGCTGGCCCTGCAGTGCCCGGTACTGGCCAGCAATACCGGCGGCATTCCGGAGACGGTGGCAGATGGCCGGACCGGCATGCTGGTTGAAGCTGGCAATGCCCAGGCCTGGGCTGCCGCCATTGCTGCGGCACTGGATTCCATGCCGCAACAGGGTCAGATGGCTGAAGCCGGTGCGCGTGATGTGCGTCAGCGTTTTGCCCCGGACAGTAATCTGCAGCAGATCATGGCCCTTAGCGGTCTTTCCGGCCTGTTGGCCGCATCTCATTGATCCGATTGGACTATTACCTTGAAACATAGCTGGCCCATTTACCGCCGCCTGCTGGGTTATCTGGCCCAGTACTGGAAGGTATTCGCCCTGTCATTGGTCTCCATGACCGTTGCCGCCCTGACCGAACCGGCGTTTGCCCGGCTGATGAAGCCACTGATCGACGGTGGTTTCGTCAACAAGGATCCCCAGGCGATTGTCTGGGTGCCGATGGCCATTGTCGGCGTGTTCCTGGTGCGGGGGATTACCAGCTTTATCAACGAATACACCTCCAGCTGGCTGGCCGGGCATCTGGTACAAACCCTGCGCCAGCAGATGTTTGCCAAGATGCTGCGCCTGCCGGTGCAGTACTACGCCGATAATCAGTCGGGACGTCTGGTTTCGCGCATCTCTTTTGATGTCAACCAGGTGACCGAAGCCGGCTTTAATGTCATCACAGTCAGCGTCAAGGATGGTGTGACTGCCATCAGCCTGCTGGCCTGGTTGCTGTATATCGATTGGCAACTGACCATCATCTGCCTGGTGGTGATGCCGGTGGTAACAGTATGCATGCGCATGGTTGCCAAGCGCCTGCGCGGCCTGGCGCTGGAGAACCAGCAACACATGGCAGACCTGACGCAGATTCTGGGCGAAGGGGTGGATTGCCAGAAGGTGATCAAGGTTTACGGTGGCGAGGAATATGAAGAAAGCCGCTTCAATACAGCTTCGCAGGCCATTCGTCGTAATGGCGTGAAGCAGAGCGCGGCCAGTTCGGCTAATACTGGTGTCACCCAGTTGATGATTGCCTGCGCACTGGCAGCCATTTTGTATTTTGCTGCCATGCGTGCCCAGCATGGTGCGTTTACTGCCGGCGATTTCATGTCCTTCCTCACCGCCATGATGCTGCTGTTTGCGCCGATAAAGCGCATTACCGGCATTTCCCAGGCCATGCAGCGCGGGCTGGCCGCCGCCGAGAGTGTGTTCAACTTCCTGGATGAACCCGGTGAGCCGGATCATGGGACACAACGCCTGCCGACAACCCGTGGCCAGCTGCGGTTTGAGGATGTTTCCTTCCGTTATCCCAATGCTGAACGGGTAGTGCTGCAGCAGGTGAGTCTGGAGGTGAATTCCGGCGAAACGGTAGCGCTGGTGGGTTCTTCCGGCAGTGGTAAAACCACGCTGGTCAGCCTGATTCCGCGCTTCTACGAACCGTTGTCAGGGCGTATCACCCTGGATGGCCTTGCGCTGGATGAGATCGTGCTGGCCGATCTGCGTCAGCATATCGCCATGGTGAGCCAGGATGTGGTGCTGTTCAACGACACGGTGGCCGCGAATATCGCCTATGGTTCTGGTCACGCGATCAGTCGCGAGCAGATCATCGAGGCTGCCCGTGCTGCCAATGCGCTGGAGTTCATCGAAGCGATGCCGGAGGGGCTGGATACCCAGATCGGTGAAAATGGCGTGCGGCTGTCCGGTGGACAGCGTCAGCGGCTGGCCATTGCCCGTGCACTGCTGAAGAATGCACCGCTACTGATTCTGGACGAGGCGACATCAGCATTGGATACCCAGTCCGAACGGCTGGTGCAGGCTGCGCTGGAAAACCTGATGAAGAATCGTACCACCATCGTGATTGCCCACCGCTTGTCCACTATCGAGAACGCCGATCGCATCATCGTGATGCATCAGGGCAAGGTGGCCGAGCAAGGCAGTCATCAGCAGCTGATGCTGTTGGACGGTCTGTATGCCCGTCTGCACAGCCTGCAGTTCCGCGAGCCGGAGGCTGACGCAGGCTGAGCAGCCGGTACGGATAGACAAAGCAAAACAGGCTGCCCGTGGGCAGCCTGTTTTACATGCGCAGGATTCAGACCTTGACCGCGAACAGCGGGTCCTGCGGAGCCAGCTGGCGGCCGGCTTCCTGAATGGTGCGCCATACCGGCTGGTCCTTGACCTGGGCCTGTACATCGCGGGCCAGACGGCAGTAAGCCTTGCCATTGCCTTCGGAGGAATAGGCGCGTAGCAGGGTTACCTTGATGGAAAGGTTTTGGGGTTCGTCCTTCATGGCCTCTTTCAGGACGCGTACGGCATCGCCGCTACGGCCATAAGCCAGGAAAACCTCGGCCTCGCCTACCGGGTCGATACCCCGGGCGCGCGGTTTTTTATAAGTTAGCTTGCGCCACAGCTGGCGGGAAATGTAGTAGCTACTCATCAGGCCGAAACTGGCCAGTAATGCGGTTATTGCATCCACCTTGGCTTCCCTCCGAGATTCTCTCTCTGCTTGAATTATGCAGTCGATTATTCGGGCAGCCGCAGATCCCCGCAATCCGTAAAAATCCTTAATGACACCAAGGTTTCAGGATTTACGGGGGCAGTGGGCAATCAATGGGAAATGGTTGGATCGATATGTGGTCCGCTAAACAGCGTATCGAGTACCGCAGTGGGCAGGCCGGGCTGGATGACTGCCTGCCCCAGTTGCTTGAGCAGGACAAAGCGGATGACACCGCTTTCCACTTTCTTGTCATGGCCCATGTGGCGCATCCATTCATCGATACCGAAGTCAGGGCTGCGTACAGGTAGTCCGGCAGCGGCAATCAGTGCCACTGCACGTTCAACATCATGCTGCGTCAGCCAGCCCAGTGCCTGGGATGCTGCGGCGGCCAGGACCATGCCGGCACCGACGGCTTCGCCATGCAGCCATTGTCCATAACCAAGGCCGGCTTCGATGGCGTGGCCAAAGGTGTGACCCAGATTGAGCAGGGCGCGTACGCCCTGTTCCTTTTCATCCTGGCCGACAATCGCGGCCTTCATTTCGCAGGAGCGACGCACGGCGTATTGCAGGGCTTCAGGGTCGCGGGCGCGCAGTTTGTCCATATTGGCTTCCAGCCAGGCCAGGAAATCGGCATCGCCCAGCAGGCCGTACTTGATTACTTCGGCGATGCCGGCGGATAGTTCGCGCTCGGGCAGGGTGGCCAGCAAGTCCATGTCGGCTAGCACCAGCTTGGGCTGATAGAAAGCGCCGACCATGTTTTTGCCCAGGGGGTGGTTGATGGCGGTTTTGCCACCTACCGAGGAATCAACCTGGGCGAGCAGGGTGGTGGGAATCTGGATGAACGGTGCACCGCGCTGATAGCAGGCAGCGGCAAAACCGGTCATGTCGCCGATGACACCGCCACCCAGTGCGATCAGGGTGGTTTTGCGTTCGGCATTGGCACCCAAGAGAGCATCGAAAATCAGGTTCAGCGTCTGCCAGTTTTTGTGTGCTTCACCATCCGGCAGGATGACCGGGATGCAATGCACGCCATGGTTTTGTAGCTGCTGGGTCAGACGCTCCAGGTATAGCGGTGCCACCACTTCATTGGTGATGATGGCAACCTGGGGAATGGGCAGATGGGGCAGGATCAGCTCAGCCTGATCAAGCAGTCCGTGGCCAATGTGAATGGGGTAGCGGGTATCCGGCAGGGTCAGGTCGAGGGTGATCATGTGCTTCAGGTCTTGGCTGGGGTATTGTGCAACTGGTCGAGCAGACGGCTGACCAGCAGGTTGACGTTTTGCTGTGAGGTGTCGACCACGATGTCGGCCACTTCGCGGTAAAGCGGGTCGCGCTGTTCCAGCAGGCTTTGCAGCTTGGCGCGCGGATCGGCGGTTTGCAGCAGCGGACGGTTCTTGTCGTGCATGGTGCGGGCCAGCAGGTCATCAATGGAGGCGCGCAGGTAAATCACCACGCCATGCCTGGACAGCTCGGCCCGGTTTTCCGGGCGCAGCACTGCACCGCCACCGGTGGCCAATACGATGTTGTTCATCCTGGCCAGATCGGCAATCACGCTGCTTTCGCGGTCACGAAAGCGCAATTCGCCTTCTATCTCGAAGATGGTGGCAACGCGAACACCGGTGCGCGCCTCGATTTCATGATCCGAGTCGTAGAAGGTTTTGCCGGTCTTGCGTGCCAGGGCTCTGCCTACGGTGGTCTTGCCGGCACCCATCAGCCCGACAAGAAAAAAATTGCCTGCCATGTTCTCCATGGCAGGCATTGTAGCTGATGCTGACTGGGTCTGTCTGCGCGGGCAGACGACAAAATGCGTGCAGATGTCCCGTGTTCAGCGATTTTGCAGGTTCAGGTCTTCCACCACCTTGGGTGTGATGAATACCAGCAGCTCGGAGCGGTTGTTCTTGTCCACCTTGCTGCGGAACAGGGCTCCCAGGAATGGGATGTCACCCAGCAGCGGTACCTTGTTGACCGTGGTATCCAGCGTTTGCTGGTAGATACCGCCAATCACCACGGTGCCGCCGTTTTCCACCATCACCTGGGTTTTTACCACCTTGGTGTCGATGGCCGGAGTGCTGTTGACAAACAGGGTGCTGCTGACGCTGTCCTTGTTGATCTGGATTTCCATCAGCACACGGTTGTCCGGGGTAATTTGCGGTGTCACCTTCAGGCTGAGGTTGGCTTTTTTGAACGATACCGAAGTGGCACCGCTGGAGCTGGCCTCCTGATACGGAATTTCCGTACCCTGCTCGATGCTTGCTTCCACCCGATCGGCTGTCATGATGCGTGGATTGGCCAGGATTTTGCCTTTTTCACCGGTTTCCATGGCATCCAGTTCCAGGCCGATCAGCCCGCTGGAACCGGCATTGAACACGGCACCGATCGAGTTGAAGGTACCGGAGAGGCCCAGATTGACCCCGGCATTGCCGGAGGTCGATGCGGTGTTGCCCAAGGCCTTGTTGGCCAGCGCGTCAGAGATGGTGCTGCCGATGGAGGTACTGCCCCCTACCTTGGCGAAGCTCATCTTCACGCCCAGGCTCTTGCTCCAGTCGTCGGTCGCTTCCACGATGCGGGCTTCAATCAGCACCTGCTTGACCGGGATGTCGGTCTTGGTCACCAGATCGCGAATCTTGTCGATCACTGTCTGGGTATCATTGATGATCAGCGTGTTGGTTTTCGGATCGATCATGAAGCTGCCACGGGCCGACAGCAGGCCGTTGCCGCCACTGTTACCTGTCGAACTGGATCCTGCCGTGGTGGTGCTGCCATCCAGAATCTTCTTGAAGTCCTCGGCCGAGCGGTAGCGCAGCACAAAGGTTTCCGAGCGTACCGGCTCCAGCGCATTCAGCTGCTGCTTGCCTTCCAGGATCTGCTTGTCGCGATTGAGCAGTTCCTCACGCGGTGCAATATTGATGATGTTGCCGTTGCGGCGCTGATCCAGGCCCTTGGTTTGCAGGATGAGATCCAGTGCCTGATCCCACGGTACATCTTTCAGGCGCAGGGTGATGTTGCCGGTTACCGAATCACTGGTGACGATGTTCAGGCCGGTAAATTCGGCAATCACCTGCAATACGGTACGTACTTCGATATTCTGGAAGTTAAGCGACAGCTTGTCACCCTTGTATTGCGGCTTGCTGTTCAGCTCGTTTTTGCTGGCACTTTCCACTGCCACCTTGCGTACTTCCACCACCAGCTTGCGTTCAGTCTGATAGGAGGAGAATTCCCAGTCGCCTTGCGGCTGCACCACGATGCGGCTGTTACGCCCCTGATTGCTGGCTATTACCTTGTCCACCGGGGTGGCAAAGTCGCTGACATCCATGCGTTTTTCCAACGAGCGCGGCAGGTTGGCACCCAGTACATCCAGTACCAGATTCTTGCCCTCACGGCGCACGTCAACCGGTGTGCCTTCGGAAGGCAGGGTGATTTCCACGCGTCCTTCACCACCGCGGCCACGACGGAAGTCCAGCCCCAGTGGTGTGGTCGCCACGGCAGCCTGGGCACTGGCCTGGCTGGCGGCGGATGCGTTGCTGGCTGGCTGCTCTTGCGAGGTGGCCGCCTGCTGTGGCGAAGTCATGCTGTTATTGATGCGAACCAGCAGCTTGTTGCCCGAGACGCTGGTGCTGTAGGCGACATTGTGTGCAAGGTTCAGCACCAGGCGCGAGCGGCCATTGGCCTCAACGGCAACCGCGGACTTGACGATGGGATTGCCCAGCTCGACAAAGCTCTTGGGGAGTTTGACCTGGGTATCGGCAAAGTCAAAGGCGACACGAGCTGGATTGGCGATGGCGAAGCTGTTGGGCTTGATGGCCGGGCCATCAAAGGTCACCTGCAGCAACTGGGCGTCACCATCGGTCTGGGCTACGTCGATCGCGGTGATGGACGCTGCATGGGCAATGGAAAATGCAATGGACAGACCCAGCCCCGACAACAGTTTGATTGAATGGTTTTTCATTATTTCTGCCCTTGTTCATCCAGGTACATGCTGGTTTCGCGTTGTACCCATTCACCGTTCAGATCTTCCACGGTCTCGGAAAGTACTAGTTCGGTTTCGCTGATGCGTTTGATCTGGCCGTAATTGGGGCCAATGAAATTACCCGGTTGCACGCGGTAGACGCTGTTTTCCGGGGTTCGGATCAGTGCATAGGTAATGTTGTTGCGCTTGAGCAGCCCAACCATCTTCAGCTTGTCCAGATCGTAGTTTTCCAGCAGTTCACGCACGCGCTTGAAGTCGGGCGCATTGGCAGCATTCTGCTTCTTGGCCATCTGCAGCTTGACCGGATTGAACGGATCGGGAATGTCGAAGGCATTATAGGTAAACGGCTGGTAGGCCTGGGCTTGGGGCAGCGGGTCGATCTGACCGCGCAGACCCTGGCTGGCCTGTTGCATCCAGGCGTGCAGGTCTTCGGTATTGCCGTTGCCACAGGCACTGAGCAGCAGCGGACACAGCAAGGTGGCGAGAGTTTTTTTCAGCATGGCGTCACGCTCACTTCTTCGGCGGCTGTGCCGCGGCAATGCGCTCTTCTGGCTCCAGCGCGCGATAGGTCTTGGCCGTGGCTTCCATAGTCATGCGGGCTTCCTTGCCCTGACCCGGGGTCAGGCTGATGTCTCCGATGGTGACAATGCGCGACAGCTGGGCAACATCGCTGACGAAGGCTGCCAGATCGTTATAGCTGCCGGTCAGCTTGATCGAAATCGGTACCTCTGCCATTTCGGCTGTCTTTACCTCACCGTTGGGGCGGAACAGCTCAAACTGCAGGCCGCGGCCAATGCCGGCCTGGTTGATTTCGGTCAGCAGGGCGTCCATGTCCGACTTGGTGGGCAGTTGTTTGAGCAGTGCGCCAAAGGACAACTGGATTTCTTTCAGCTGCTGTTGCAATGCTTCCAGGTTGATGGCCTGGCGCTTTTTGTCGATGAAGGTCTGCTTGAGCTGTTCTTCTTGTTGCTGGGCACTGTGCAGCTTGTCCATCTGGTCGCTCAGAACAAAGAAATAGCCCAGAAACAGGAATACCCCGGCCATGAAGACAAGCACTAGCACCTGAGCTGGCAGCGGCCAGTTGGGCATGTCCTTGGGGTCAAGATTGCGGAACTCGTCTAAGGTCATGGTTTGGCTCCCTGCGGTGCTACCTGGCCTTGCGGTGCACTGGCTGCTGCAGGCTGTCTGAACGTGCTGGTAAGGCTGAACTCGCTGACGCGCTGGTTGTTCGCCATGGCCGCTTTCACTTCAATCAGCTGCGGTTCGTTGAACACCTGTGACTGGGCCAGGGTGCGCATGTAGTTGGACACGCGTGCGCCGGACAGGCCGTAGCCGGAGAAGTTGAACGCATTGCCAGTTTGCTTGAAGGTTTTCAGGTAGATGCCATCCGGGGTCTGGCGTACCAGCTGGTCGAAGATGTGTACCGCATCATTACGCCCTTGTTGCAGGCGCTCTACCAGTTGTTTGCGTGCCAGCAGGTCGTCGCGCTGCTTCTTCAGCATGCCGATGTCTTTGATTTGCTGATCGAGCTTGCTGATTTCAGCTTGCAGGAACTGGTTGCGTTCTTCCTGGCGCGATTGACGGGCATCCAGAATGAAATAGCTCAGGCCGATGATCAGCAGAGCGGCACCGATGGCGCTGCCGAGAAACAGCTGGAAGCGCAGGCGGTGGGCGGCTTTTTTCTGCTCGCGGTGGGGCAGGAGGTTGATGCGTATCATCAGTCGAACCTCCGCATGGCAAGTCCGCAGGCAATCAGCAGGGCCGGGGCATCCAGCAGCAGCTCCTTCAGGCGGATGGAGCTGGACTGCACCATGGACGTGAACGGGTTGGCAATCATGGTACTGATCTGGGTGCGGGAGGCCACTGCATCATCCAGGCCGGCCAGCATGCTGCAACCGCCGCCCAGCAGGATGTAATCCACGCGCAGGTATTGCGACACGCTGACCGTGGTGTAAAAGAACTGCAGCGCCCGCTGGATTTCCTGTGCCAGTGAATCCACAAACGGATGCAGCAACTCGGATTCGTAGCCATCCGGCATGGCCATGCTGCGCTTGCCGCTTTCGGCTTCGTCAAAGCTGATGCCGTAGCGGCGCTGGATATCGCGTGTCAGCTGCAGGCCGCCGAACATCTGCTCGCGGTAGTAGATTTGCTGGCCGTTACGGATGACATTGCAATGAATTTTGCTGGCACCGATATCAAACAGGGCAAAGGTCTGATTCATGCCGTGGTCGGGCAATTGCTGCTGGATCTGCTCGAAGGCCGTCATCATGGCAAAGGACTCGACATCCACCAGTTGAGCGCGCAGACCGGCCATTTCCACTACGGCGACACGCTCTTCCACCTTTTCCTTGCGGGCGGCGCACAGTAGCACCTCCAGATCATCCAGACTGCTGCTGGAAGGCCCCAGAACCTGGTAGTCCAGATTTACTTCGTCCAGCGGGAAGGGAATGATCTGATCGGCCTCGGATTCGATCATGCCCTCCATGTCTTCGGATTGGCTGACCGGAACCAGCAATTTCTTGTAGATGGCCATTGCCGTAGGAATGGCGATGGCGACATTCTTGATCGGGCTGCCAAGGCGTCTCCAGGCTTTGCGCAAGGCTTCGGCAATCCCTTCGATATCCACCAGATTGCCCTCGGACACGGCTTCCTTGGGCAGGCTTTCTATCACATAACGCTCGATCTGGTAGTTCTTGCCTGATCTGGACAGCTCCACCAGTTTGATGGAGGTGGTGCTGATATCAAGACCAAGCAGGGGAACATTGCTGGATTTCCCCAATCCAAGCTGATTCAGCCAGTCTGTCCCGAACCGTAATTTGTCGGATAGCATCAGTTAAGGCCCCGAATAGGTCTAGTGCGACAGTTTTTGTGCTGTCGCGGTCAATGTTTGTCTTGCTTGTTCCCACAAGACGTTATAATCCGCTTTCTTCCGAAAGCCTATTTGTAATTATGTTCAAACGACTTCTTGCGATTCTGGCCGGCTTGGTCATTGGTGGGGCCGTGCTGGCAGCCGGTGCGGCAGCCATTGCCATCATCATAACCTACCCGCGTTTGCCAAGTCTTGATGTGCTGACGGATTACCGTCCAAAAATTCCACTGCGCGTCTACTCGGCAGATGGCCAGTTGTTGGGTGAGTTCGGTGAGGAACGCCGCTCCTTCGCCCGTATCCATGAAGTCCCGCAGTTGATGAAGCAGGCCTTGCTTGCTGCTGAAGACGAAAGATTCTATCAGCATAGCGGAATCGACTATATGGGGGTTCTGCGTGCTGCCGTCGGTAATCTGGTATCCGGTCATGCCCGTTCCGGTGCCAGTACCATCACCATGCAGGTGGCGAAGAATTTCTTCCTTTCCAGTGAAAAGACTTTCACACGTAAGTTTAATGAAGCTTTGCTCGCTTTCAAAATCGAACATACGCTTTCCAAGGACCAGATCCTTGAGCTTTACTTCAATCAGATCTACCTGGGGCAGCGCGCCTACGGTTTTTCTGCGGCAGCACAGGCCTACTTCGGCAAGCCGATCACCGAACTGAGCGTGGCAGAAATGGCCATGCTGGCAGGCCTGCCCAAGGCGCCGTCTGCTTATAACCCCATTGTCAATCCGGAACGTGCCCACCTGCGTCAGCAGTATGTGCTGCGTCGCATGCGCGAGCTGAACTTCATCACCCAGGATCAGTACGACGCGGCGGTGAAAGAACCACTGCATCTGGCCAGCGCCACGGTGGATGGTAACCAGCCGGCGCTGTATGTTTCCGAAATGGTGCGCCAGGCCATGTATGAGCGCTACAAGGATGCCGCCTATACCGAGGGCTACAAGGTCTACACCACGCTGGACAGTCATCACCAGCAATGGGCCTACGATGCCCTGCGCGCAGGCCTGATCGATTTTGACCGCAAGCAGGGTTACCGCGCCCCGGAAAGCTATATCGATCTTGCCTCGGCAGAGGGTGAAGACCAGACCGAGGTACTGGACGATGCACTGTCTGAAATCCGCGACAGTGGCGACATGCAGGCTGCGATTGTGCTGTCGGCAAGCCCGGCGGAAGTGCGCGCCTACCTGCGTGGCGGCAAGGTGGCGGTGATCAAGGGGCAGGGGCTGGAGTTTGCCCGTCGTGCACTGAACCCCAAGCTGGCGGCTGACAAGCAGATTCGCCGCGGTGCCGTCATTCGTGTGCGTGCCAATGACAAGGGCTATTGGGAAATCGTGCAGATGCCGGATGTGGAAGGGGCGTTTGTATCGATGGATCCGCGCAGCGGAGCCATCAAGTCGCTGGTGGGTGGTTTTGACTTCAACCGTCGCAGCTTCAACCATGTGACCCAGGCTTGGCGTCAGCCTGGCTCCACCTTCAAGCCCTTTATTTATTCCTCGGGCATTGAGCGTGGCGTTACACCGTCCACCCTGTTTAATGATGCGCCGCTGACCGTTCCGGGTGCTCCGGGTTCGCCCAGCTGGGAACCGAAGAACGATGATGGCAAGTTTGCTGGCCTGATCAGCCTGCGCCGTGCGCTGACCCAATCCAAGAACCTGGTGTCGGTACGCCTGCTGATGGCGGTCGGTACCGATTACGCCCAGCAGTATATTCAGCGTTTCGGTTTCTCGCCCAAGCAGCATCCGGCCTACCTCACCATGGCACTGGGCGCTGGTGCCGCGACGCCGCTGCAGATGGCGGAAGGTTATTCGGTGTTCTCCAATGGCGGCTACCGCATCAAGGCCTACTTCATTGATCGCATCGAGGATCAATCCGGCCATGTGCTGGCCAAGACCCAGCCGGCGGTTGCCGGGCAAAATGCCACCCAGGCCATCGATCCGCGCAATGCTTTCATCATGACCTCCATGCTGAAAGACGTGGTGCGCTACGGTACGGCAGCCAAGGCGATGAGCCTGGGCCGCATGGATCTGGCCGGCAAGACCGGTACCACCAGCGACTGGAAGGACGCCTGGTTTGTCGGCTTCAATCCTAATCTGGTGGCGGCAACCTGGGTGGGTTACGACCAGCCGCGCTCGCTGGGCCGTTACGGTTATGGCGGTACAGCCGCCCTGCCGGTGTGGATGAACTACATGGCCAATGCGCTCAAGGGCGTACCCGAGGTGGAGCTGCCGGTGCCGGCAGGCATCGTGGTGAAACCGGGTGCGGGCCAGCGTGGTGGCGACGAGTACTACTACGAGGAATTCCAGAAGACCAATCCGGAGCTGAAGATCGACAACCACGGCACCATCCCAGGCAGTAATGCCTCCGATGCGGCGGTAGACGATACGACAGCGAAGGACCCCAATGCACCGGCAGCCAAGGATGCGGTGGAGAACGTCAAGGAATTGCTGTTCTGATCTGAATGCGCCAATAATGCGCTGCCAGCCCACCCCATGCCGGGGTGGGCTTTTTCATGCCTGTTGCTATCGTTGGTAGTGTTGCCGCTGAAACAGAAGGCGGAGAATATGCCGATTAACATCTGTAAACAGCTTGCGCATAGGCAGTGTCATGGTGATTGCTTATCATCGCTGCTTGATCACGGAGGAAGCCTCTCCGCTTAACCATTGCAGACGGCGTTCCGGCCTCAACCAGGACGCATCCGGAAAACCACCATGTCCGATTCCACGACCACACCCTCCCATACCCTGCGCAATGTCTCCCTGTTACTGCTGGTGCTGGCAGCCGGGGGCTGGTGGTGGAACAGCCATCGCACGGCTGCTGCCGATGCTGCGGCACCCAAGCGTGGTGGTGCGCCGGTAGCGGTGGCCGTGGCTGCGGTAACACAGCAGGATGCACCCTTGCAACTGAGTGCCTTGGGCACGGTGACGGCCACCAACACGGTGACGGTGCACAGCCGGGTGGATGGTCAACTGATGGCCCTGCATTTTGAAGAAGGGCAGATGGTGCAGAAAGGTCAGCTGCTGGCGGAACTGGACCCGCGCCCCTATCAGGCTGCGCTGACTCAGGCTGAAGGCCAGTTGCTGCGCGACCAGGCACTGCTGCAAAACGCCCGGCTGGACCTCACCCGTTACCAGCAGCTGCTGGCACAGAACTCCATTGCCAAGCAGCAGGTGGATACCCAGCAGGCTCTGGTGGCCCAGTATCAGGGCACGGTGAAGCTGGATCAGGGCGCGGTGGCCAATGCCCGCCTGCAACTGGATTACAGCCGCATCACGTCCCCGCTGGCCGGGCGTGCCGGCCTGCGTCAGGTAGACCCCGGTAATATCGTGCACTCCAGCGACAGCAATGGCGTGGTGGTGATTACCCAGACCCAGCCCATCAATGTGCTGTTTGCCGTGCCGGAAACCAGCCTCAGCCAGGTGCTGGCCGCTGCCCGCGACGCCAAGGGCAAGCTGCAGGTGGAAGCCTGGGACCGTGACAACCGCCACAAGCTGGCTGACGGCGAGCTGCTGGCCATCGACAATCAGCTGAGCACCACCACCGGCACGGTGAACCTCAAGGCGCGCTTTGCCAATGCCGATGCAGCCTTGTTCCCCAATCAATTTGTCAATGTGCACCTGCAACTGGGCGACCAGCCCAATGCAACCGTATTGCCCAGCGTGGCCTTGCAGCAGGGCAAGGTGGGCAGCTATGTCTACACGGTGAACCCGGACCAGACCGTCAGCATCAGCAAGGTGAAAACCGGCGCGGTGTCCGGTGACAACACCATTATCGAAGAAGGCGTGAAAGCCGGTCAGAAAGTGGTGGTGGATGGCCTGGACAAGCTGCGTGAGGGTGCGCAGATCAAGGTGATAGACCGCGCCGCCCTGGCTGAGTCCGGTGGCAGTGGCAAGGGCAAGTCGCACCGCAGCGATGCCAGCAATAGCCAGAATGGCAAGCGCCCGCACGCTTCAGCCGCCAACTAAAAGCAGGAACACGGTATGAATCCCTCACGCCCGTTCATTCTGCGGCCGGTGGCCACCACCTTGCTGATGCTGGCCATCCTGCTCACCGGCCTGGTGGCCTGGAAGCTGCTGCCGGTATCGGCCCTGCCCGAGGTGGACTACCCCACCATCCAGGTGGTAACCCAGTACCCCGGTGCCAGCCCGGAGGTCATCACTTCGTCCATTACCGCGCCACTGGAGCGCCAGTTCGGCCAGATGCCGGGGCTGACCCAGATGTCATCCACCAGTTCGGGCGGCGCGTCGGTGATTACCCTGCAGTTCAGCCTGGAATTGACGCTGGATGTGGCCGAGCAGGAAGTGCAGGCCGCCATCAACGCGGCGGGTAACCTGTTGCCCAGCGACCTGCCCAATCCACCGATCTACAGCAAGGTAAACCCGGCTGACACCCCGATTCTCACCATCGCGGTCAGCTCGGACACGCTGCCGCTGACCAAGCTGGAAGACCTGGTGGACACCCGGCTGGCGCAAAAGCTGTCGCAAGTGCCGGGCGTGGGTCTGGTCAGCCTCAGTGGCGGCCAGCGGCCTGCGGTGCGCATCCAGAGCAATCCCAAGGCACTGGCAGCGCGCGGCCTGACGCTGGAGGACATCCGCACCGCCATCAGCAATGCCAATGTGAACCAGGCCAAGGGCAGTTTTGACGGCCCGCAGCAAGCCTCCACCGTGGATGGCAACGACCAGCTCAAGTCGGCCGAGGAATACCAGAACGTCATCATCGCCTACCAGAACGGCGCAGCGGTGCGCTTGCGCGATGTGGCCAAGGTAGTGGATGCGGCGGAAAACATGCGGCTGGCAGCCTGGGCGGGCAGCACGCCGTCCATCATCCTGAATGTGCAGCGTCAGCCGGGGGCCAATGTCATCCAGGTGACTGACCGCATCAAGGCCTTGCTGCCGCAGTTGCAATCCACCCTGCCCGGCGCGGTGGATGTGAAGGTGCTGAGCGACCGCACCGTCACCATTCGTGCCTCGGTGGAGGATGTCGAGTTTGAACTGCTGCTGGCCATCGCCCTGGTGGTGATGGTGATTTTCGTGTTTCTGCGCAATGTGCCGGCCACCATCATTCCCGCCGTGGCGGTGCCGCTGTCGCTGGTGGGGACGTTTGGCGTGATGTACCTCACCGGCTTTTCCATCAACAACCTCACCCTGATGGCGCTGACCATTGCCACCGGCTTTGTGGTGGACGATGCCATCGTGATGATCGAGAACATTGCCCGCTACATCGAGGAAGGCGAAAAACCGATGGCGGCGGCGCTGAAGGGCTCGCAGCAGATTGGCTTTACCATCATCTCGCTTACCTTCTCGCTGATTGCGGTGCTGATTCCGCTGCTGTTCATGGGCGATGTGGTGGGGCGGCTGTTCCGCGAGTTTGCCATCACGCTGGCGGTGTCCATCCTGATTTCGGCCTTCATTTCGCTCACCCTGACGCCGATGATGTGCGCGCGCCTGCTCAAGCATGTGCCAGAAGAAAAACAGGGCCGTTTCTACCATGCCAGCGGGGCCTTCTTCGACCGCATCATTGCCCGTTACGGCCAGATGCTGGGCTGGGTGCTGGAGCGGCAAAAGCTCACCCTGCTGGTGGCGTTTGGCACCTTGCTGCTGACCGTGCTGCTGTATGTGGCCGTGCCCAAGGGCTTTTTCCCCTTGCAGGATACCGGCGCCATCATGGGCAGCAGCGAGGCGGCGCAGAGTATTTCTTTCAGCGCGATGGCGCAGAAGCAGGAACAACTGGCCCAGGCCTTGCTGAAAGACCCGGCGGTGGACAGCCTGTCGTCCTTCATCGGGGTAGATGGCAATAATGCCTCGCTCAACAGCGGCCGCCTGCAAATCAACCTCAAGCCCAAGGGCGAGCGCGATGACATCCGCACCGTGCTGGCACGGCTGCAGCAAAGTGCCGCCAGCGTGCCGGGCATGTCGCTGTATTTGCAGCCGGTGCAGGATTTGTCCATCGACACCCGTATCAGCCGCACCCAGTACCAGTTCACCCTGCAGGCCACCAATCCGGACGAGCTGTCGCAATGGGTGCCCAAGCTGGTACACAAGCTGAGTCAATTGCCGCAACTGGCGGATGTGGCCAGCGACTTGCAGGACAAGGGCCTGCAAGCCTATGTCAACATCAACCGTGATACCGCAGCCCGGCTGGGGGTCACCACTGCGGCCATCGACAATGCGCTGTACGATGCCTTTGGCCAGCGGCTGATTTCCACCATCTTCACCCAGACCAACCAGTACCGCGTGGTGCTGGAAGTGGACGGGCAGAACCAGCAAGGCCCGCTGTCGCTGAAGGGCATTTATGTGCCGACCGCCAGTGGCGGACCGGTGCCGCTGGATGCGGTGGCCAGCATCGAGCAGCGCCCGACCGCGCTCACCGTTAACCATCTGGGGCAGTTCCCCACCACCACCATCTCGTTCAACCTGGCCAAGGGTGCGGCGCTGGGGCCAGCGGTGGAGGCCATCCGTCAGGCCGAGGCCGAGCTGGGCATGCCGGCCAGCCTGGATACCAAATTCCAGGGCGCGGCGCTGGCCTTTCAGGCTTCACTCAGCAACACGCTATGGCTGATCCTGGCGGCCATCATCACCATGTATATCGTGCTGGGGGTGCTGTACGAGAGCTATATTCATCCCATTACCATCTTGTCGACGCTACCCTCGGCCGGTATCGGTGCCTTGCTGGCCTTGCTGGTGTCCGGCAACGACCTGTCGGTGATTGCCATCATCGGCATCATCTTGCTGATCGGCATCGTCAAGAAAAACGCCATCATGATGATCGATTTTGCGCTGGAGGCCGAACGCGAGCAGGGCATGAGCCCACGCGATGCCATCTACCAGGCCTGTTTGCTGCGTTTCCGCCCCATCCTGATGACCACCATGGCGGCGCTGCTGGGCGCGCTGCCGCTGATGCTGGGCAGTGGCATGGGTTCCGAATTGCGCTCGCCGCTGGGCGTCACCATGGTGGGCGGGCTGATGGTCAGCCAGGTGCTGACCCTGTTCACCACCCCGGTGATTTACCTGGCCTTCGACCGGCTGGCACGACGCTGGCGGCGTCCTGACCATGCCGCTGACGATGACAAGGCAGAGGCCGAGGCATGATTCCGTCCGCGCCCTTCATCCGGCGGCCCATTGCCACCACGCTGCTGACGCTGGCCATCCTGCTGGCGGGCTTTCTGGCCTTCAAGCTGCTGCCGGTGTCGCCCTTGCCGCAGGTGGATTTTCCTACCATCTCGGTCAGCGCCAAGCTGCCCGGTGCCAGCCCGGAAACCATGGCGTCCACCGTGGCCACCCCGCTGGAGCGGGCGCTGGGGCGCATTGCCGGGGTGACCGAAATCACCTCGTCCAGTTCGCTGGCCTCCACCCGCATTACCTTGCAGTTTGACCTCAACCGCGACATCAACGGTGCTGCGCGCGATGTGCAGGCCGCCATCAATGCCGCGCGTTCGCTGCTGCCCACCGGCATGCCGTCCAACCCGACCTACCGCAAGGTGAACCCGGCCGACGCGCCCATCATGATCATCGGCCTGACCTCGGACTCGCTCACCCGCGGCCAGATGTACGATGCCGCCGACTCCATCCTTGGCCAGAAGCTGGCGCAGGTGGAGGGCATTGGCGATGTGAATATCGGTGGCGGCGCACAGCCGGCGGTGCGGGTGGAAATGAACCCGCTACAGCTGAACCATTACGGTATCGGCATGGAAACGGTGCGCGCCGCCATCACCAGCACCAATGCCAACCGGCCCAAGGGTTTTGTCGAGGACGGCCAGCGCCACTGGCAGGTACAGGCCAATGACCAGGCCGGCAAGGCCAGTGACTACCTGCCGCTGGTAGTGAGCTACAAGAACGGCGCGGCGGTGCGCCTGTCCGACGTGGCCGAGGTGAAGGATTCGGTACTGGATGTGCGCAATGCCGGCTTGCTGGGCAAGCAACCGGCGGTGATGATCATCCTGTTCCGCCAGCCGGGTGCCAACATCATCGAAACGGTGGAACGGGTGAAGGCGCTGTTGCCGCAGTTGCAGGCGTCCATTCCCGCCGCCATCAAGATGCAGGTGGTGATGGACCGCACCTCCACCATCCGTGCCTCGCTGTCCGAGGTGGAGCGCTCACTGCTGATTTCCATCGCGCTGGTCATCCTGGTGGTCTTCCTGTTCTTGCGTAATGGCCGCGCCACCGCCATTCCCGCCATCACCGTGCCGGTGTCGCTGGTGGGCACTTTTGCCGTGATGTATCTGTGTGGCTTCTCGCTCAACAACCTCAGCCTGATGGCGCTGACCATTGCCACCGGTTTTGTGGTGGACGACACCATCGTGGTGCTGGAAAACATTGCCCGTCATATCGAAAACGGCATGAAGCCCTTCCAGGCCGCGCTGCAGGGCGCGCGTGAGGTGGGCTTTACCGTGCTGTCGATGAGTTTGTCGCTGATTGCGGTGTTCATTCCCATCCTGATGATGGGCGGCATCATCGGCCGCCTGTTCCGCGAGTTTGCCGTCACGCTGTCGGTGGCCATTCTGGTGTCGCTGCTGGTGTCGCTCACCACCACGCCCATGTTGTGTGCGCGCTGGCTGAAAAGCCATGGCGAACACAAGCCGGGCCGCCTGTTTGTCTGGAGCGAGCGCATGTTCGACGCCATGCTGGCCGGCTATCGCCGCAGCCTTGGCTGGGCGCTGCGTCACGGCCCGCTGATGATGCTGATGCTGGCGGCCACCATCGCGCTGAATGTCTACCTGTACGTGATTGTGCCCAAGGGCTTTTTCCCGCAGCAGGACACCGGCCGCCTGACCGGCATGATCAAGGCCGACCAGAGCATTTCCTTCCAGGCCATGCAGCAAAAGCTGCAACGCTTTATCGACGCGGTAGGGCAGGACCCGGCGGTGGACAAGGTGATTGGCTTTACCGGCGGCGGCCAGCGCAACACCGCCAATATGTTTGTCAGCCTCAAGCCGCTGGGCGAGCGCACGGAAACGGCTGATCAGGTGATTGCCCGCCTGCGCAAGCGGCTGGCGCGCGAGCCGGGGGCGCAGTTGTTTTTGCAATCGGTGCAGGACATCCGCGTGGGCGGACGGTCGGCCAATGCCCAGTACCAGTACACCTTGCAAGGGGATGACCTGGAAGAACTGCGTCGCTGGACGCCCAAGGTACAGCAGGCGCTGCAAAAGCTGCCGATGCTGGCCGATGTCAGCAGCGATCAGGAAATCAAGGGCCTGCAAACCACGCTCACCTTCGACCGTGATGCCATGGCGCGCCTCGGCCTGACCCAGTCGCAAGTGGATTCGGTGCTGAACGACGCCTTCGGCCAGCGCCAGGTGTCCACCATCTACAACCCGCTCAACCAGTACCATGTGGTGCTGGAAGTGGCACCCCAGTACTGGCAGAGCGCCGAAGGCCTGCGCAGCATCTATCTGCAAACCACCTCCGGCCAGCCGATTCCGCTGTCGGCCTTTGCCCGCTGGCAGCCCACCAATACCGCGCTGGCGGTGAACCACCAAAGCCAGTTTGCCGCCACCACGGTGTCCTTCAACCTGCCGCCGGGCAGCTCGCTGTCCGACGCCACCGCTGCCATCGACAAGGCCACCACCGATATCGGCCTGCCATCGTCGATACACGGCAGCTTCCAGGGTACGGCCAAGTCCTTCCAGGATTCGCTGGGCAGTCAGCCGGTGCTGATTCTGGCGGCCATGGTAGCGGTGTATATCGTGCTGGGCATGCTGTATGAAAGCGTGGTGCACCCGCTCACCATCCTGTCCACGCTGCCGTCGGCCGGGGTAGGGGCCTTGCTGGCGCTGCTGGCCACCGGTGGCGAATTCAACATCATCGCGCTGATCGGCGTGCTGCTGTTGATCGGCATCGTCAAGAAAAACGCCATCATGATGATCGACTTTGCCCTCAGTGCCGAACGCGAGCAGGGCCTCAGTTCGCACGATGCCATTTTGCAAGCCTGCCTGCTGCGCTTCCGTCCCATCATGATGACCACGCTGGCCGCCCTGTTTGGCGCATTGCCGCTGGCACTGGGGCATGGCGATGGTGCCGAGATGCGCACCCCGCTGGGCATCTCCATTGTCGGTGGCCTGCTGCTCAGCCAGTTGCTGACGCTGTACACCACGCCGGTGGTTTACCTGTATCTGGACCGTTTCCGCCTGTGGTGCCAGCAATGGCGTGACAACTGGCGCAGCCGGGCTGCCGCCGCACACAAGGAATGACACGCATGTCTGCATTCACCCCGTCCCGGCTGGCACTGGCCGGCCTGATCAGCCTGCTGCTGGCCGGCTGCGCCATCGGCCCGGACTATACCCGGCCCAAGATGGACATTCCGGCAACGTACAAGGAAGACGGCCGCTGGAAAACCGCCACCCCGCAAGATGCCGCTCCGCGTGGCAACTGGTGGGTGGTGTATCAGGACCCACAGCTCGATAGCCTGATGGACACCCTCAACCGGCAAAGCCCCACCATTGCCCAGGCCGAGGCCAACTACCGCAATGCCCGCGCCTTGCTGGATCAGGCCGAAGCCAGCCTGTGGCCCACCATCAGCAGTACCGCCAGCAAAACCCGCGGGGTGACAACGGCGGGCGGCAGCGTCAGCAATCAGTACAATCTGTCCGCCAGCGCCAGTTGGGAAGTGGACTTGTGGGGCACCGTGCGCCGCGCGGTGGAGGCGGGCAATGCCAAGGAGGCGGCCAGCGCCGCCCAGCTGGCGTCCATCCGCCTGAGCAGCCAGGCCCAGCTGGCCACCGCCTACCTGCAACTGGTGGCTGCCGACGTGCAGCTCAAGCAATTGCAGGACAGCGAGGCCAATCTGCTGCAAAACCTGCAGCTCACCCGCAACCAGTTTGCCGTGGGCATGGTGTCGGACGATGCCGTGGCGCAGGCGGAAAGCAGCTGGAAAACCGCCCAGGCCGCGCGGGTGGACAAGCAGCTGAGCCGTGCCCAGCTGGAGCACGCCATCGCCGCTTCGCTGGGCGTGGCCCCGGCCAGCTTCACGCTGCCGGTCAGCAAAACCCTGCCCCATCTGCCAAATCTGCCAGCCGGCCTGCCGTCCACCTTGCTGGAGCGCCGTCCGGACATCGCCGCGGCGGAGCGGGCGGTGGCACAGGCCAATGCCGAAATCGGCATTGCCAAGGCGGCGTTCTTTCCCACGCTGAACCTGTCGGCCAGCGGCGGCTACAAGAGCAGCAGCTTTGCCGACTGGGTGAGCCTGCCCAACCGCATCTGGAGCGTGGGGCCGCAGCTGGCACTCCCCCTGTTTGACGGTGGCTTGCGCCGCGCACAGACCGCCGCAGCGGTGGCCAGCTACGACGCCAGCGTGGCCAGTTATCGCCAGACCGTGCTGTCCGCTTTCCAGGCTGTAGAGGACAATCTGTCCGCCCAGGCGCTGCTGGACGAGGAAATGCAGTACCAGCAAGCGGCGCTGGCCGCGGCGCAGCGGGCGGAAACCATTGCGCTCAACCAGTACCGCGCCGGGGTGGTGAGTTATCTGAATGTGCTGACCGCACAAAACAGCCGCATCAGCGCCGAAAACAGCCTGTGGACCCTGAAAAACCGCCAGTACACCGCCAGCGTGGCCTTGATTGCCGCACTGGGTGGCCAGTGGTAGCTGCCGGTATTACCGCCATGCAAAACAGCCCGTCAAGGGCTGTTTTTCGTGGAATGAGCAATCGGATAACGGCGCTCAGAATGGCCGTCGACCGCTGATGGCACCGGGAGGCTGCACGCTCCATTCGCTGATCACCAGATAGCCATCCTGCACGGCAAACAGCATGGACAGGTCCACGCTGCGCAGCAGGGTGCCGGGCGTGTGGCCATGTGGCTCCAGCCAGCCGTGGGCGCGATGCACCACAAAGCTCACCCCATTGGCCTCGGCCAGGCAGTTGATATCGCCAAAGGCGCGCAACTGGCGCAGGATGGCGTCCAGTGGGCCGCGCAGGTTCAGCGTGCGTTCGGCATCGCTCCAGCGTGGCCAGTAGCTGCCAGCCCCTTGCGGCTGGGCCTGTTGCCACAAGTTGGCGAAATCCGCGATGACGCGGCGGCCCAACTGCTCCAGTGCCAGCTGGCATTTCCACTCCAGCGTGGCCAGGGTTTCGTCGGGGCTCAGGGCAAACAGTTGTTGATCCAGCAGCGCGCCGCTGTCAAAGCGCGGCTCCACCACATGGCAGCTCACCCCCCATTGGCTGCGTTGCTCCAGAATGGCGCGCACCAGCGGAAACGGCCCGCGTGCCGCCGGTAACGGCGAGGGGTGGAAGTTGACCGCATGGGGCAGATAAGGCCGCCAGTCCGGTACTTTCCAGTCATAGCTGCCCAGCAGCAGGGCTTGGCAGCCTTGTGCAGCCAGCGCGGCCAGGTCCGCCTCGGTCAGCGGCGACAGCTGCACGGGAATGCCCAGCCGGGCCGCCTGTTCCACCACCTGCCGGTTGTCGTGGATCTTGCCATCCAGCGGGCAGGTGAAGATTTTCAACGGCTGCCAGCCGGCCAGCAAGGCAAGGTCCAGCAGCACCTTGAAACGGTCGGTCAGGGTAATGGCAAAGCGCATAGCGGCATCCGGGTGTGAATCAGGCTGACAGATATACCAGCATCCACGGTGGGCCGGGCCATCCTGGCAAACACCTTAACAATTCTGCTCAGCATGCTCCGGCAGACGGCGGCGGGGCCGGATGTACGCTGCCAGCACCATCGCTGCTGGCCGGTGTGCCGGACACCGCCTGTTTGCGTAGGCGGCTGGGGCGCAGCTGGCCGCTGGCTTCCAGCGCCGGATAGGCGGTGGCGCACAGATGGGAGTGGATGCGCTTGAAGTCGCGCAGGATATCCAGATGCAGCGAGCTGGTTTCCAGGCTTTCCATCCGGCCTTCGCGCAGCCGTGCCATATGGCTTTCGGCGGCTTGCATTTCCAGTTCGCGCACCCGGGTTTTTTCGTCCAGCAACTGGCGTGCCGCCTTGACGTCGCCGGTCAGGAACACGGTAAAAGACAGCTTGAGATTGTCGATGATCAGGCGGTGAAAGGCCTCCAGCTCCTGTGCGCCCTCACGCGAGAACTGCAGCTGATGCTTGATCTTCTTGTTGGCCAGCTCCATCAGGTTCTTGTCGATGATGTCGCCGATATGTTCCAGATTGATCGACAAGGCCATGATTTCCATCGCCCGCCGCCCTTCGGCTTCATCCAGGCTGTCGCGGGTGAGCTGCACCACGTATAGCTTGATGGCCTCGTACAGGCTGTCCACCGCGTTGTCGCGTTGCGAAACCGCCAGTGCCAGCTTGCGGTCATTGCCCAGCAATACCTGCATGGATTCGCGCAGCATGGTTTCCACGATATCGCCCATGTGCAGGGTTTCGCGGGCGGCACAGGCCAGCGCCACGCTGGGCGTGCCCTGCACGCTGGCATCCAGATACAGCGGCTGGGCCGGGTCGTCCGCGGCCTTGCTGTCCGGCAGCCAGCGGCACAGCAGGCGTGACAGCGGCTGGATGGGCGGCAGGAAAACCAGCGCCACCACCACATTGAACAGGGTATGAAAATCCGCCGCCAGCCGCGCCGGATTGTCTTCCAGCGGCGTCAGCCAGCCCAGTAGCGGTGCCAGCAGGGGCAGGAATAGTGCACAGCCCGCCAGCCGGGTGAGCAGATTGCCCGCCGGCAGTCGGCGGTGCGCCGGATTGCTGCTGGACAAGCCTTCGATGAAGGGGTTGAGCGCGCTGCCCAGATTGGCCCCCAGAATCAGCGCACAGGCGGCCAGTGGCGGAATGAAGCCGGAATAGGCCAGCGACATGGTGAGCAAGACCGTGGCCACACTGGAATGCGCCAGCCAGGTCAGCACTGCGCCCAGCAGCAGGGTGAGCAGCGGCTCGCCGGTGATGGCCGACAGGATTTCGCGCACCAGCGGCGCGTTTTCCGCTGGGGCCAGGCTGGTCAGCAGCAAGTGCAGCGATAACAGCATCAAGCCCAGGCCAATGGCCACCCGGCCCAGATCACGCCACCGTGCATCGCGGCTGCGCTTGAACGCCACCACGCCAAGCACCAGCAACAAGGGCGAGATGGCGGAGGAGTCAAACGACAGCAGCTGCACAATCAGCGTGGTGCCGACATTGGCCCCCAGCATCACCGCCAGCGCCGGGGCCAGCTCCACCATGCCGGAGGCAGAGAAGGACGACAGCATCAGCGCGGTGGCGGTACTGCTTTGCAGCAGGGCGGTAATGCCCAGCCCGGCCAGAAAAGCCTGCAAGCGGGTGCGCAATACCGTGGCCATCACCCGGCGCAGGCTGGCACCAAAAGCGCGCACGATGCCGCTGTGCACCATGTGCAGGCCCCATAGCAGCAGCGCAACGCCGCCCATCAGGTCCAGAAGGATGGAAGTGACCAAGGTGTTCTCCCCGACGGTGTATTGCCAGTACCGCCCGCTATGCGTATTGGCCGGAGGGCCGTGCAGCCATCCTGCCAGTGTAGGCAGGGGCGGGTGGCGGAATCTGACAGCAGGCGACCTGTTGTTGTGTAAATCCGTAGCAAATGCCGTGCTGGCAACTGATTTCGGTATACCTCACCCACCACACAAGCGCCATGAGGACTTTGCAGTGCAACATCGGGTAATGCGTGCTTGTGGCTTCGTGACCCGCAGCTGTGTCACTTCTGCGATGCCACCACCTGCTACGCCAGCCAGAACAGCCACATCCGCTATCAGGACAAAAACCACATCACCGCCAGCATGGCCCGTTCCATGGCAGCCGATTTCAAACCGGTATTCGACTGGGCCTTGCAGCCGTTGGCCAAGCCCTGAAGCCATCAGCCCAGATAAGACAAGGCCGCCAGTGATGGCGGCTTTGTCTTGTCATTGCGAGGGTGAGTCAAGCGCAAGCCGCTAGCCCGGACATACAATCCGGCGCAAATCACCAAAGGCTTGTTCTCCCGCTTCCTTGCTTTCCCACTCGGTAGTCTGGTTCACCTGAATGACATGCTTGTCCGCATCCACCAGCCATTGCCGCTTGATGCGGACCTCCCCGGTAGCGCAGCGGAATTGCAGCTCGTTATACATGCCGTAGGGGTCGCTTTTGCCCGGATATTCATGACGGCTACGGAAAAATGCCGACCCTTCGGCATCCTGCGCCACCGAATTCTGAATCACCGTCAGCACCCCGTCTTGAATGGTTATGCCAGCTTTGTCGTAGTACTGGATGGTATGGGTGCCGTGACTCCAGTTTTCCCACTGATGGCTGGCTTGTGACAGTTGCTCCAGCCTTTGCCATTCTGCCTTGGCTTCTGCCGGGCAAGCATCCGGTGTCAGTCCGCATTCCTGCGCAGTGTCGTTGACTGTTGGTGCAGAGGGGGCCGCAGCCTGCGGTTTTTCCCAGGTTGTCAGCATCAGCGCCCCACCCAACAGCAGCAGCAACACCAGGCTCCAGCCAGGTAATGTGCGCCAGAAGGGCATTTTCCAGTCAGAGGGATTGGCCGTTGCTGCTGCCTTGTTTTCCCGCCGGATGACGGACCAGCTCCAGACGGCAAAACCAATACCCAAGCCCAGTATCAGCAGCATCAACAAGGTACCGGTATCCATTGCCAGCAGCAGGGACGGGTTGGCATGGAAGAAATAAATGAACAGCCACAGGAAACCCACCGCCACGCCCAGCAGCAGCAGGCTGCCCAAGCAGGCCCCGCCTATGCCGAGATTCCCATTTTTGTGGCCAGCAGACGGGCTGGATTTGCGCTGGTAGCTCGCTGGCAGCAAACCCAGCAAGGACCCGGCCATGCCCGCAACAAACCACAGCAGCCAGTGCCACAGCGGAACGGGCGTGCTTGCCACTGCCGCATCATTCACCCCCAGCATCTGCCAGAACATACCCCAGAACATCAAGGCATAGCCCAGGCCAGCACAAATACGCCGCCCGCGCTCGAAACTGCGTACAGATTCACTGGAACCAACATCAGCAAACAGGGGCAGTAACAAGGCAATGGCCGCAAAGATCACGGCGGTTTCCAACAGGCTGGCCGCAGGACCATGAAAGGTCGTGCCATGCCCGTGTTTGCTGGGCAGGTAAAATGCATGCCAATGCACGCTGAACGCCGCATAGGCCAGGGCGGCAAGACTCAGGCCTATGCGCTGCCAGCCAGTTGCGTTATTGAAAGCCGGGTAAGGTTTGTCCGGATTGATTGCCATGATGGTCCTCTATGCGCCAAGCCAGTGTTTGCCGTACTGTCAGGCAGCAGGTATCCCGTTTGGGCCGAAAGCGGATACCGCCTCTGCAATCAGCGTATTTTGGCATCATTGTTGTGCAAATGTCATATTTGGTGCATTGGATAGCGGTCATGATCAGACCGAGCGTCCATGCAGGTCGGCCACACAAGCAGCTGCAAGACATGACAGGAAGGAGGAGTGCATGAACCGGGAACTGGAAATCGTCGAACAACTGATACTGGGTCTGGATCCGCTACACCGCGACCATGCCCTGCACACGCCGAAAGACCCGGCGCTGGACCAGGCCCGCGCCAACTACTACCAGCAGCTAAAACGGGTAAGCAAGCAACACGCTGCCCAGCCCGTCCCGCCATCTGCCCCGGCCCGTCCCGGCCACAGCCGCACAGGCGAGCGCTGGAGCATTGCCGAAGACAACCGGCTGAGCGCGCTGTGGGAAACTTCCAGCACTGTCACCAGTGCCGAACTGGCAGAAAAGCTGGGCCGCAGCCGCGCCGCCATCCTCGCCCGGCTGGTGAAACAAGGCTATTTTGCCGACCAGACCAGCGCCATGCAGGCCGACGACCAAAGGCTGGAACAAGCCGGCCAGCCCGCCTGGTGGGCCAGCCAGCCGCCGCCGTTGCCACTGCCGGACCTCGACCAGCCACCTGACAGCAACCCAAACGCCGGCAAAGCCTGGAGCGCCAGCGACGACGCCCGGCTACGCGCCAGTTGGCACGACCCCGCCGCCCCCGACTGCGCCAGCATTGCCCAAACCATGGGCCGCAGCCGCGCCGCCATCATCGCCCGGCTGGTCCGCATCAGCGAATATCCCGACCGCGATGCGGTACGGGCGGCGGATAGGGAGAGGGGAAGCAACTTGGGGCAGGATGATTGAATGCTGGTAACGATAATAGCTTGCTGTAGAGCATCACGTAAAAAAAGCCGCAAACCCTTGTTGGGTGCGGCTTTAGTGGATGTTGCTGGACTTCGCTGGAACTGCAAGTGGTGCCCCCGACAGGAATCGAACCTGTAACTGCCCCTTAGGAGGGGGCCGTTATATCCATTTAACTACGGAGACTTAAATCCGGATCAGGCGTTGCGGTCCACCGACAGGCGGGCCAGTTCTACCAGTGCCTGTTTTACCTGTGTTTCCGGCAGGTCGGCAATGGCGGCCACGGCTTGTTCGGCGGCTTTGATGGCTTCGTTTTTGGCGTAGCCCAGCGCGCCGCAGGATTGTACCGCAGCCAGTACATCGTGGAAACGGTCGCGGCTGGCGTTTTCCAGCGCCTGGCGTACCACGTCGGCAGCGGCGGCATCACCCTGGCGCATGGTGTAGATCAAGGGCAGGGTGGCCTTGCCTTCGGCCAGGTCGTCACCCAGGCTCTTGCCGATGGTGTCGGCGTCGCCGCTGTAGTCCAGCACGTCGTCGATGATCTGGAAGGCGGTTCCCAGATACATGCCGTAGTCGGCCAGGGCCTTGACCTGGGCGTCGCTGCCCTGGGCAATCAGCGCGCCCACGCGGGCGGATGCTTCAAACAGCTTGGCGGTCTTGTACTGGATGACTTGCAGGTAGTCTTGTTCGGACAGTTCGGTATTGCCGATATTCAACAGCTGCAGCACTTCGCCTTCGGCGATGATGTTGGTGGCTTCGGCCATCACCTGCAGAATCTGCATATTGTTGGTGGTCACCATCATCTGGAAGGCGCGAGTGTAGAGGAAGTCGCCCACCAGCACGCTGGCAGCATTGCCAAACAAGGCATTGGCGGTTTCGCGGCCACGGCGCATGTCGGATTCGTCCACCACGTCATCATGCAGCAAGGTGGCGGTGTGGATGAATTCAATCATTGCCGCCAGCTCGTACAGATGTTCACCCTGGTAACCCAGGGCCTTGCCGGACAGCAGGGTCAGCACCGGGCGCAGGCGTTTGCCACCCGCGGAGATGATGTATTCCGCCACCTGGCGGATGAGAACTACGTCGGAGTGCAGACGGGCGCGAATGACGCGGTCTACGGTCTGCATGTCTTCAGCGATCAGGGTACGGAATAACGGGGTGGACACGGTTTTAGCCAGTTGTTGGTTTTTAGCAGAGCCAGAAGCGCGGAATGTTACCAGAAAAGCCTTGCAGACAGCCATTCCCCGTCTGGGTGTGCGGCTAAACTGATGAAATTATTGACAACTTTTTGTGGCTTACGTATAGTTTCGCGTTCTTCTTCGCGTGATGCGGGGAAGATTCCCTCTTTAGGAGCTATGCGAATGTATGCGGTCATAAAAACCGGCGGCAAGCAGTACAAGGTTGCCATCGGTGAAAAACTCAAAGTAGAACAGATACCTGCAGACGTCGACAGCCAAATCGTACTCGAAGAAGTGCTGATGGTCGCTGACGGTGAACAGGTTGTTGTAGGCGCCCCGCTGGTTGCTGGCGCTACCGTTACGGCCACTGTTGTTTCCCACGGTCGTGGTGACAAGATCCGCATCTTCAAGATGCGTCGTCGTAAGCACTACCAGAAACATCAGGGTCATCGTCAGAACTTCACCGAAATCCGCATCGACGCGATTTCGAAGTAAGGATAAACAGTCATGGCACACAAAAAAGCAGGCGGTAGCTCCCGCAACGGTCGTGACTCCGAAGCCAAACGCTTGGGCGTTAAGGCTTACGGTGGCGAACTGATTCCGGCAGGTTCCATTATCGTTCGTCAGCGTGGTACCCGTTTCCACGCTGGTGAAAATGTTGGTCAGGGCAAGGATCACACCTTGTTTGCCAAGGTTGACGGCTATGTTCAGTTCACCGTTAAAGGTGCTCTGCAACGCAAGATCGTTACCGTGGTACCGTACACCGGTGTAGACGGCGAATAATCGCTTTCTGCAGACAAGAAAGCCCTATCCTGTGAGATAGGGCTTTTTTTTATCCGGCTTGTCCATGTGGCAGGCTTGGCGAGGGGCAAGGCGTGAAGGCTGGTGCAGCACATGGCCAACCTTGACGCCTGACTCCTCAAGGAGGATCTATGAAGTTTATCGACGAAGCCCGGATTGAAGTTTTTGCAGGTAAGGGTGGCAATGGTGCCGCCAGTTTCCGCCGGGAAAAATACGTGCCGTTTGGCGGCCCGGATGGTGGTGATGGCGGCAAGGGCGGCAGCGTGTTTGCTGTGGCCGATGAAAACGTCAACACCCTGGTGGAATACCGTTTTGTCAAAAAATACCTAGCGCAGCATGGCGAGCGTGGCCGCGGTGCCGATTGCTACGGCAAGGGCGGTGACGATATCGAACTGCACATGCCGGTGGGCACGGTGATTACCGACCACGACACCGGCGAGCTGGTGGCCGACCTTACCCATCACGGCCAACGGGTGATGATTGCCCGCGGTGGCAAGGGTGGCCTGGGCAATATCCACTTCAAGTCCTCCACCAACCGTGCGCCGCGTCAGAGCACGCCGGGTGAAGAGGGCGAACAGCGCACGCTGAAGCTGGAACTGAAAGTGCTGGCTGACGTGGGCCTGCTGGGCATGCCCAATGCCGGTAAATCCACCTTTATCCGCTCGGTATCGGCGGCACGTCCCAAGGTGGCGGATTATCCGTTTACCACCCTGCACCCCAATCTGGGCGTGGTGCGCATGGACGATACCAGCAGCTTTGTGATTGCCGATATTCCCGGCCTGATTGAAGGCGCGGCGGAAGGTGCGGGCCTGGGTCACCGCTTCCTCAAGCATCTGCAACGTACCGGCCTGCTCTTGCACATTGTGGATGTGGCACCGTTCGACCCGGATGTCGATCCGGTACGCGAAGCGCGCGCGATTGTGTCCGAGCTGGAAAAGTATGATGCCGAGCTGCACGGCAAGCCGCGCTGGCTGGTGCTGAACAAGCTGGACATGCTGCCGGAAGAAGAGCGCGAGCTGACGGTGTCGGCCTTCCTGGAAGCCTATGGCTGGCCCAAGACCCAGCCGGATGACCGCCTGGGGTTTGATGTGGACACCCCACGCGTGTTTGCCATTTCCGCACTCACCCACGAAGGCACGCGTGAGCTGGTGCGTGCCATCGACAATTATCTGCGCATCATGCGCGCTCGTGCCCGTGCTGCTGCCGAAGAAGCCGAACGTCAGGCCGAAGAGGCCCGCCTGGCACGCAAGGCGGCAGCCCGCGCCCAGCTGGAAGCGGCTGAAGCGGCCAAGGCGGCAGCTGCTGCGGCCAAGGCTGCGGGCGAAGAAAGCTAAGCCAGCGTCAGGTAGAACAGCCGGTTTCCAGAAGAAACCGGCTTTTTTTCGTCTGTTACATGGCATGTGCGGGTTTGCACTTTGAAAATTTGATGTCGCACGGCAAAATAAGCTACGTAGTTTTACGTGGGTTTGTTGTATTTTGTACTCAAAAATACAATCGAATGCGACTTGCTTTTCCAAATATGGGTGCATGCGCGCCCAGCTGTCCTCTCCGGTCAGGGTGGATGCGTTATTTATCCTGTATCCGGAGTCGTGCTTCTGGACAATTTGCGCTATTCATATAACCATTGCTGCCAATCGGCCCTGCCCGCCCACAAGGCAGGGGGCTGATGCAGCGTATCGGTATGTTGCGGTGGCAGGGGCTGCCCGGCATGGTGTTAACAATAAAACCAAGCAGTAAGGAGAAGTTTGATGAGAAAAGTGATTACCGCCGTTTCTCTGGCACTGATGGCCACTTCTTTTGGCGCTTTCGCCAAGGACTGGAAAGAAGTTCGTTTTGGCGTTGACGCCAGCTATGCTCCGTTCGAATCCAAGGCACCCAATGGTCAGCTGGTGGGTTTCGACATCGATCTGGGCAATGAAATCTGTGCACGCATGAAAGCCAAGTGTGTATGGGTGGAAAACGACTTCGACGGCATGATCCCGGCCCTGAAGGCCAAGAAATTCGATGGCGTACTGTCTTCCATGTCCATCAATGAAGCACGTCTGAAGGAAATCAATTTCTCCGCCAAGCTGTTCAATACCCCGACCCGCATGGTGGCCAAGGCTGGTTCCGGCCTGCAGCCGACTGCCGCCTCCCTGAAGGGCAAGCGCGTTGGTGTTGAGCAAGGCACCATCCAGGAAGCCTATGCCAAGGCCCACTGGGCTCCGGGCGGTGTAGAAGTGGTTCCGTACCAAAACCAGAGCCTGGTACTGGCCGACTTGGCCTCCGGTCGTCTGGATGCCTCGCTGCAAGATGCCATTCAGGCTGACGAAGGCTTCCTGAAAAAGCCGGAAGGCAAGGGCTTTGCCTTCGCCGGTGGCAACCTGAACGACCCGAAAACCCTGGGTACCGGTGCCGGCATCGGCCTGCGCAAGGAAGATACCGACCTGAAGGCAGCCATCGACAAAGCGATTGCCAGCATCCTGAAGGACGGCACCTACAAGAAAATCGAAAAGAAATACTTCACGTTTGATGTGTACGGCAAATAAGTCGTAACACTGACAGAGGCACCGCGCCCCGTTGCAATTTGCCGGGGCGCGTTTTCATCACGGCTGCGGAGGAGATGCGTAACACCCACTGTTACGTCCGCCGCCAATCGCTGACACTTACGCCAATGCTGCAAAGGCATGCTTTCGCCAGCTCCCGCCGGGATCAGGCGGTGGCAGTCTGCGCCCGGGCAGTTGTACAGCGATAACAACATACAGGGGAAACGGCCATGTTTCTGGATGGATTCGGGCCTATCATCCTGGACGGTGCATGGATCACACTGGAACTGGCAGTCATGTCGTTGCTGGTGTCCTTCATCATCGGTCTGGGTGGCGCTGGCGCCAAGCTGTCGAGCAATCCTGTGCTCAAGGGCATTGCCACGCTTTACACCACATTGATTCGCGGCGTACCGGACCTGGTACTGATGCTGCTGATCTTCTACAGCCTGCAAATCGGCATGAATCATCTGACCGAATGGCAAGGCATGGAGCAGATCAACCTCAACCCCTTTGTGTCCGGTGTGTTTACCCTGGGCTTCATTTACGGAGCCTATTTCACCGAGACCTTCCGCGGGGCCTTCCTGTCTGTACCCAAAGGTCAGATCGAAGCTGGCATCGCCTATGGCATGAGCGGCTGGCAAACCTTTTCCCGTATCCAGTTTCCGCAGGTGATGCGCTTTGCCCTGCCGGGTATTTCCAATAACTGGCAGGTGATGCTCAAAGCCACCGCCCTGGTCTCCATCATCGGCCTGTCCGATGTGGTGAAGGCATCCATTGACGCGGGCAAGAGTTCGTACAAGGTGTTCTTCTTCACCGTGGTGGCCGGTGCCATTTACCTGATTCTGACAACGATTTCCAGCCTGGTGCTGATGTGGCTGGAACGCCGTTATTCCACCGGCGTACGGGAGGCAGATCTGTGATCGACATCATCCAACAATACTGGAAAGCCTTCCTGTGGACGGATGGCTATCACCTGTCGGGCCTGGCCGTCACCATGTGGCTGCTGGTGATTTCCATTGCCTTTGGCTTCTGTGCCTCCATTCCGCTGGCCATTGCCCGCGTGTCCAAATCCAGATGGCTGTCCAGCCCGGTATGGCTGTTTTCCTACGTGTTCCGTGGTACACCGCTGTACATCCAGCTGCTGTTCTTCTACACCGGCATGTACAGCCTGGATGTGGTGCGCGATGTGGACATCCTCAACCACTTCTTCCGCGAAGGGTATAACTGCACCATTCTGGCCTTCGGCCTGAATACCTGCGCCTATACCACCGAAATCTTCGCCGGTGCCATCAAGGCCACCCCTTATGGCGAGATCGAGGCTGGCCGCGCCTATGGCATGAACAGGTTCACCCTGTATCGCCGCGTGATCATTCCGTCCGCGCTGCGCCGCGCCCTGCCGGCCTACAGCAACGAGGTGATCCTGATGCTGCATGCCACCACCGTTGCCTTCACCGCCACCGTGCCGGACATTCTGAAAGTGGCGCGTGACGTGAATGCCGCCACCTATGACTCGTTCAATGCCTTTGGCCTGGCCGCATTGATTTACCTGTGTATCACCTTTGTTCTGGTGGCCCTGTTCCGCAAGGCGGAAAGCAAGTGGCTGGCGCACCTGCGCCCGATGAAGGCCTGAGTTACCCGCAAGGATAAAAGATGGAAAAGCTAGTCGTTAAAGACCTGCACAAGAGCTATGGCAGCCACGAAGTGCTCAAGGGTATTTCGCTCAAGGCCAAGGCCGGCGATGTAATCAGCATCATCGGTTCCTCCGGCTCGGGCAAAAGTACCTTTCTGCGCTGTATCAACTTCCTGGAAAAACCCAACGCCGGCAGCATCAGCCTGGGCGGCGAGGAAATCCGCCTGCAAAAAAACAAGCAGGGCGAACTGATACCGGCCGACCAGAAGCAGCTGCAGACCATGCGCTCCAAGCTGGCCATGGTATTCCAGCATTTCAATCTGTGGGGCCACATGACGGTGCTGGAAAATGTTATCGAAGCACCCATTCACGTGCTGGGTCTTTCCCGTGACGAAGCCATTGCCCGCGCCGAAAAATACCTGCGCAAGGTAGGGCTGGATGCCCAGGCACAGGCCAAGTACCCGGCGCATATGTCCGGTGGCCAGCAACAACGCGTGGCCATTGCCCGTGCGCTGGCGATGGAGCCGGAAGTGATGCTGTTTGACGAACCCACCTCGGCGCTGGACCCGGAACTGGTGGGCGAAGTGCTGAAGGTGATGCAGACTCTGGCCGAAGAAGGCCGCACCATGGTGGTGGTGACCCACGAGATGGGCTTTGCCCGCAATGTGTCCAACCACGTCATGTTCCTGCACAAGGGGCTGGTGGAAGAAGAAGGCCACCCGGACGAAGTGTTCGGCAATACCAAGAGCGAACGCCTGAAGGCTTTTCTGTCCGGCAGCCTGAAATAAGTTATCTGTTTTTAAAAAAGCAAAACGGCCCATTGTGAGATGGGCCGTTTTTTGCGCTTGCCGTTTTAGCGACTAAGCGCCGCCAGTAACAGGCTGTGGCTTGGCCGTGTTACAGCCGACCATACCAGTCCGGAACCGCCGGTATCTGGCAGCGTTTCTCCACATCCGGAATATCCCGCTGGTAGTCCTTATTGGTTTTGTCATTGTACAGAATGGTACGCAGCCGGAAATAACTGGCATACGGCTCACGGTTGCCGGTGCTGGCCACCATGAACCAGGCCCGTGAATCGTGAATGTGCTCATCAAACAGCGCCAACAAGAGCAGGTCTGCCATCAGCTGGGCATACATCTGCTCGCTGTGGCGCAATAGAAAGACCGATTCATAAGCATGCTCCGGCGCCATGGACTGCACGCTGCCAATGCCAACCAGGCGCAGCAGCCAGTCTGTCCAGGTGAACGTCCCCACCCTGGGGGGCGGTGGAATGGTTTGCCAGGCTGGGCGCTCGCCTTTTATGGCCAGTGGGTCGGGTACGGCAATGGCCTGGCCTTGGGCGTTGTAGCGCGGCTCCACTTTTTTCCAGTGCAGATAATGCACCCGGAATTCCTTGGCCGCATTGCGCAACTGCGATTTATCCATGCTGGGGTCAAAATCCTTGGCGTAAGACGGCAGCTTGTCACTTACCGGCTGGCCGGTGGCCGGGTTGCGAACCCCGCTGGGCATGGGCTGCTGGGCCACTTGCTGCTGCGCCCGTTCCAGTGCGCGCTGGTCGATTGCTTTGCCTCGCTCCCTGCGGGCGGTATTGTCGGCTTGCACCTGTTGCAGCCGGGCCTGGGCTGCATCGCTGGCGCGGGCTTGTTCCCAGGCCTGGTGCGCCCAAGCGATTTGCGCCGGGTTATCCTCCGGAATGCTGCGGTAATACGGCAACTGCTCCTGCGACACCCCGCCTTCCCCGCCCAGGCCGCCGGCATAGCGGGCAATGCGCCAGGCGGTCATCAGTGCCGTCTGGCGGGCGATGATGCGTTCCACCGTGTCTTGCTGGCAGTCCTGCCGTACGGCCCAGGCATTGAAGCGTTGGATGAGTTCAGGGCTGACTGCAAAGTTTCTTATTGATTTTTCATCCATCCAACGCCATTTTTCGATAAATTCGATGCTGGCCTGCGTGTCGATAAACACCTGTTTGGGCAGTGTTAACGGCGCGCCGGCATGAAAGGCAAACAGATACATGCGGCGCAGGGCGATCTGCGACAGCTGCGAGCCAATACCGTCGCGTGCCTTGCCCTGCTCGCCCAGGCCATAGCCGCCGCCCACATCGGAATGCACGCCGGGGTAGACAAATTCCCCCAGGTGGCCGGGCGGGTAGTGGCCCGTATCCCAACGGGTGGAGTCCAGCGGAAAGCAGATGCGCTGCTCGTGCGCCGATACCAGGTGCACATGCTGGCCGATCAGGCCGGGGGCATCCGGCAGCGGCATGGTGTCGTCCGCCCAGCCCATATGGCCCAGCGCCGGGGCGGTCAGCGCGGCCAGGCCCACCGATGCCACGGTATCAAACAGGCCAATAAACGGAATCTTGATCGGTATGCCAAACAGCGTATAGCCACCGTCATCGCCACGCTCACACATTTCATGCAGCCAGTAGACAAAGGTGCGCGCCTCGGCCGCCCCGCGCGAAAAGCCATACACATACACTTTCAGGCAGGCCACGGTAGGCACTTCCTGGTTCTGTCGGTGGGTGAGCACCTTGGCCAGGCCCAGCTGCATCGCCTCCTTACGCCGCCAAGCTGCCGGCCAGTTACGCTTTTGTTGCTGCCACTCATCGTTGGGGTCATTTAACGGGGGAAACTCCATGGCGCTGGCGATGTTGTAGGCATCGGCATCTTCCAGCCGGTTCGGGAATTTATCCACATCCGGGCTGATGGTGCGTTGCAGGGCATCAATCAGGCGGGTAAAGCCCCAGTGAATGCGCATTTGGCCGCCAGCGGCATATTGCAGGCCCGCGGATGACGGCCCATCCTCCTTGATCTCGCGAAACTGGGTGCCTACCCCCTGCAGGTAATAGGCAAAAAAGCCATCCCTTGCTGCCCTGTCTCCCTGAATGGCGGCACGGAACAGCCGGCCAATATTGGAATGGCTGTTATGCGCTTCGTCGGTGTACAGATGGTTATTGGTGCCATCAAAAAACAGCGAGACATTGCATACCATGCCGCAGGGCGGTGGCCTGCGTTTGACATGGGCTGCAAAGTAAAGCGCATCCATTTCCCGGCTTTGGCTCATGCGGTTGGCGCGCAACACCTGGGCATCGCTGGGGAAGGCATCACGTGTTTCATCCCAGGGTGGGGCGGTGTGGGCGGTGGCCGGGTTTACGGTGTGTTGGGGCATGACTTTCCTTCCATTGCGGCGGCTTGTTGCCGCCATTGGCTAACAAGGGGGCCTTCCTGATCGCAATCAATGGTGACGCGGACTTGATCGCACGGCAGAAACACCAGGGTGACACCACAGGTGCGGGTATAGGGCAGCAGTTCCACCTGGGCGCTGTGGCGTTGGTAGGCGGCTTCTTTCTTTTTCATGTATTCCAGAAATTTGTAGTACTCCTTGTCCATATTTGGTCCACAACCTAGGCATGGGTTAGGGTCTTTCACCCAGCGCACGGTGGCGATCATGCCGGGATACCACTTCTTTGGCAGGCTGGCGCAGCACACTTCACCTCCCCGGCCAGGCGCACCCATACGACCGATAAAGTCGAATTCAGCATCCAGAATGGTGTCCATCTTTCCGGTCAGGTCATACACCCGTACCGGTGCGCCGATCAGGCTGAAGGAGGAGGAGCTGCTGGCGCAGGCGGTCAGCAGGGCGAGCAGGCAGCTGGTCAGCAGCCGCCGTCGCCTGTGCGGTGGCGGTGGATGGGCCTGGATGGTGCTGGCGGGGTTTACGGTGTGTTGGGACATGACTTTCCTTTCATCGCGGCGGCTTGTTGCCGCCATTGGCTGACCAGGGGGCCTTCCTGATCGCAATCAATGGTGACGCGGACTTGATCGCACGGCAGAAACACCAGGGTGACACCACAGGTGCGGGTATAGGGCAGCAGTTCCACCTGGGCGCTGAGGTGTTGGTAGGGGGGGCGGCGCTTTTTGTACTCGGCATAGGCTTTAGGTTCAACGGGGTAATCCAGTGTCGGTGCCGGATCTTTCACCCAGCGCACGGTGGCGATCATGCCGGGGTACCACTTCTTCGGCAGGCTGGCGCAGCACACTTCACCACCCCGGCCAGGCGCACCCATACGACCGATAAAGTCGAATTCGGCATTCACGATGGTGCCGATGTCGCCAGTGAGGTCATACACGCGTACCGGTGCGCCGATCAGGCTGAAGGAGGAGGAGCTGCTGGCGCAGGCGGTCAGCAGGGTGAGCAGGCAGCTGGCCAGCAGCCGCCGTCGCCTGCGTGGTGGCGGTGGACGGGGCTGGATGGTGCTGGCGGGGTTTACGGTGTGTTGGGACATGACTTTCCTTCCATTGCGGCGGCTTGTTGCCGCCATTGGCTGACCAGGGGGCCTTTCTGTGTGTGAGCGGGTCTTAAGGTTGTTTCGGGCATTGTTGTGTCATCCCGTATTTTTGAAGAATGTCTTTGTCATCAGCGCGGGCGATGTAGCCGGATTCACGGCAATCAATCACCACTCTGACCTGATCACAAGGGAAGAAAACGAGTGCGATCCCGCAGGTATCGCCGTAGGGGGGGAGTTCCACCTGGGCGCTGAGGCGTTGGTAGGTGGCTCTTTTCTTTTTCATGTACTCCTTAAATTTTTCATTTTCTTTGTCGATGTTGGGGGCGCAATCAAAACAAGGGGAAGGATTTTTCACCCAGCGCACGGTGGCGATCATGCCGGGGTACCACTTCTTCGGCAGGCTGGCGCAGCACACTTCACCACCCCGGCCAGGCGCACCCATACGACCGATAAAGTCGAATTCGGCATTCACGATGGTGCCGATGTCGCCAGTGAGGTCATACACGCGCACCGGTGCGCCGATCAGGCTGAAGGAGGAGGAGCTGCCGGCGCAGGCGGTCAACAGGGCGAGCAGGCAGCTGGCCAGCAGCCGCCGTCGCGGGGTTTGTGTCATTGGTGGGCTCCTGAGGGGTAGCTGGCCAATCGATTGCCCGGCACAGCAGGGGATGGGCAGTCTGGCAAGCAGCATGACATCGGCAATCATCAGCGGATGACAGATGATTGCCTATCAGAAGTGGTGGTGATTGGCGCTGGAAACTTCAGCGTTTTCAATAGCATGGCAGAGGAGCAGACAGTACCGTGGCAACATCGCCGGTGCTTGTTGCGTGGCTCAGGCGTCCAGCGCGGTGTGTAACTGTTGCTGTAGCAACTGCAAGAACTGGCTGACGGCGGGGGGGAGTCGGCGTGCCTTCATGGTCATCAATTGCAGCTGTCTTTGCTGCAACAGTGGTTCGTCAATTCTTTTGGCTAGTAGTTGGTTACATTCCGGCTGTCCGTGAATGGCCAGGCGGCTGCCCAGGGCAATGGTGTCGGTGTGGGCGGCAAAGCGGTGCAGGGTGCTGGTGTGACCGCTGCTCAGCAGCGGGGTAAATACCTTGCCCTGAGCCGTGAAGCTCCATTCCAGCAATTGTCGTACCGTGTTGCCGCGCTCCAGGATGGCCAGCGGATAACGGGCCAGGTCGTCCAGGCTCAGCACTTCTTGGCTGGCCAGCGGATGGCCGGGGCGTAGCAGCGCACATACCGGCAGCGTATGGTGCAGCACGATTTCAATTTCATGGGTGCTGGCGATGGTAAAACCCAGGCCGATATCAGCCTCGCCGGTTTCCACCCAGTGGCAGACTTGTTCAGGGTTGCCGCTTTCGAGGATAAAGCGTGTTGCGGGGTATTGCTGGTGATATATCAGCATCACATCCGGCAAGACACCATGGACAAAACCATCGGTGCAAGCCAGTCGTACCAGCCCTCCCGAGCTGGCATGTCGAGAGGAAATTTCTCCCAATACCAACTGGGCATCCAGCAAGGTGCGGCGTGCATGTTCCGCCAGCAATTGCCCAGCTTCGGTCAGCACCATGCCACGTGGCAGGCGTTCGAATAGCACGGTGCCTGTCTCTTGTTCCAGTTTAGTGATTTGCCGACTGATGGCGGATACCGCGACATGTAGTTCTTCTGATGCTGCGGCTAGTGATCCAGTACGTGCCACTTCGACGAAGTAGCGCAGAGCGATGCCATGTATCACCTTGATCTCCCTTGCTTTTTAGGCAATAAGCCTAGCTTTTTTTGCAATTGTCATTGCTGTTTTCCCGCTTCTAGACTGCGCAAGCCATCCCACCATATGTAATTCGCACCGGAGAAACCAGATGAGACAAGGGCAGGTTTTGCGTAGCCAGGCTATTGATACGGCTCAGGACTATTTCGATCACGGTGGTCTGTTAAGCGATGTACAGCGCCGGGTTGCTTTTCATACCGAAAGCCAGGAGCCGGGGCAGGCGGCAACCCACATTGCCTATTTCCAGCAGGAGATCATTCCAACCTTGCAGCGTATGGGCTTTCACTGCCGGATACTGGACAACCCGGTGGCACCGTTGGCCCCTTTTCTGTTGGCTGAACGGCATGAGGACAACACCTTGCCCACGGTACTGAGCTATGGCCACGCGGATGTGGTACGCGGTGATGACATACATTGGCATACGGGACGGAGTCCCTGGTTGGTGAGTGTAGAAGATGAGCGTTGGTATGGCCGGGGAACCGCTGATAACAAGGGTCAGCATTCGATCAACCTGGCCGCGCTGGAGGCAGTACTGCAAACCCGTGGTGGCCGACTGGGCTTTAACAGCAAGTGGCTGTTTGAAAGCGGCGAGGAAATTGGCTCGCCCGGTTTGCGGGAAATTTGCCAGTCCGAACAGATGGCCTTGCAGGCAGATGTGTTCATTGCCTCGGACGGGCCGCGAGTAAGTGCCGGGCGGCCAACGCTGTTTCTTGGCTCGCGTGGCAGTGTGCTGATTGAACTGCAGCTGCTGTTGCGCAAAAGCGGACATCATTCCGGTAATTGGGGTGGGGCGCTGCGCAACCCTGCGGTGCTGCTGTCTCATGCCATTGCTAGCCTGGTCAATGCGCACGGTGTGATCAATGTAGAAGGCTTGCGGCCACCACCGTTGGGTGCCGCAGTGCGCAACGCACTATCCGGCCTGACGCTGGCTGGCGAAGCAAACAGCCCGCAGGTAGATACCGACTGGGGCGAGCCGGGGCTGAGTCCTCTGGAACGTGTTATCGGCTGGAATACGCTGGAGGTGCTGGCATTGCAGGCAGGTGATGCCAACAAGCCGGTGAATGCCATCCCACCCACGGCCAAGGCGGTGTGCCAGTTGCGCTTTGTCGTGGGCACCGACTGGCGCAATACCCGGCAACATATCGTGTCGCATCTGCAGCGGCACGGGCTGGAGCATGTGCAGGTGCGCATTTTGTCCAGTTCTGCGGCCACCCGGCTGGCGTTGGACAATCCCTGGGTGCGGTGGACGCTGGACTCCATACAACTCAGCACCGACAAGCAGGCGGCGTTGCTGCCCAATCTGGGGGGCACGGTTCCCAACGATGCCTTTGCTGACATTTTGGGCCTGCCCACCCTGTGGCTGCCGCATTCTTATCCCGGCTGTGCCCAGCATGCTCCCAACGAACATCTGCTGGCACCCGTGGCGCGCGAGGCGCTGGGACTGATGGCGGGCATCTGGTGGGATCTGGGTGAGCAGGGCAGCCAGATCATTGCACAAGCCGCAGCGCACACAGGAGAAAATCATGTCTGAACGCAAACCGCTCAGCCTGACGCAGATTGTGCTGGCCACCTCGATAGGCAATGCACTGGAATGGTTTGATATCGCCATCTATGCCTTTTTTGCCGTTTATATCGCCCACAATTTTTTCCCGGCGGGGAATGAAACCGCCTCCATGCTGCTGACCTTCGGCTCCTTCGGTGCCTCCTATCTGATCCGGCCCCTGGGCGGGGTGGTACTGGGCAGCTATGCCGACCGGCATGGCCGCAAGGCCGCGCTGCTGCTGACCGTGAGCCTGATGATGGTGGGCACCGCCATCATCGCCGTACTGCCCAGTTATGCGCAGATAGGTATTGCCGCTCCCATCGGTATTTTTCTGGCGCGGCTGATTCAGGGCTTTTCCGCCGGGGGTGAGTTTGGCGCGTCCACCGCCATGCTGATCGAGCATGCACCACACCGCCGTGGGTTTCTCGCCAGCTGGCAGTTTGCCACCCAGGGCTTGTCCACCTTGCTGGCGTCCTTGTTTGGCTACGGCTTGGTCAAGCTGCTGACGCAGGAGGAACTGCTGGCCTGGGGCTGGCGCATTCCCTTCTTCTTCGGCTTGCTGATTGGCCCGGTCGGCTTGTTGATGCGGCGCTATCTGGACGATGCCCCGAGTTTCAAGGAGGCCGAGCGCACCACCACTCCGGTGCGTGATGTGCTGGCCAGCCAAAAAAGCATGGTGCTGGCGGCCATCGGGGTGATTACCGTGTCCACCGCGGTCAATTACATGCTGCAATACGTGCCCACCTTTGCCATCCGCCAGCTGAAGATGGATGCTGCCACCGGCTTTGTCGCCAGCATGCTGGCGGGGGTGATCCTGACCGTGGTGACGCCGTTTTCCGGTTATTTATCTGACCGTATAGGGCGGCTGAAGCAGATGACCGTGGCCGGGGTGCTGTTTGCCCTCACCATTTACCCGGTGTTCCTGTATGTGTCGCATAGCGGCAGTGCCTGGGCGCTGTATGTGCTGGTGTGCTGGCTGGCCTTGCTCAAGTCCATTTACTTTGGTGCCCTGCCTGCGCTGATGTCGGAAATCTTCCCGCCTGCAACGCGTGCCACCGGCATGGCCATTGGCTATAACGTGGGCGTGACGGTGTTTGGCGGCTTTGCCCCGGCCATCATCGTGTGGCTGATCAGCGCCACCGGCAGCAATAATGCCCCCAGCTTTTACCTGATGTTCACCACCCTGATCAGCCTGGCAGCACTGGCTTATATCGCGCAAAGCCGGCGCACGCCGAAAGTGCAGCCGTCGGCAGCCTGAGCATGGGGGGCGTGCCGCGTGCCGGTGCGCACCCCAGCACATGCAAGATGCGTTGACTTACCCCCGTCCGGCCTTGGACAATCCGCTTTTGCTTCTTGATGCCGGAATGTCATTGGAATCGCTCGCCGACTTTTTCCAGCCGGGCATTGCGCCGGATTCGCTGTCTGCGGTCAATCGCCTGCAACAGGCCTGGCCTTATCTGTCCGTGTTTGTCACGCTGTTTCGCGGTGGCGACGAGGAGGTGCTGATGCGCCTCCTGGTGCTGCGCGAACTGGGCAGCCGCGCCGACGCGCCGCGCTGGACGCCGCAGGAAATCGCCCAACGCTTTGCCTATCTCAACGACACCAAGCTGGCCACCATTCTGGGCCGCCTGCGCGAGGGCGAATTGCTGGTGTACGACAGCGATGGCGGCCAGTACCAGTTGTCCGAAGGCGCACGCGTGGCGCTGGCAGCACTGGCCACCTTGATTGACTTTGCCGGCGATGATGTTGAACTGGGCTATCTCACCAGCCAGGTGGCCGCCGGGCAGGCGGTGGGGCAGTTGTCGGACGACGCGCTCAAGCACTTGCTGGCGCGCCTGAACGAGCTGTATGGCGAGTTTGAAGAAGCGCTGGAATCGCAATCCGAATTCCGCATCCGTGCCGCCCAGCACCGGCTGGAAGCCGTGTGGCGCTGGGTGGCCAAATCGACAGAAGTCATCCGCAGCCTCACCGCCGACGACACCCTCAGCCTGTCTGCCCTGAATCAGGCGCAGGCGGTGGCGCTGGCACAAAGCCGCATGCTGGCGCTGGCCGGTACTTTCGAGCGCCGCTTGGCGCAGCTGGCCGCGCAGCGTGTGCATCTGGGCAGTTCCGGCCTGACTTCCACCGATATTGCCGACTGGCTGCGCCGTCAGGCAGTGGGCCAACTGGCCGATCAACTGAGCGGCTGCCTGTCCATCAACCCGGAACCGGCCTTCATTGCCACGCCGGAGCTGGCCGACATGGCGGAATTCGAGCTGCTGGCGCGCGAACGTGCCAAGGCCGGCAATACCACCTTGCCCGGCAGCGTGGCCGCGCCCCTGTCCGGCGAGCTGGAAGTAGAGCGCCTGTTTGCCGCCGAAGCCATGTACGACGAGCTGCTGACCTTGGGCCTGCAACTGGGCGAAACCGGTGCCGACCACATCCCCATCCGGCAGGCGGTGCTGGCCGACAGCTACAACGAAACCGCCTATCGCCTGTCCTTGCTGTCCTTGATTGGCGACCCGGAAAGCCATGGCGATGCCAGCATCGTGGCGGCGCTGGCCAAATTGCCGTTCACCCTGCACGGCGGCGAAGCCGTGATTGAACCCGAACACCCGGAAGTTGCCACGCTGTCTGATGCGCGGCTGCTTCCTCATACCCCGAATTAAGCCATGGAACAGCAACTGAAAACCCTCACCGCCCGTCTGCTGGCGCACCGCGTGGTGCCGCGTGGCGACGCGCTGGCGCGCAAGGCGCTGCTGGATGACATTTTCCGCCAGGAGCTGGACAAGCGGTTGGCCGATGTCGGCCTGCGGCTGGTGGAAAATCCTTACGCCGAATACATCGCCGTCGCCCTGTTACCGGAAATGACCGAGCCGGTATTCGGCAGCGGCGAAGCCTGGCTCAACAATAATCTGGGCCTGCCGCGCGATGGCGTGGCGCTGCTGGTGATCCTGTGGGCGCTGATCATCCTGCCCAAGCGCGAACGGCAGATTGCCCGCGTGGAAGCCGGGCGTGAAAACCAGAGTGATATGTTTGGCGCGCAAAAACCGCTGGAAACCGGCGAGGGCGTGTCCACCGGCGTGTCGGAAGACGCGCTGTATGCCGACTTCGGCAAGGCGCTGGGCGGCCGTACCCGTTTCAATGCCAATCTGGGCCGGCTGGTGAACCTGGGCTTTGTGGTACGCCGTAACAAATGGCTGGACGAAGGCCCGATGCTGGATTTGATGATCGACTACAGCCAGCTGGCACCGCGCATCATCGAAGGTGCGCTGTCCGAGGTGCTGGGCCAGCGCCGCTGCCTGGCCGCCGATGCGCTGGCCGACAAGACTGCCAGCGCCATTGCCCAGGCGGTACAGCCGACTGTGATGGATGATGGCTCCAGCCTGTTTGACACTGCCGAAGACGACCTACAAGCCCCCGCGCAAGAGGAAAACCACTGATGTTCCAGATGAAATCGGTAGAAATGGTGCACTGGGACTTCTGGCAACGGCTGGCGGTGCCGCTGGACGCGCAGATTGTCACCATCATCGGCCCCAATGGTTCGGGCAAAACCACCTTGCTGGATGCCATGCGTACCCTGCTGGCCATCAAGTGCTCCGGCAAGCGCGACTACAAGCGCTATGTGCGCAACAACCGCGAGCCGTTTGCCTACCTGCGCGGCGTGGTGGACAACCCGCGTCGCCCGTCTGGCGGCCTGTATCCCACCCCCTTCTTTCCCATCGTCAGCGATGCGGTGACGCTGCTGTGCCGCATCAAGAAGCAGGGCGGCGACTGGGTGCGGCATTACGCCATTCTGGATGGTGATGTGCCGCTGGAACTGGCCGAGGCGCAAGCGCAATGGCTGGGGGTGCAGGAATACCGCCGCCGGCTGGAAGTGGCCGGCCTCACCCCCGCCGTGGGCGAGGTGCTGGCGCTGGAGCAGGGCGATACCGACAAGCTGACCGAATACAGCCCCAAACAATTGCTGGACCTGGTCTTCCAGGTATTCGGCGACAAGGACGTGCTGGACAACTACCAGCGTGCCCGTGACGAACAACGCGCCACCGAGCTGGAACTGGAAGCGCTCACCCGGCAGGAAGAAGCACTGGAAGCACGGGTGGAAACCATGAAAACCCGCGCCGGGCGTTTTCTGGAATGGCGTCAGCTCAGCCAGACCATCCGCCGCCTGCAGGACGAAGCCCTGCCGGTGCTGGCCTATCTGGATGGCAAGAGCGCACTGGGCCAGACCTGGCAAAACTACCGCGCCGCCTACGGCCAGCTCAGCCGCACCCGGCGCGAACATCACGACACCTTGCAACTGGTGGCCAAGCTCAAGGCCGCCGAAGTGGCTGCGGGTGAAGCACGCCAGGCAGCTGAACAAGCCCGTTTGCAGGCGCAGGAGCAGTTCATGGCCGCCAAGGCCGAACATGCCAGCGTCAGTGGCCAGCTGAAAGAGCGCGACCGCCTGCAAGCCCTGGCCAGCCGCGAATACGGTGCCGATGCCGCCGCACTGTCCGACAAGCTGTCCGGCCTGCGCAGTGAGGCCGAGCAACTCAAAGACGGCCTGCGCGACCTGAACCGCCAGCGCGTCGACCTGAAAAACCATGTCGAGGCACTGGAAATCGGCCGTGGCCGCTCGCCGGAAGAAGTGCGCCAGTTCAAGGCGGCACTGGACGAGGCCAATATCGGCCACGCCATGCTGTCCGACATCATCGAGGTGATGGACGCCGGCTGGCAGGGTGCGGTGGAAGCCATGCTGCGCCCCTACCGTCATGTGGTGCTGCTGGAAAACCCGCAGCAAAAGGGCGAGGCCTGGCGCTTGGGCGAAAAACTGCGCTTCCGCCATTTTGTAGTGCCGGAACGCAGCAGCCCGCCGCCCGCACGCAAGGGCAGCCTGCTGGAAGTGATCCGCTTTTCCGCCAATGCACCGGACTGGCTGTACCAGCAGCTGAACAAGGTCAGCCGGGTGGAAAACGCCCAGGCCGGTGCCGCGGTGGATGGCGACTGGATTACCCGCGACGGTTACTTCCGCGAACGACGCGGGGCGCGCCATATCGGCGTAGCCGCGCATGAATTTGCCTTTGGCGAAGGTGCGCGCCAGTCGCGCCTGCTGGCATTGCGCGACAAGCTGAAGCAGCTGAACGTGCGCATTCTGGCCGACGAAGAACGGCTGGTGAGCATCACCCGCGAGGCGGCCGGGCTGGCCGAATACCTGGGCGGCATGGACGCCATCCGCCAGCTGGATAGCCGTGCCGAAGAATTTGCCGCACTGGCTGCCCGGCTGGACAGCCTGCAAGCGCAGCAGCAGGAACTGGGCGCACAACTGGCCGAAGCCAGTGCCACCAAGGATGCGGCAGACCAGCGCTACAGCGATGCGCGGCTGGAGCACGACCGCATCTGCCAGCGCGAACAGGAAAGCCTGTCGCGTTACGACGGCAAGCGTCAGGAGGTGGAAAACAGCCGCCGCCAGCTACGCCGCCTGCTGGCCGAACTGCGCGAGTGGGCCGAGCGTTTGCCCGCCGATGCGCTGGCCGCCGAGCATGTGGCCGCGCTGGAAGAGGAATACGAAAGCGCCGCCGATGCGCGCCATCAGCTGAATTACCTGCAAGAGCGGCTGCAAGGCGGCGAATGGGAAACCGACGAGTCGGTACTGGCGCTGCGCGACAAGCTGGCCGACGACCTGGCGCAAATCGACCGCGAACGCCAGCGCCGCCAGAGCGAGGTGGACCGCTCGCGTGAACTCACCGACGACGCCCGCGCCGCCTATATGGGCAAGCTGCGCGCCACGGTGCGGGCTTATGGTGCCAATATCAAGCGCCTGGGCGAGCTGGCCGGCATCGGTGTGGATGTGGAGCTGCCCACGCTGGAAAACGACGATGCGGCGCTGGCGCAGGCCGGGCTGACGCTGCGCTTCAACTTCGACCAGAAGGGCCTGATGGGCATGAACGACGGCGAGGCTTCCGGCGGCCAGCAGGTGATGAAATCGCTGATCCTGCTGATCGGCCTGATGATGGACGAGGCCAACCCGTCCGGTTTCGTGTTCATTGACGAACCCTTCGCCCACCTCGATATTTTCAACATCGACCGGGTAGCAGGCTTCCTCAAGGCTACCGAGGCGCAGTATCTGATCACCACGCCCAACACGCATAACATCAATATCTTTGCGCCATCCGAACTGACGCTGGCCACCCGCAAGAAGCGGCCGGGCGAGCAGTGGGCCCCGCCCATCCTGCAAACCCGCCGCCGGGTGGATGCACCGCAGTCCGACTCACAGGCCTGATGTTGCTGCCGGGCGGGGAAACTTGTTTCCGTCCGGCGGTCTACTCCTTTCACCCTTTACTCTGGCAGAACCCCATGTCCAGCTGGCTTGCCCGTATTTCCCCGGAACTGGTGGAGCGCCTGCCCATTGGCGCTCGCGGCCACCACTTGCTGCTGCAACCCACGCTTGCCCCTACACCCTTGCTGTTGCCCCAGACCGACCAGGCTTTGCTGCAGCGCTGGCTGGCCTTGCGCGTGATGCGCCAGCGCTGGACTACTCTCGTGGCGCAAAGTGGCGATCCAACCCAGGCCGAAGATTTGCTGCGCCGCCTGCTGGAGTGTGGCTGGTGTGAGGTGGAACTGCATGCCGAGCCCGACCGGCTGGGGCAGTGGGAGCCGTTCTGGGTCAGCTGGCGCGAGGTGTACCAGTTGCGCAGCCTGATCGGCCTGCCGGATGCTGATGCGCGCGACGAAGTGGTGCAGCTATGGCGTGGTTGGCAGCCGCAAAATCCGCAGCTGCAAACCCTGGCCGACAGCCTTACCCAGCGCGTGCAGTCTTCCACGCTGGAGCGGCGGCTGAAGATTGCCCAGGGGCTGGATAGCTGGCTATCTGCAGGGTTGTGGGGTACCGAGCGGCAGTTTTCCCAGTATGCACTGGGGCGCAGCAAGGCCTTTGGCGAAGCCGACCGGCGCTGGCTGGCCGAGTTTGGCATTGCGCTGGAAGCCTGCGGCATCTCGCGCCATACCCCGCATGTTTTCCTGTCCGGCCCGCTGGAACTGCATGCCGGCGGTCAGTTGCTGCTGTCCGCTTCCTTGTTGCAAAGCGGACTGGCATTGGCTCCGGAAGCCCTGTTGCAGGTAGATGCAGTGCGTGGCCAACTGCAAATGGTGCGGGTGGTGGAAAACCTCAGTGTGTTTGAAGTACTGACCCAGCAGGCCGAAGCGGTGTTGAACATCTGGGTGCCAGGCTATCCACACCGGCGCTGGCTGGCGGCGGTGGGCCATCTGCTGGCGCTGCTGCGCTTGCCGGTACAGGTAGCTTGCGATCTGGACCCATCTGGCGTGGCCATTGCCCTGCAAGTGGGCGATCTGGCCGGCAAGGCCGGCTGTGCCTGGCAGCCTTGGCGCATGCAGGCCGATGACCTGACCTTAGCCTGTGGCGGCCAGCCCTTGAAAGAAGACGACCAGCAAGCGCTGGCACGGCTGGCACGACTGCCTTTGCCACCGATGTTGGCTGATCTGTGTGCCGGTATGCTGGAGCGGCAGCTCAAGGTGGAGCAGGAAGCCTTGTTCATCGGCCATGCCGGAGAAACTGCCGTCGGCTAGTGTGGCCTTGCCGCGCAGTGGGTGACAATACCGAGCGCTTGCTTGATAATCGATCGCATCGATCATCACCTGGAGCGCCCATGCGTACCCTGACTTCCCTGCTTGGCAATTCCCAGAAACTGGACGGCGGTGCCATGTTCGGCAATGCGCCACGGGCTATGTGGAGCCAATGGCTGACTCCGGACGAGGCGCACCGGGTGCCGCTGGCTTGCCGCTGTTTGCTGGTGCGCGAGGATGATGGCCGCCGCATTCTGCTGGAGGCGGGGATCGGTGCCTTTTTTGCACCGGATCTCAAGACGCGTTACGGTGTGGTGGAAGACGGCCATGTGCTGCTGGACAATCTGGCCGCCGCCGGTTGCAGCCACGAAGACATCGACGTGGTCATCCTGTCCCACCTGCATTTCGACCATGTCGGCGGCCTGCTGGCCGCCTGGGATGGCGGCCCGGCACGGCTGCTGTTTCCCCAGGCGCAATTCGTTGTCAGCCGCAGCGCCTGGCAGCGTGCCAAGGAGCCACATGCGCGCGACCGTGCGTCCTTCATTCCCGAACTGATTAGCTTGCTGGAAAACAGTGGCCGACTGGTGCTGACCGATGGCGAGACACCGGCCTGTCTGCCAGCGGATTACCGCTTCCACCTGAGCGATGGCCACACGCCCGGCATGTTGCTGACCGAAATTCCGCTGGAGGAGGGGCCGGTGGTGTACGCCGCCGATCTCATCCCCGGCGCACCCTGGGTGCATGTACCCATCACCATGGGCTATGACCGTTTCCCTGAACAGCTGACCGACGAAAAGCGCCAACTGCTGGAGAATCTGCTGGCCAGGCAAGGGCGGCTGTTCTTCACTCATGACCCGCAGCACGCCATGGCCTGGGTCAACCGCGATGCCAAGGGCCGCTTCCATGCGGCGGATCATCTGCCACGTCTGACGGCACTGGCGCGCTGACTGTGGCATTTGTTTAACATTATTGACAGCACTGCAACGTGGCATGCTGGCTGGCTATCGGGGCGCGGTGCGCCATGGCTGCTGGTCTATCCGGCTGGATAAATGGAGCAAGTCTTTGTATTGTTTGATCAAATAACACGACAATAACATTGATACTTATACGTAAGTCATTGTTTATATGATTGTATACAATGCTGTTTGATCATTTGTCTTGGCATCTGCCGAACAAAATCATCGACAGCGCCCCTATGTCCCGTTTATGCTGCTAGGCAGTTTGATACTGCTGCACGCCGCCCGGAACGGGGTGGTGCGCCATGTTGCTTGCAACATGTTTGCAGTGTTGATGGGGAATACATCTCGTGGGGGATGTCGTTGACCGGGGCTGCGGCTCCGGTTTTTTTTTGCCTGGCCTGTGATGCAGACAAAAGACGTAGTGTCGAAGCCAACAGCGATGTGATGCGCCCCAATCCCCGTGGCGCGCGCCGTCGGAGCTGCGTTGGGCAAGGTTTTAAGGCGCCGCATGTTTGAGCCATTCGACGTTAGCGAATGGCGAGTTCGGCGGCGCCTTGCCCGGCGCGGATACGGCGGAAATACGCGCAACCCGGGGTCGCCTAGGGGTGCAGGGGAGCTGGCGAGGCAGCTCCCCTGCCTGCACGGCGGGCAGCCCCGCCATGAAAACGGTTCCGCGGAGCGGGCAGAGGAGGTGGGAAGAGGCAATCTTCATCCCGGCTGGTCTGCTGGCCGGCATGAGTGCATGCATGTTGCGCCGCAAAACAGTTGCCAGCCTTCCGCCCGGCATGGCATGGTTGAAACCATGAATTCACCACGTTCTTCCAACACTGCCGCTTACTGTCTGCTTACCCTGGCCGCCCTGTTCTGGGCTGGTAACTTCGTATTGGGCCGTGCCGTACACGCCAGCATTCCACCGTTGACCCTGGCTTTTGGCCGCTGGCTGATTGCGCTGGCCGTGCTGTTGCCGGTGGGGCTCAAACCCATGCTGGCGCAGCGTCAGCTGTGGCAGCCGCACTGGCGACGCATCATCCTGCTGGCCTTGCTGGGCATTGCCAGTTTCAATTCGCTGGTTTACCTAGGTTTGCAATCCACCAGCGCCACCAATGGCGTGCTGCTCAATTCCTTCATTCCCATCCTGATCGTGCTGCTGGGGGCGCTGTTTTTCCACCTGCCGCTTAATCGTGGTCAGCTGGCTGCGGTGTTGCTGTCCTTTGCCGGGGTGTTGCTGCTGGTGGCGCATGGCGAACCGGCACGCTTGCTGACGCTGGATATCAACCATGGCGATGCGCTGGTGTTCTGCGCCATGCTGGCCTGGGCTGTCTATACGCTGCTGCTGCGTGGCCTGCCCGCCGGGCTGGACCGTCTGGGCTTGCTGACTCTGCTGGTGGCCATCGGCCTGCTGGCCATCCTGCCGCTGTTTTTGCTGGAATATGCCCAGGGGCGGCAGGCGGTGCTGAATGTCACCACGCTGGCCAGTTTTGCCTATGTCGGCACGCTGCCCTCGGTGTTGGCTTATCATTTTTACAATCAGGGCGTGGCGCGGGTTGGTGCGGCGCGGGCCGGCAGTTTCATTCATCTGATGCCGGCGTTTGGTGCCGTGTTGTCCATGTTATTGCTGGGTGAGGCCATTCATGGTTATCACCTGCTGGGGATTGCTGCCATTCTGGGTGGCGTGTTGCTGTCGGCGCGCAGCGCAGGACGTTAATGTATGCAGGCTGCGTTTGGCGTGGCCGGGAAAGGTTGAATCATGAGTCGTTTCTGGAGTCCGGTGGTGCATCAGCTCACCCCTTATGTGCCGGGCGAGCAGCCCAAGCTGGATACGCTGATCAAGCTTAATACCAATGAAAACCCCTACGGGCCGTCGCCCAAGGTGCTGGCGGCCATCCGCGCCGCCACCGACGACAGCCTGCGCCTGTATCCGGACCCGAGCGGCGAAAAGCTGAAAGATGCCATTGCCGGCTACCACGGCGTCAGCCGCCCGCAGGTGTTTGTGGGCAACAGCTCGGACGAGGTGCTGGGCATTGTGTTCCAGGCGCTGCTCAAGCACGAACAGCCCTTGCTGATGCCGGACATCAGCTATGGTTTTTACCCGGTGTATTGCGGCCTGTTCGGCATCGAAGCGCGTCAGGTGCCGCTGGATGACAGCCTGTCCATCCGGGTGGAGGACTACCGCCAGCCCTGCGGCGGGGTGATTCTGGCCAATCCGAATGCGCCCACCGGCCGCCTGCTGCCGTTGTCCGCCATCCGCCAGCTGCTGGATGACCATCCCGACCAGGTGGTGGTGATCGACGAAGCCTATGTCGATTTTGGTGGCGACAGCGCCATCGCACTGGTGAACGACTATCCCAACCTGCTGGTGGTGCACACCCTGTCCAAATCGCGCTCGCTGGCCGGGCTGCGCGTGGGCTATGCGGTGGGTGATGCCACGTTGATTGAGGCGCTGGAGCGGGTGAAAAACAGTTTCAACGCCTACCCGCTGGACCGGCTGGCGCTGGCCGGGGCGGTGGCGTCATTCGAAGACGACGACTACTTCCGCCACACCTGCCAGGCGGTGATGCGCACGCGGGAACAACTGACAGCGCAATTGCAGGCACTGGGCTTTGAAGTATTGCCCTCGGCGGCCAATTTCGTGTTTGCCCGCCATCCGCAGCACGATGCGGCCATGCTGGCCACCGGCTTGCGTCAGCAGGCGGTGATCGTGCGCCATTTCACTGCGCCGCGTATCAACCAGTACCTGCGCATCAGCATCGGCACCGATGCCGAATGCGCACGGCTGGTGCAAGTGCTGGGCAGCCTGCTGTCCTGAGCATCCGACTTCATTACTAGCCACGAAAGGAGCAGACATGAGCGAGCAAGACCGCGCCGCCGGCAAGGCCCGTCGTACCCAGGTGATGGGCGAGGCTTTTGTGGAACGGGCGATGAGCAATCTGGATGGTTTTTCCGCCCCCTTGCAGGACTGGCTGAACGAGCATGCCTGGGGCAGCACCTGGCAGCGCGAGGGGCTGGACCTGAAAACCCGCAGCCTGATCACCTGCGCCATGCTGGCAGCGCTGGGCCGCAGCACCGAGCTGAAAGGCCATGTGCGCGGCGCCATTAATAATGGTGCCAGCCTGGTGGAAATCCGCGAAGTGCTGCTGCATAGCGCGGTGTATGGCGGCGCACCGGCTGCCGTGGAAGCGTTTCGCAGTGCGCGCGAAGTGCTGAACGAGCTGGGACTCAAGCTGGAAGAATAGGCTGACTGGCGGCAGGGTTGATTTTCTGCCGCCAGGCCCCACACTGAGTGCATCTCCACCCCGGCGGCCGGTCGCAGCATTGGCCGCCTTTGCTTGAAGGAAGTGACACATGGCATCTGTAACCCTGCGCGGTAACCCGGTTGAAGTGGCAGGCACCCTGCCGGTCAAGGGCGACAAGGCTCCGGCCCTGACGCTGACCAATGGTGATCTGGCTGACGTGACTCTGGCCGACTTTGCCGGCAAGAAGAAAATCGTCAACATTTTCCCCAGCGTGGACACCCCGACTTGCGCCACTTCGGTACGCAAGTTCAACGAAAAAGCCGCAGGCAAGGCCGACACCGTGGTGCTGTGCGTTTCTGCCGACCTGCCGTTTGCGCAAAAGCGTTTCTGCGGCGCCGAAGGCATCGAGAACGTGGTGAACCTGTCCACCTTCCGCAATGCCGACTTCCTGCAAGCCTGGGGCGTGAAGCTGGCTTCCGGCCCGCTGGCCGGCCTGACTGCCCGTGCCGTGGTGGTACTGGATGCCGACAACACCGTGCTGCACAGCGAGCTGGTAGCCGAAATCGGCAGCGAACCCAACTACGACGCCGCGCTGGCGGTGCTGTAAGCAGCCTGTACAGGAGTAGTAAATGATAACGGCAGCCCACGGGCTGCCGTTTTTGCATCGGGTGTTTTATTGTTGTGGCTGCAGCCGGAACCAACTGAGTGCCTGAGTCAGCACGCCGGCTGACTCGGCCATCTGGCGCATTACCGGATTGGCATCACGCATCTGCTCGTCGATGCTGCTGGCCAGGTGAGCCAGTTCAAAACCATGCTGGCGGATACTATTGCCGGCTTCGCTCTGCTGCTGGCGTACATGGCTGATCTGCCCCATCAACTGGTCCAGTTCGGCCAGCGCCTGATCCACGCCGGACAGTGCCGCGTCCAGTGCCTGCTGGGCATGCTGGTTGTCATGACTGGCCTTGCCGGCGGTATCGATGGCATCGCCCAGCGACTGTTTTACGGTTTCTACCTTGGCCAGGCTGTCGAAAATGCGCGAAGTGGCACTGGCCGTGCGCTCGGACAGCTTGCGCACCTCATCGGCCACCACGGCAAAACCACGGCCCTGTTCGCCCGCCCGCGCTGCCTCGATGGCGGCGTTGAGCGCCAGCAGATTAGTCTGGTCGGCCACATCGCGAATCAGGGTGCTGATCTGGGCAATGTCGCCAATCGACTGGTTCAGCTGCTGCATCTCCTGCATGGCCGAATCAATGCGCCCGGCCAGATCCTGCATGGCGGTGGCATTGGCACTGCCCAGCTGGCGAGCCTGCTCGGTACGTTGCAGCGCCTGTTGCGAACCGGCTTCGGCCTGGGCGATGAACTGCGCCACGCTGTCTGCCTGGCTGGCAATCTGTGCCGCTGCTTCGTTGCTCAGATTGGCCTTGCCGCTTTGCAGGCGGCTGGCGTCAGCGGCCTGGCTGGTGATCAATTGTAGTTGCTGGCTGTCACGCTGGTTGCGGCTGGCATGCTGATGCACATTGGCCAGCAGCTCGCTCAGCCGCTCCAGAAAACGGTTGATGCGGGCCGCCATTTGCGCCAGCTCGTCTTTCCCCTGTTCTGGCAGGCGTGCTGCCAGATTGCCTTCACTCAGCGCATCCACCGCACGGCCCATGGCTTCCATCTGCAGCTTGAGGCGGCGTGCCAGCGCCAGTTGGATCAGCACTACCGCCACGCTGGCCAGCAACAGCGGCCCCAGAATGTAAAAGGCCAGTTGCTGCAGCATGGCATGCATGGCTGATTCTTCGGCTGCCTGACTGCGGCTGGCATGGGCCAGCTGCTTGTCCAACAGTGTCACCAGCGGCACCAGGCTTTGCTGATAGGCCTGCTCGGGAATGGACAAGGCGTCCTGCGGTGCGCTTTCGGCAATCGTCAGTGCGCTTTCCAGATTGCGGGTGTATTGCTGCCACAGCTGATTGCTTTGTTCCTGGAATGGCTTGGCTTCGGCCTCTGGCAGGGCGCTGGCAATCTGGCCACTCAGTTGTTGCACTTGCTGTTTGACCTGTTGCAAGTGCTTGGCGGTGTCCGGCTGCAGCGGATCGGCACGGGACAGGCTGAGCACACTGGCCTTGAACTGGTACAGATTGGCTGACAGTTGCTGATGCTGGCTGTAGTCGTCCACATGCCGGGTAAGGGAGAACAATTGCTGGCTGGTTACGGCCAGTACGATCAGCAGGCTGGCTACGGTAAACAGGACGGTCAGCCATAAACGCTTGATAAGAGACATGAATGCGGCTTCTGCACGATGATGCTGCGCAGTGTAGACCCCGCGAATGACAGTTCCATGACATGACTTAATGCCAAATGCTTAGAGTTGCCTGTGAAGTCACTGCATCATTTACAAGCGGATCTTGGTAATCCGGGCTGGGTACAAGCAATGCGGCATCGGTCGCCGTCATGCGCAAGAGACTGGCATCAGGAATACGGCGAGGCCGCAAGCCAGCCAGCGTGGGGATGCCGTGCCGCATTGCTCTGGCCGGTTAACGGAATCAGCGCGTGGCGCTCATGTTCTCTCTGGTGGCCGTGGGCGGCCCGGGCAAGGCAAATACCCGTGACGGCAGCTTGAATTGCAACAGCTTGAGCAAGGCCAGTGGTCCCTCGCTGGCGCTTGTGCGCAGGATATAGCGCGCGGTCAAACCATCAGGCAGGGCAAAGTCCAGTTGAAAGCGGGCTTTGTCCAGTTGCACCACCCTGGCTTTTTCCAGCAAGCGGATGAAGGCCCAGCGGCCGCTGAATTCCAGGGTTTGTTGCGTCCCGGTGCTGAGCGACTGCCACTGCAAGCGGGTGCCGGTATTCTGGCCTGTCGCCGGCCAATGCATGGCTAGCCACGTTTCACGCTGGTTGAAGTATTTTAATTCCTGGCCGTCAATGAAGAGTGTTGTTTCGATCAGCCCGGGCATGGCAACAGGGCGCAGGTCAAACTGGTAACTGGCATCACCTTCGGCATACAGCAAGCTGGACAGATGACTCAGCATATTCACGGCATTGAGGAAATTGGCATCGAAGGGTGCCGCATTCACCAGAGTAGGGCTGGGAAGCCACTGATCGCCTTCTTGCACCAGCGCACCGGCGAGTGTGTTGCCCAGGAAGCGGGCAATCGCCCCTTGTTCCGGTGCCAGAAAGCCGGTGAGGACCGGGATGGAGGCTTCGTTGTCCGTGGCATTGAAGGGGAAGCGCCCGGCAACTTTACTGCCCCACGGCAAGAAGACGCTGCGCTGCCACAAATCATTGATGTCAAAGGCCGCAGGCAACATCACCACCTGATTTGCGCTATCCAGTGGGCTGACAAACAACTGTTGTGCAAAGCCCGCCCATTCCGCCCCCATGCTTGCCGCCAGCATGGCAGCGTAGTTCTGGCCATGGGCCAGCGCATTCTGTTCGCCTTTGAACAGCGCCTGTGCCAACTGCCGCGACGCGGCATCAGGATTGGGCGAGGAGGCCAGCTGCTGCAGTTTCAGCCGCACCGAGGTGACGGATTCCAGATAGCGCGCCAGGCTGAGCGTGTTGTTGCCCTTGCCATCATCCGGGGCCGTCAACTGTAACAAGGGGCCAAAGGCACTTGCTAGCGGATCACTGCGTGCAGGATCTTGCGTGGCTGCCTTGTCGGTGGATTTGCCCACCAGCGCGCGGGTTTTGTCGAGCAAGTCACGCGCCAGGGATTTTTCGGTGGCACCGGCCTGCCCCTGATACTGAATCATATGCATCAAGGCCAGCAGGGGTGAGCGTTGTGGATCGGCGTAAGTGCTCAATTGCGCCACGGCGCTGGGCAAGGAATTGGCAGATTGCCAGCGCAGCCCGTTCAGCCAGGCTTGCCAGGCGGCGGCGTAGTCGGTGAAATAGCGTTGCCGCAGCCGGGTTTTAAGCAGGCTGCCTTCGCTGCGTGCGGCTTCTGCCCCCATCACCCATAGCGCCTCGCCGCCTTGTTTTGGATCGGCAGCATCAATCGCTGCATTCACATAGCCTTCCCATGCTTCGCGGGTGTAAGCCCCAGAGATGGTGCCGGGCAGCAGAAACAGGCCACGGCTGTCTACACCAGGTAACAGGCTGCTGGCGGTGCGGGCCGGATATTTCTCGCCAGCCTGCTGCAGGATGGACTGGTAAATCGTCTCGTCGCCATGCTCCACCCCATTGAGGCCAAGCAGTGTCTGGCGCGCACCTGCTACGACTGTTGGCAAGGCCGCCAACTTCCATTCCGGGTGTGCTGCCAGATGCTGCGCATAAAACTGCAGGATTTGCGCATGCGCCTGATCGTTGAATCCACTACGTTGGCGTAGTTGATCCGACAGGAATGCCGCTTGCGTGCGGGACGGCGTATCCAGCATCAAATAAGCTTTCAGGCTGTCAAACCCCACCTTGCTGGCCAGCGAAATCGCCTCGCCACCGCCCGACAGGGGCAGCTTGTTCAGCTCAAGCAAAATGCGCTGGATATCCTGTTGCGCAGGCGCAATCACCCACTGCCGGGCCGTTTTGCCATAAGTTGCAAACAGCGGCGCTTGCACCCTGTCATTCAGGTTCAAACCAAAGCGTGATAGCAGGGGAATACCGGCGTTGGCTTGCTGTGA